>NZ_CP051516.1:3048958-3353854 GCF_012689525.1 Paraburkholderia aromaticivorans
CGCCGTGTTCAAGGGGCTTTTCAAGGTCACGGAAACACTCTTCGGCGTGCGTATCCGTCGCGACGACGCGGCCGTGTGGCATCCGGACGTGCGCTTTTTCCGCGTCGAGAATCAGGACGGCGGCCTCGTCGCGCAGTTCTACCTCGATCTGTATGCGCGCGAAGGCAAACGCGGCGGCGCCTGGATGGACGATGCGCGCGGCCGTCACAAGCACACGCACGGCAGCGTGCAAACGCCGGTCGCCTATCTGACCTGCAACTTCTCGGCGCCGGTCGGCGGCAAGCCCGCCTGCTTCACGCACGACGAAGTCATCACGCTGTTCCACGAGTTCGGCCACGGCCTGCACCACATGCTCACGCGCGTCGATGAACTGGGCGTGTCGGGCATCAACGGCGTCGAGTGGGACGCGGTCGAACTGCCGTCGCAATTCATGGAGAACTTCTGCTGGGAGTGGGACGTGTTGAGCGACATGACCTCGCACGTCGAAACGGCCAAGCCGTTGCCGCGTGATCTGTTCGACAAAATGCTCGCCGCGAAGAACTTCCAGAGCGGTCTGGGCACGCTGCGTCAGATCGTGTTTTCGATGTTCGACATGCAATTGCATACCGGCTTCGACGCGTCCGGCACCAAGAACGCCACCGAACTCGCGAGCGAAATCAACGAGCGCTTCCATGTCGTGCCGCAGGCGCCGTTCTCGCGTTGGCCGAATACGTTCAGCCATATTTTCGCGGGCGGTTATGCGGCGGGCTACTACAGCTACAAGTGGGCTGAAGTGCTCTCCGCCGATGCCTACGCGGCATTCGAAGAAGCGGCGCAAACGGCGAGCGGCAGCGTGCTCGATCAGGCGACCGGCCTGCGTTATCGCAAGGAGATTCTGGAAGTGGGCGGCAGCCGCCCGGCGATGGAATCGTTCAAGGCGTTCCGCGGCCGCGAGCCGAATATCGATGCCTTGCTGCGGCACAACGGCATGTCGCCGGGCGCGGCGCATTGATCGGTTGATACAAGCGTTGGCGCTCTGCATGCGCCGATAAAAAACCGGTGACCTGCGTTAAGCAGACACCGGTTTTTTTGTTTCGCGCGAGCCTCGCTGCAATCAGCCGCGATGCAATTTGAAGTCCACTTGCGACGGACGGCCTTCGAGCGACAGCGCCGCGCGCGCAGCCGGCGCGCGGCTCACCACCTTGCCGCGGCTCACCACCGCAAGGCGCGCGGCGCGCAGGCGGATTGCTTCCACCGGATCGCGCGCGTCGAGCAGCACCAGATTGGCCGCGCATCCCGGCGCGATGCCGTAGCCTTCCAGACCGAGAATGCGCGCGGCGTTCACCGTCACCGCGTCGAAACAGGCGCGCATGCCGTCGACGCCCGTCATCTGCGCCACATGCAAGCCCATGTGCGCGACTTCGAGCATGTCGCCGGAGCCGAGGCTGTACCACGGGTCCATCACGCAATCGTGGCCGAACGCGACGTTGATGCCGGCCGCCATCATCTCCGGTACGCGCGTCATGCCGCGCCGTTTCGGATAGGTGTCGCTGCGGCCTTGCAGCGTGATGTTGATCAGCGGATTCGCGATTGCCGCGACGCCCGACTCGCGCATCAGCGGCAGGAGCTTGCTGACGTAGTAGTTGTCCATGGAATGCATCGAGGTCAGATGCGAACCGGCGACACGCCCGTGCAAACCGAGCCGGTGCGTTTCGGCCGCGAGCGTCTCGATGTGCCGCGACATCGGATCGTCCGATTCATCGCAATGCATGTCGACGCGCAAGCCCTGCTCCGCCGCGTACTCGCACAGGAGCCGCACGGACTGCGCGCCGTCGGCCATGGTGCGCTCGAAATGCGGAATGCCGCCGACCACGTCCACGCCCATCGCAATCGAGCGCTTGAGGTTCTCGAAAGCGCCCGGGCTGCGCAGCACGCCGTCCTGCGGAAAGGCCACCAGTTGCAGGTCGAGATACGGCGCGACGCGGCGTTTCACTTCGACCAGCGCCTCGACCGCGAGCAGGCGCGGATCGCACACATCCACGTGGCTACGGATGGCCAGCAATCCGCGCGCAACGGCCCAGTCGCAATACTGCAGCGCGCGCTCGATCAGCGCCTCCTGCGTCAAATCCGGCTTCAGTTCGCCCCATAACGCGATGCCTTCGAGCAGCGTGCCCGACGCGTTCACGCGCGGCAGACCGTACGAGAGCGTCGCGTCCATATGGAAATGCGGATCGACGAACGGCGGCGTGACGAGCGAGCCCGCGGCGTCGATTTCTTCGCGCGCGTTGGCGGCCAGATTCGGCTCGACCGCAACGATGCGCCCTGCTTCCATGCCGATGTCGACCGGCTCTTTGTGTTGCGGCGCGGCGCCTGGCGGCAGCATCGCGCGGCGGATGATCAGATCCATCTATCGCTCCCTTTGACCCCGTCCTGATTGATTACGATTCTATCGGCGTCAGAAAGCGCGTGGCGGCGATTTTGTTCGACGTTTTTTCATCTGGGCGTACCGGCGAGCGGCGCGCGATCCGTACCGGCAGTGCATCGCGTCGCCCGCCTATACTCGCCCGACAGACGGTCGATGCCGCGCCGTCATCCACTCACGGAGCAAGCGTATGAAAACGATCGGCGTGATCGGCGGGATGAGCTGGGAATCGTCCACCGAGTACTACAAGCTCCTCAACCGCTACGCCAAGGCGCGCCTGGGCGGCCACCACAACGCCCGCAGCCTGATGCTCACCGTTGACTTCGCGCCGATCGAAGCGAACCAGCGCGCGGGCGACTGGAACGCGCTCGGCCAGCAGATGGCCGACGCCGCCCGCCAACTCGAACGCGGCGGCGCCGATCTGGTGATGCTGGCGACCAATACGATGCATCGCGTGTACGAGTCGATCGAAGCGGCGATCGACGTGCCCTTCCTGCATATCGCCGATCCGACCGGCAGCGCGCTGCGGGCGGCAGGCATTGAGCGGGTGGGCTTGCTCGGTACGCGCTATACGATGGAGCAAACTTTCTACACGGGGCGCCTGCGCGAGCGCTACGGCCTCGAGACAGTGATTCCCGACGAAGCCGAACGCGCAGACGTGCATCGCATCATTTACGACGAACTGTGTCACGGCAAAGTGAACGACGCTTCGCGTGCGGTGTATCAGCGTGTGATCGAAGCGCTCGCCGCGCGTGGCGCGCAGGCGGTGATTCTCGGCTGCACGGAGATTACCTTGTTGATCAAGCCGGAAGATTCCGCGTTGCCCGTGTTCGATACGACTGCGTTGCATGCGCAAGCCGCAGTGGAATGGGCGATTGATTGGGAGTGAAGGTCGATGCGCGCGTGTGCTTCAACGCATGTGTGCACGGATGCCGCAGAAGTTAAAAAACCCGCGTGGCTTGCGCCAGCGGGCTTTCAACAATGCTTGGTTGCGGGGGTAGGATTTGAACCTACGACCTTCGGGTTATGAGCCCGACGAGCTGCCAGACTGCTCCACCCCGCGTCAGAGAAAACGGATTGTATAGAGATGTT
This sequence comes from Paraburkholderia aromaticivorans, assembly GCF_012689525.1. Classification (NCBI taxonomy): domain Bacteria; kingdom Pseudomonadati; phylum Pseudomonadota; class Betaproteobacteria; order Burkholderiales; family Burkholderiaceae; genus Paraburkholderia; species Paraburkholderia aromaticivorans. Next base: position 3,052,452 of record NZ_CP051516.1, read on the forward strand.
CGCAAGACGTCAAACGATCGCGCGAATTATTTCACGCTCGCGAAACGACTCACAGATCCTGGACCGTTGCACCTTCCACCTTGCCGTCGATGATATCCGCGCCGTACTGACTTGCGCTGCGTTTAGCCACGCCGAAATCGGAGAACGTGAGCGGCAACACGAGACGAAATACGCGGCTCGCCTTCGAGCCGCTGATCGCGCCCGGCCGGCAGACGCGCACCGCGACGTCGTAGCCTTCGGAGTGGCGCTTGTGTCCGTCGAACTTGTCGAATGCCCGCGAAAACACCAGCGGATGCACTTCGAAGTCCTTATAAAGAGCTGGGTAAAGTTCGGCCATGATGCCTCCCCGATGCGCAAAAGTGCGAGTGTGAGTGGTCTCACTATACGCCGCGGCTTGGGCGCTTCGCGCTTTTATTTTCGATGCCGAGACGGGGCCATTTTCACCGCCGTCTCGTCCGCGCGATAAGATGCGGGACTATCGGAATCACGCAAGCTTGTGAGAATGTCATGAAAATCGCCACCTGGAACGTCAACTCCCTCAAAGTCCGCCAGCAACATGTGATCGACTGGCTCGAAACCAGCGGCACCGATGTGCTGTGCCTCCAGGAACTGAAGCTGCCGGACGAAAAATTCCCGCGCGCCGAACTCGAAGAGAAAGGCTACCGCAGCTGGTTCGCTGGCCAGAAGACTTATAACGGCGTCGGCATTCTGGTGCGCGGCGGCCTGACGGTCGACGAAGGCAGCATCGTGCGGAACATTCCGGGCTTTGAAGATCCGCAGCAACGCGTGATTGCCGCGACCATCGAAGGCGTGCGCATCATCTCCGCGTATTTCCCCAACGGCCAGGCGCCGGGCACCGACAAGTTCGCGTACAAACTGCGCTGGCTTGCTGCGCTGCACGACTGGATCGCGAGCGAGATGGCGTCGCATCCGAAGCTCGCGCTGCTCGGCGACTACAACATCGCGCCGGAAGATCGCGACGTGCACGATCCGAAAGCCTGGGAAGGCCAGAACCTGGTGTCGCCCGAAGAACGCGCTGAGTTCGTGCGGCTGATCGAACTCGGTCTCGTCGATGCATTTCGCCAGTTCGAGCAGCCGGAAAAGATCTATTCGTGGTGGGACTACCGGATGATGGCGTTCCGCCGCAACGCGGGGCTGCGCATCGATCACATCCTGCTGTCGAAGGCGCTAGCCGACGTGTGCTCATCGTGCGACGTCGACAAGGTGCCGCGCAAGTGGGATCAGCCGTCGGACCACGCGCCGGTCGTCGCGCAGCTCGTCTGATCGTTCGTCATCACGTCAGGCTACGTTGACTGGTTCAACGTACGCCACAGGAACTCGAACACCATCGCATCATGCTCGGCCTGCTCCAGTTCATCGGAGCCGCCGTGCCCGCCTTCCGTATTCTCCCGATACCAGACGTGGTCCGCGCCCAGCGCCTGCATGCGCGCGGCCATCTTGCGCGCGTGGCCTGGATGCACACGGTCGTCGGCCGTCGATGTAGTGAACAGCACAGGCGGATACGCAACATTCGCTGACACGCGGTGGTACGGCGAGTAAGCGGCCAGCATGCCTGCATCATCGGGTTCGTCGGGATCGCCGTATTCGTCGATCCATGATGCGCCCGCGTGCAGCAGGTGATAGCGGCTCATGTCGAGCAAGGGCACCTCACACACCACGGCGCCGAACAGATCAGGGCGCTGCACCATGCACGCCGCCACCAGCAGACCGCCGTTGCTGCCACCCTGAATGCCGAGTTGCGCGGCGCTCGTCACGCCCGTGTCGATCAGCGCCTCGGCCACCGCGATGAAATCGTCGAATGCGCGCTGGCGATGCTCGCCTTGCGCGGCCGTATGCCAGCGCGTGCCGAACTCGCCGCCGCCGCGAATATGCGCGACCACATAGACACCGCCGCGCGCCAGCCAGCCGATGCCTTGCCCGGTGAGATAGCTCGGCAGCAACGGAATCGCAAAGCCGCCGTAACCGCTGAGCAGACATGGGCGCGCGTGTGGTTGCGCATCGCGCGGGCCGACGATGGTGTACGGCACGCGCGTGCCGTCCGCGGAAACTGCGTGACCGCGCGTGACGGCGAACTGCGTCGCGTCGAATTGCGTCGGCCAGCGGTCGAGCAATTCCCATTCGCTCAGATCGTCGCGCGCGAGGTCGGCGAGCCAGTACGCAGGCGGCTGCAGATAATCGTCGGTATCGACGAATACTTCGTCGTCGAGCGTCGGCTCGACGGGCGACACGTCGGCTTGCGCGTCGTCGCGCGTTGGAAAGACACGCTGCTGCCAATGCCACGCCTGATCGTCGGCTTGCGACGGCGTCAACAGCAAGGTCTTGTTCCGCACGTCTTCCAGGTACGACACGATCAGGTGGTTGAGCGTATGCGTCCACTCGCAGGCCGAAGTTTGCGGCGTCGGCGTGAATAGCGGCAGCACGTCGCGCTCGCCGCGCAGGAACGCATCTTCGCGAATCGCCAGCAACGCGCCGCCTGGATAGTGCACGCCATTGCAGTCCCAATCGAGCCGCGGCTCGAGCAACAGCCAGCCTTGCCAGCCGCTCACCGCGACGTGCGACGGCACCTCGTAGCGGCGCCATGCGTCGACGGCACCCTGGGCACCATCGAGGTAATAGGTCTGCGAATCGAAGAAATCGACGCTGCTCACCACCGTATGCCGTTGCTCGACCGGATCGTAGTGCCCTTCCACGCCGATGTCGCCGAACGCGCCCTTGAACATCACGGGCGCGTCGGCAAGCGCGGTGCCGCGCGTCCAGCGTCGCACTTCGCGCGGATAACCGGAACGCGTCAAGCTCTTGCGGCCGTTATCCCAGCCGACGTAAAGCGTGTCCCGATCGATCCACGTCGCCGTGTGCTTGCCGGCTTTCGCGATCACAAAACCGGCGTCGACAAAACGTCGCGCGTCGATTTCGAACTCGCGTACCACGAGCGCGTCCGAGCCGCCCGGCGACAGCGTGATCAGCGCGCGGTCGCCGTCGGGATAAAGAATGTCTAGCTCGACACACACCCAGGGCGTGCCTTCGGCGGCGCCGAGCGCGTCGAAGTCGAGCAGGTTTTTCCACTCCGGTTTGCCGCCACGCCATGCTGCCCACGTCGTGCGCCGCCAGATGCCCTTGGGATTGCGCTCGTCCTGCCACAGGTCGTAAGCCCAGTCCTTCCAGCGATCGGGAATCACTGGTCGTTCGCGCGGCAGATAGGCGTCGGCGAGCCGCTGCCTGAGCGAGGCGAATTCCGCGCTGCTGCACCACGCGGCGCGCGTGCGCGCGTTCTGCTGTTCGACCCACGCGAGCGCGTCAGGGTCGTCGAGCGCTTCGAGCGACAGGAAGGGATCGGGGGAAAGCGGCCAGGAGAAAGGAGCGGTGAGAGGGGGAGGTGCGGGCATCGTCGGCTGTCAAATGAAAACAGCGTTGATTATGCCTTGTGGCAGCCGTCGACTCGCGTGACGAGCTGCCACTCGACGCTCACGGCTCGAGATTGAGCTCCTGAATCTTGCGCGTGATGGTATTGCGGCCGATCCCGAGACGCTCCGCCGCTTCGACCTTGCGTCCACGCGTGAAGTCGAGCGCTTCGCGAATCACGGCCGCTTCGAAACGGCGCGCGAGTTCGTCCATGACGTCCGCCGCATTCTCGCGCAACATCCGCGCGACTTCGGTGCGCAAGCCGCCTTCCCAGGCGCTGACGGTAGTCGCGACGGGCATGCCGCCCACCGCGGCCGGATGCGTTGCGGCAGTTGCACCGTTGACCGGCGCGCCGCCTGCGAGACTCGCATCTCCCGCGCCGATCGCCCCACCGCCGCCACCGGTCAGATCGGTCACGCCGGCTTGCGCGGGCCCGAGATCAGGCGGCAAGTCCTTGATCTCGATGGTCTGCGCCGGCGCCATCACCGTGAGCCAGTTGGCAAGATTCTCCAATTGACGCACATTGCCCGGAAACGGCAGCGACGCGAGATAAGCCAGCGCCTCTTCGGACACGCGCTTCGACTCGACGCCGAGATCGTGCGCGCTCTTTTGCAGGAAGTGGCGCGTGAGCAGCGGAATGTCTTCGCTGCGCTCGCGCAAAGCCGGCAAGCGCAAGCGAATCACGTTGAGGCGGTGATACAAGTCCTCGCGGAACAGACCCTGACGCACGCGCGATTCGAGATTCTGGTGCGTCGCCGCGATCACGCGCACGTTGGCGCGCAACGGATTGTGGCCGCCGACGCGATAGAACTGCCCGTCCGACAGCACGCGCAACAGACGCGTCTGCAAATCGAACGGCATATCGCCGATTTCGTCGAGAAACAGCGTGCCGTTCTCGGCCTGTTCGAAGCGGCCCTGACGCATGGCCTGCGCGCCGGTGAACGCACCGCGCTCGTGACCGAATAATTCGGATTCCAACAGATCCTTTGGAATCGCGGCAGTGTTCAGCGCGATGAAGGGACCGTTCGCGCGTGGGCTATGTCGGTGCAACGCACGCGCGACCAGTTCCTTCCCGGTGCCTGATTCGCCGGTAATGAGCACGGTTGCCGCGGAATGGGACAAGCGGCCGATCGCGCGGAACATGTCCTGCATCGCCGGCGCCTGGCCGAGCATTTCCGGTGCTTCGGTGACGCGTTCGTCCCACGTCTGTTCGCCGCGCATGCTTTCGTCCACGGCACGGCGAATCAGTTCGACGGCCTTGTCGACGTCGAACGGCTTGGCGAGGTATTCGAACGCCCCGCCCTGGAATGCAGCGACCGCGCTATCCAGATCCGAGAACGCCGTCATGATGATGACGGGCAAGCCCGGCACCTTGTCACGCACGGTTTGCAGTAATTCGAGGCCGGAGCCGCCAGGCATCCTGATGTCGGACACCAGCACCTGTGGGCTGTCGTGATCGAGCGCGGCCGACGCTTCGCGCACGTTCGCGAAGCTGCGAGTCGCGAAGTTTTCGCGGGCCAGTGCTTTTTCGAGCACCCAGCGAATCGATTGATCGTCGTCTACTATCCAGATCGGCTTCATATGGGTCGGTCAGAAGTCTTGAGTACGTTTGGGTACGTATGGTGTTAGCAGTCGAGCGGCAGCAGAATCTGAAACTCGGTGTGACCCGGGCGGCTATCCACTTCGATCAAACCATCGTGCTGTTGCACGAAGGTCTGCGCGAGCGTCAGTCCAAGACCGCTTCCGTCCTCGCGCCCCGACACGAGTGGATAGAAAATGCGGTCACGGATTTCTTCGGGAATGCCTGGGCCGTTGTCAGTGATATGCAAGTCCAGTGCCAGCTTACATAAGCGTTTCGACACCGTAATCTTGCGCGCAATGCGGGTGCGCAATTCGATCCGCGCATCGCCTTGCGAAATACGTTCGCGCAACGCTTCAGCCGCGTTGCGCACGATGTTCAGGAGCGCCTGGATCAGTTGCTCCTTGTCGCCGCGCAGGTCCGGCACGCTCACGTCGTAATCGCGCTCGATGGTGAGGCCGCGCGGAAACTCCGCGAGAATCACCTGGCGCACACGCTCGCATACCTCGTGGATATTCACGTCGCCGACGATATGCGGATGACGGTGCGGCTCCAGCAGTCGGTCGACCAGCGTTTGCAGCCGGTCCGATTCCTTGATGATCACCTGCGTGTACTCGCGCAATTCATCGCGCTGACGCTCGCCGAGTTCGAACTCGAGCAGTTGCGCCGCGCCGCGAATGCCGCCGAGCGGATTCTTGATTTCGTGCGCGAGATTGCGGATCAGTTGCTTGTTGACCGCCGTGAGGTCGTTGATGCGCTCCTCGCGGTCGGTGCGTAAATGCCGCTCGTTCTCGAACAGTTCGAGCAGCACGTAGTCTTGCGCGCCTTCCAGGAAACCGACGATCGCATGCACGTGCAGCGGCTCGTGGCCCGGACGCTCGAGCACGGCGTCCAGATGCGTCGCGTGAAAACGGTGGGCGGCGATCGCGGAAATAGTCGCGACCAGTTCGTCGGCATTCGAGAAGATGTCCGGCCACGCCATCTGCGTCAATTGCCGGCGCGAGAGTTCCAGCATCGACTCCGCCGACGGATTCGCAAACGCGACGCGCAGCGTGCGCTTTTCGAGCACCAGCACGACCGTCGGCAACGCCTCGAAGCCCGGCAGCAAACCGGAACTGACGAGTTGAGCGTCGTCCGAGAGCGCCTGCTCGTGCCCTTTCCTTGCCTTGATCAGATTCTTAAGAACCATCTTGCAGTCTGGCCGATAGGAGATGGTGATAAAACGGTGATGCGCTTATTGTGTTGCTCATTGCCTTGCCCGCGAGCCGCAAACGTTATGCACGGCCTAACGAAAAAGGGACGGCGCCGCCGTCCCTTCGTGACCGATCGCGAGCGTCGGGCAAAGCGCTTCGCCGTGTGAAGGGCGAAGCGCCATGGCCGCTTACAGCGAGTAGTACATTTCGAATTCGATCGGGTGCACCGACTGACGATAGCGTTGCAGCTCGCCCGTCTTCAGTTCGATGTACGCGTCGAGCATCGAATCCGTGAACACGCCACCGCGCGTCAGGAATTCACGGTCCGCGTCCAGCGAGTCCAGAGCCTGGTCAAGGCCGGCGCACACGGTCGGGATCTTTGCATCCTCTTCCGGCGGCAGGTCGTACAGGTTCTTGTCGGCAGCTTCGCCCGGGTGAATCTTGTTCTGCACGCCGTCCAGACCCGCCATCATCAGCGCGGAGAAGCACAGGTACGGATTCGCCATCGGATCCGGGAAACGCGTTTCGATACGGCGGCCCTTCGGGTTCGACACGTGCGGAATACGGATCGATGCCGAACGGTTGCGTGCCGAGTAAGCCAGCTTGACCGGTGCTTCGAAGTGCGGCACGAGGCGCTTGTACGAGTTCGTCGACGGGTTCGTGATCGCGTTCAGCGCGCGAGCATGCTTGATGATGCCGCCGATGTAGAACAACGCGAATTCCGACAGACCTGCGTAACCGTTGCCTGCGAACAGGTTCGTGCCGTCTTTCCAGATCGACTGGTGAACGTGCATGCCCGAACCGTTATCGCCGACCACCGGCTTCGGCATGAACGTTGCCGTCTTGCCGTACGTATGCGCGACGTTGTGGATGATGTACTTCATTTGCTGCAGCCAGTCGGCGCGTTGCACCAGCGTCGAGAACTTGGTGCCGATTTCGTTCTGGCCCTGACCCGCGACTTCGTGGTGATGCACTTCGACCGGAATGCCGATCTGTTCGAGCAGCAGACACATTTCCGAACGGATGTCCTGGAACGTATCGACCGGCGCGACCGGGAAGTAGCCGCCCTTCGTGCCCGGACGGTGACCGGTGTTGCCGCCTTCGAAGTCCATCGACGACGACCACGGTGCTTCTTCCGAACCGATCTTGACGAACGTGCCCGACTGATCCGTGCCCCACTTGATCGAGTCGAAAATGAAGAATTCCGGTTCCGGACCGAAGAATGCCGTGTCGCCGAGGCCCGTGCTCTTCAGGTAGGCTTCAGCGCGCTTGGCCAGCGAGCGCGGGTCGCGCTCGTAGCCCTTGCCGTCCGCCGGTTCGACGACGTCGCAGGTCAGCACGAGGGTGGATTCTTCGTAGAACGGGTCGATGAAAGCCGTGTTCGCGTCCGGAATCAGCAACATGTCTGATGCCTCGATGCCCTTCCAGCCGGCAATCGAAGAACCGTCAAACGCATGGCCGCTTTCGAACTTGTCTTCATCGAATGCCGACACCGGCACCGAAACGTGTTGCTCTTTGCCGCGCGTGTCGGTGAAACGAAAGTCGACAAACTTGACGTCTTCGTCTTTGACGAGTTGCACGACGTCGGCCACGGATTTACTCATAACCTATCTCCTGATTAACGAATTCGGCGGATTCAGCCGCCGCCCAATCTAGCTGACCCGTCCCGGCACGTCCACCCTCAATCGTTGAGGAGGAACATAAAAGTCTGCCTGGACAAATCGATCGGCACCAATAAAGCAGCTTCTGTGCCATGTATGCGCCAACCCGGCGCAAAACCACACTACGCGCGCGTTTGCGGGGAATGGGCGCACCGCACGGCATGCAGCCCCGAAATCTTCAGGTCTGACTTCGCACCAAATTCGTGCATTCGCCAGATTGGCAACGGGCGACATCTTTATTTTGGTGCATTTCGCGAAACTTGCACCAGTTTTGCGCATTCGCCTGGTCGCGGCGCACGGCCGTTCGCCGCCGCTCGCGCCACGGGTGCGCGCCGCACTTCGCGCGCTAGAATGGTTATTTGGTCCGAAGGAGATTTGCGCTCATGAGCACGCTCGAACAGTTGTACGCAAGCGCGGACAAGCGCCGTACCGAGAATCAGCTGCCGTACGCGGGCGCGATATCGCCCGCCGAAGCGTTCGAACTGCTGCAACTCGATCCGCGCACGCGTCTCGTCGATGTGCGCACCCGCGCCGAACTCGATTGGGTCGGCCGGCCGGTGATCGGCGACGGACAGTATGGGCACGTGGAATGGACGCGCTATCCAGGCGCGGTGCCGAATCAGGAATTTCTCGCGCAGTTGAAGCAGGTCGCCACGCCCGATACGCCCGTGCTGTTCCTGTGCCGCAGCGCCGCGCGCTCGAAGCTCGCCGCGATCGCCGCCACGCAAGCCGGCTTCACCAAGGCGTATGACCTGCTGGAAGGCTTCGAAGGCGACAAGGACAGCCAGGGGCATCGGAAGACGGTGTCAGGCTGGTGTTTTCGCGGATTGCCGTGGATCGGGGCGTAAGTGCGGCGATTGCGTGACTGCTGCCTGGCGGCTGTGGTGGCGCTTGCTGGGCGCTACCGTTCGCGGCCTGCTTGCTGACTGCTCGCTAGCAGTCACGACGGCGTCTCGAGACCGGTTCAACGCCAACTTTTTGAGGCCCGCACGTGAGGACAGGCACATCGTCAGCGCTGAATGTGACAGGCCGATGATCCGCCGAAGCCGCGCTCAGCATCGGCGACGAACTCGATGAAAAATGGGCGCCGCAGCGCCCGAACCAAATCAAACGGATGTCGCGCGGATCAGCCGCGCGGCTTCGCCGCCGCAGCCGCCGCCTCGGGTTCGACGATATCGCCGCCCAGCAGATGCACGCCTTCCCGCAACTTGACGAACGCCGCCGCCACCGCTTCCGGCTCGCCCTTCACGCCCAGATCGATGTGATGCCGCGCGTACACGCCGCCGCGTTCCGCATCGCCCACGCTCGGCAGACTAAAGACCCGCACGCCCGGAAAATCGCGTTCGATTTTTTCCATCAGCGGCGTGACGCGCGACTCCGGCAACTCGAACACCAGCAGCGACTTTTCCGCGTGCGGCATGGCGTGGTGCAGATGCGCGTACTGCGTATCCAGCACCCACTCGATCATCGGCCACGCCATCACCGGGAAACCCGGCACGAAGTGATGCTGATTGATCGAAAAGCCCGGAATCTTGTTGTAGCCGTTCGGAATGATCGACGCGCCCTGCGGATACGTGCCCATATTCAGGCGATGCCGATTTTCCGGCGACTCCAGATCGAGCGGCGCGGCCGAGTTCGCCGGATACATGTCGCGGATGCGCTCCTGAATCAGCTTCGCGGCCTCCGGGTGCAGTTCGAGCGGCACGCCGAGCGCGGCCGCCGCGCATTGGCGCGTGTGGTCGTCCGGCGTGGCGCCGATGCCGCCCGTGGAGAACACGATGTCGCCCGAAGCAAACGTGCGCCGCAGCGTCGCCGTGATGCGCTCCGGATCGTCGCCGATGTACTCCGCCCAGCCGAGCGACAGTCCACGCGCGCCCAGCAATTCGATGACCTTCGGCAGATGCTTGTCGATACGCCTGCCCGACAGGATTTCATCGCCGATGATGATGACGCCAAATGCCATTGCCGCCTCTTTTTCGCTTAGTCAGTCATGCATCAGTAGGAAACCGGCGCCGCATGCCGCACGCCGCCGTGCTCATCCGCGCGCATGCGCTGCAGCGCGCGCAAACAGTAGTAGCCGAACCATAGCGCCGAGAATATGAGGATGAACGCATAGATCCAGATCGTCACGGCCGTGACCACCGGAAACAGCACGATCAGCCAGACCGACGACGCCCACAACAGCGTCGGCAGCGAACCCAGCAAACCGCTCGCGATGCCGATCAACAGCAGCGGCAAGCGGAAACGCCGCACCAGCGCGCGCCGCTCCTCACGCGTGGCATGCAGCGCGAGCGCGTCGTAGCTCATCACACGATACGTCAGCCAGCCCCACAGGAGCGGCGGAATCAGCGCGAAGAACGGTGGCACGAGCCAGAGCGGCAGCGTGACGATCAGCAGCACCAGACACACCAGCGTGGTCCACAACGCCTGACCGAGGCTACCGTACCACGTTCCGCCACGGCGCATTTCCAGGCTCGGGAATTGCCGCGCCGACAGGAAGCGGATGACCGCGGGCATCGACAGCGTGGCGATCAGCAGCAACACCGTGACGACGATCAGCGGAATCGCCATCGCGATCACGATAAACGGCGCGATCGCCGCATGTAGCGCCGAAAAACCGAGCCAGTCGAACAGATGATAAAGCGTGATCGTGAACGACCAGCCTTCGAGCCAGGTGCGGGTTGCGCCGATCAGCGTCTGCCAGGAAAACCACAGGATCACGCCCCACCCGACCGTCGCCGCCAGAAACGGCATGAAGGTCAGCCAGAGCATGCGCGGGTGGAGCGCGCTTGCGAGCGCGCGTCCGAACGAGCGCAACAGATCATTCATGCGAGCCAGTGCCGGTGAACGAAACGATGGAATGGAGCGAACCGTGCGACGAACCCGCTGGGCAGCCCCGCGTTAGGTCGCAAACGTGAATAGGATAAACCACGTGACGCGCCGCCGGGGAAACCGGCGGCGTGGGAGGAAGCGCGCTCAAACGGCGGCGGCGTCGTTGCTTTCGGTGCGGCGCTTCGGCGAAAGACGCCCGGCGATGCGCACGAAGGCGAGCCAGTGTTGCGCCCAGAAGCCGTCGCCGTAACGGCGGCCTTCGAGTTGATCGCGGATGCCGGTCGGCTCCATCTCGCGGCTCCATGACACGCTGCGGAACAGCATGTCCCACCACGGAAACAGCACGCCGAAGTTGCAACCGTATTTCAGCCCTTCGTGACCGTAGCCGATCGCATGATGCCGGCGATGAAACGTCGGGCTGACCAGCAGCCGCTCGCCCAGCCAGCCGAAGTACATGCGGATGTTCGCGTGCTGGACGCTCTGCGCGAGATTCGTGATGGCGACCAGCACGACGAACTGCGACGGCGGCACGCCGATCACCAGCGCGATCACCGCGAAGAACGAGGCTTGCAACAGATCGTCGAGCAGATGATTGCGGTCGTCGGACCACAGCGACATCTGCTGCTGGCTGTGATGCACCGCGTGCAGTTCCCACCACACGCCGATCCGGTGTTCCCAGCGGTGATACCAGTAGCCGGCGAAATCGAGCACCAGCAGATACATCACGAACGTGACGAGCGGCTGCGTGGTGATGCCGGGCCACAGGTTGTCGAACTCGATATTCGAAATATTGTGCAGCCGCAGCCACGCCTGCACGTTGTCGAAGAACGGCTGCAGCGCGAAGAAAAAGAACAGGTTGAGAATGCCGAGCTTGGCGATCCACGTGTAGATCACGTCGACGCGCACTGCCTTGCGGCTCTCCCACTGCTCCACCGGACGCAGCGCTTCGAGCGGACGCAGAACCGCGTACATGGCCAGCACTTCGACGACACCCACGATCACCCAATACAGGCTGTCGTAGGTGTCTTCGTCGTAATCCATCAGATTGAAGCGGAACAGCAGCGGCTGCACCACGTCGACGTACAACAACGTCTGCACGGCGGAGACGAAGCTGTCGAGGGAAGAAAAAATCAGATGGAACATGGTGCGGGTCGGGTTACTTCATCCGTGACGGTTCGCGTGGTGCGGCATGAGCCTTCGCATCAGGCGCCGTTCGGCGCCGTGACCGGCGCGCGATTGAAGAAATAGATGCCATGCGGCGAACGGCCGACGGCAATCGTCTGGATCAGCTTACGCGTTGTCAGGTCGATGATGCCGACGTGCTTCGCGAAGCGGAACGTAACCCACAGATAGCGTTTGTCGGCGGAAAGTTCCATGTCGTCCGGTCCCGGCATCAAACCGGTGATGTCGCCGACGTTGGTGAGCGTGTCCTCGTCGATGATGCTGATCGTGCTCGCCACGCGGTTCGACACCGCGACGTGCTTGCCGTCAGCCAGCGAACGGAAGTTGTGCGCGCCGTTGCCGGTGTGGATCGTCTTGACGATCTTCTGGTTGCGCCAATCCACCACCGCGACGTAATCCGAGCCGGTCATGCCGATCAGCAGATATTTCTCGCCCGGCGTCATCCACAAGCCCGCCGGCACCTTGCCGACCTTCATCTTCCACTTGACGGTTTGCGTAGCCAGGTCGATCGCGGCCAGTTCGCCCGACACCTGCAGCGTGACGAATACCGTCTTGCTGTCGTTCGTGAACGCCATGTGGCTCGGCATGACGGCGAGCGGCAGGCGCGACGCCAGCGTCATCTGGTTCTTCTGGCCGTCGTAGTGATAGATGTCCAGACGGTCCAGACGCAGGCCGGTGGTCACCAGCCATTTGCGATCAGGCGAAAACCCAATCTGATACGGATCTTCGATATTCTCGACCCAGCGCTGCACCTGGCCCGATTTCGGATCCACGAACATCAGGTTGTTCGACACCGAATTCGCGACGATCAACGATGAATTGTCCGGCGTGGCCATCAGGTGATGCGGTTCCTTGCCCGTGGGCACCGTGCCGACAACCTGGCGGGTCGCCTCGTCGATCAGGCTCAGCGTGGCTTCGCCGGAATTGAGCACGATCACGTTGTTGGCGTGGGCCGCCGGAGAAAAAAAGCCTGTGGCGGCGACCAGCACCGCGCCCGCGGCGACCGTAGCAGTCAAGCCGGGAAGAAAAAATTTACGCATGAAAACTCACTTCGGAGAACAACCATCATTGTAGAACGTTTGCCGGGGCCAGCGGTTGACGCAGGTCGGTGTCAGGGCAAGAGAAATCAAGGGCGCAATGCCTCGACCGCCGCTTAGCGAGCGGATCGACACAACACGCGATCGCGAAAGCACCCGTAACGAGTCGGCCCTGAACAATTCGTTTCCCGAGCGACCGACGTCACGCCATCATGTCGGCGGCAATGCAGCGGTTAAGGAAAGCCGCGAGAATGAAGACACAAAAAAGCCGCAGCCTCCTCAAGATCATGCGGAGGTTGTGGCCGGCCCCACACAGTACCGCGTGCATCGCATCTCCGAGCGCGCCTTTGAGCCAGTTCCTATCGAGTTTTCCGTCTGTCTTCATGTGACCGATGGCTGGCTCGATTGCGCTGCGCCGTCTGATCATCGCACGTAGTCCGCGTGTGATGCCCCGCCGCAAACCCGGGTGGTAGATCTTCACGCCGTCGACGGCGACGCCCTTGTAGCCACGGTCGACGATGGCGACTTCCGGCGTGGCGTTGCACAGGATTGCTGCCTGTTCCAGCGCTTCAGCCAGCGTATGACCATCGTACGGATTGCCAGGCATCGAGCGCATGCCAACTACCAGTCCTTCCTTGTGAGTCGTCGTGATCGACACCTTCACGCCGAATTCGTACGGCTTGCGCGCCTTGCCTTTGGCCAGGCATTCGACTTCCGGCGCATGCAGCGCGTACAGCTTGTTCTTGTCCTTCGGCTTCTGCGACAGAATCCGCTTCGTCCTGGCGATCAGCTCCTGCAGCGCAGTACGGCTTGAGTCTGCCACCTGAGCGATCTGCCGCTCAACATCTCGCATGACGCGACCAACGCGCGAACGCAGCGTGCGCAATGCCTTCCTCATGCGCTTGAACTGCTTCGCGTGAGCGTAGCGGCCAATTTGCAACCCAAGACGCGGCGCCTCACGGTTGTAGTTCTGCCGCAGCTTCAGGCCGTGCCGCGCTGCGGCCTTCACCAGATGTTCGCGACACCGCTCGAGCAGCCGCGAATCGGTTGGATGGGAAATCGCCTTCTCCATGACCGTCGTGTCAACGATCACCCGCTTCACGCTCGCGGCCTTAATCACGCCAGCACGTTTTGCTGCTTCAATGGTCTCGGCCAGCAACTCCTCAACGCCGGCTTCGCCCAGTCGCTTCCTCCAACGCGTCAGGCTCGACGGGTCGATCGGCGGCTCCGTCTGCAGGTACGTTTCGCCCGTAAACACCTGCCAGTACGGGTTCTCCACCCATTGCCAGACGACTTCTTCGTCGGACAGATCGAACGCGTGCTGCAAATACAGCAGCCCCGCAATCAGGCGCGGTGAACTCGCCGGTCGACCCTTGTGCGACACGAAGCTCTCGCTCATCAATGCACCCAGCCGTTCCCAGTTGATCAGGTCAGTCAGGCGCACCAATGGATGCTTCAGGTTGATCTGTTCTCGCAGAGGTTGCCGGAAGAAATCTCCCTCCGTCACTGGCGTCTTCGGACCCATCTGCACCTCGTCGAAAAATGCAGGATTCTCGCGTTAATATGCCAGGTTCCTGCAATTCCCACAACCGCATTTCCAGCTCAAAGCCCCATACCGCGAGGCTTTGAACGTTGTTCAGGTCCGACTAACGAGTATCACGCCTGAAACGTCGGATCTCACCGAAAGCGTATAACCACAAGAATACGCTTAGATTAAACAAACAATTACCAGAACATATTTTGAACATTCCTTATTTAACACCTCTTAGATATTGATCAACCGAGACACTCCGACACAAAGCGATTTTTCCGCACTCACTTCAGATTTAACTGATCTCCCGCGCTGCCGCCAAACCGGACAATCCTGCCACCTCCTCCCCATCCACTCATTTCATGGATGCACGGACGTGACGCGGGTGTTTCGCACGTAAGAAAGAACGAAGGGCTTAATTGGTAAAACCAAGGCCCGCAGATTCTTTATTTTTGCGCAATTTATCAGGGCGATGAATCCATACACAAACACCCGTGCTCATGTGCCGTGCATTCACGCACTACCGCGGAGTTTCTAAAACAATGAATAGCAATAACCCACTGGTTTGGTGTGAAGCGACGGCAATGTCGCCGGCGGCGCCGGTAACGGCAAGATCAAAGACAACGCGCAAGAAGGCCATCGCGCGTGCAGTGGTGATTCTGGCGGCACTGGCGGGTGGCGCGCCGGCGGCGCGGGCCGCCCTCTTCGTAAACACGAGCGTCGATTCGCCTGGAAGCGATGTCGCGCCCTATGTGGGAGGCCCGGGAGCGATTGCGATCGGTATCGGCGCAACAGCAGGGGGCCCCTACGCGATCGCGACGGGCTTCCAGGCTGATGCGCAGGGCGCCATGTCGATCGCAGCCGGCGTTCAGTCGAAGGCGTACAGCGACAAATCGATTGCAATGGGCGTGCAGGCGACAACCGCACCCACTGCCCTCTATGGCATCGCGGTCGGCAATCAGGCTTTCGTCAGCGGAGTGGGGGCAACGGCGGTTGGCACATCCGCGCAAGCCACCGGCCTCAACTCGGTCGCTATCGGTTATGCGGCGTCAGCCACGGTCGCCAACAGTGTCGCGCTCGGCGCGGGTTCACTCACGACCGTCGGCGCCCAGACCGGGTACACCGCCTACGGCCTCACCGCACCACAAACTTCGGCTGGCGAAGTCAACGTCGGCAACCGGTCCGTCACCGGCGTCGCCGCTGGCGCAGCCGACACCGATGCCGTCAACGTCAGCCAGCTCAAGGGTGCCATTAGCGCCGCTACGGCCAATGCCGTCACGTACGACAATGCAAACGGCACCGTCAACACGAACAGCGCCACGCTCGCGGGTCCCACCTCCACGGACGGCGGCGTCACGGGCGGCACGACCATCACCAACGTGCATCAAGGTGCCGTATCCGCCAGCAGCACCGAGGCCGTGAATGGCGCCCAGCTCTACGCCATCGCTGGCGACACCCGCACCGCCTACATCAAGCAGAACGGCAGCGGTGTCAAGTACGTCCGGACCAACGATGACTCGCTGACGCCGGACGACGCTCACGCAACCGTCACCGGCGCTTCGGCGATTGGCTACAACGCCCGGGCGGACGGTGACAACTCGGTCGCACTCGGCCGCGGCGCTCACTCGGAAACGGCCGGTGCCGGGGCCGTTGCAATCGGGTACAACGCCGACGCAGCGGCAACCGGCGCTGTCGCTACGGGCTATCAGGCAAGCGCATCGGCAGCGAATGCAATCGCCGTCGGCTATGCCGCATCGGCGAGCAGCTTGAACGGCGTCGCCGTCGGCAATGCGGCGCTAGCAAACGACACAAACGCCGTGGCCCTCGGCGCGGGTGCCCGCGCCTGGCAAAATGGCACCGCGCTGGGTCGCCTCGCGACCGCGTACGGTGCCTACGCGTCCGCGCTCGGCTACGGCTCGCTCGCTTACGCCGACGGCTCGACGGCGCTCGGCGCCAACGCGAATGTCTCCGGCACCAACAGCGTGGCGCTTGGCTACAACGCCAGTGTCACCGCCGCGAACAGTGTCGGCCTCGGGGCGAACTCGACCACGACCGCGAATCTCAACCAACCCGGCGAGGAATTCGGCACGAGCGGCGTGGTCCAGGCGACCAAGGCCTTCGGCGAGGTGTCCGTTGGCTCGACAGGCAACGAGCGTCGTCTGACTAACGTCGCAGCGGGCGCGGCGGCGACCGACGCCGTCAACCTGAGTCAGTTGAGTGCGGTCGATGGCAAGGTCGACGCGCTTGCGCAAAGCGGCACGCAGCACTACTTCAAGGCCGATGGCGCCGCCGACGGCACGGACGACGCCGTCGCGAGCGGCACGCATGCTGTCGCAACAGGGGTGCTCGCGACCGCATCGGGCGACAATGCTACGGCGCTCGGTGCCATTTCCGCCGCAGCGGGAACGGGCGCCGCCGCGCTCGGCGCATATGCTTCGGCTACGTCGGCCGGCAGCATCGCCATGGGTTACAACGCCGTTGCCAGCAATGTCGATTCAATTGCGATAGGCCACGACGCGGACGCATCGGCTGACGGTTCCGTCGCCCTGGGCCAAGGTTCGATCGCCAACCGCGCGAACACGGTCTCCGTTGGCTCCGCCGGCAACGAACGCCAGATCACGAACGTCGCGGCCGGCACCGCCGACACCGACGCCGTCAACGTCGCGCAGCTCAAAGCCGTGAGCGATCAAGGCGCCGCCAATGCCGCCAAGCTCGACGGCGCGGTCGTGTACGACCAGAACGCCGGCGGCAGCGTCAACAGGAATAGCGTGACGCTCGGCGGCGACGCCGCGAACGGCGGCACGGCGATCCACAACGTCGCGGCGGGGGTGGACGGCACCGATGCGGTCAACGTCGATCAGTTGAACGCTGCCATCGCGGGCGCGGTCAACAACGCCGTGGTCAACTCGGGCAATCGGTTCTTCAGCGCGGAAGGCAATCGCGACACCCAAGGCGCCGTGTCATCCGGCACGCAGTCCGTCGCTGGGGGCGCCAACGCTCAGGCTACCGGCACCAACGCGGTCGCCATCGGCGCGAACTCACTGGCCAGCGGCGCGAACGCCACCTCACTCGGCGCGAACTCCATTGCCAGCGGCGCCAACGCTACCGCGCTCGGCGCAGCAGCAAACGCCAGCGCCAACAACTCCGTCGCGTTGGGGCAAGGCTCGATCGCGGACCGCGCAAACACCGTCTCCGTTGGCGCTGCAGGCCAGGAACGCCAGATCACCAATGTCGCAGCCGGCGCGCAAGGCACCGACGCGGTCAACGTCAACCAGTTGCAGCAAAGCGTGGGCGGAGCGGTCAGCCAGGCGAACAGCTACACCGACGACCAGATCCGCTCGGCCCGTCGCGATGGATATGGCGGCACGGCATCCGCCATGGCAATGGCAGGCTTGCCGCAGGCGATTCTGCCGGGTCACGGCATGGTCGCAATGGCCGGCGGCACCTACGCAGGTCAATCGGCGTTGGCCATCGGCGTATCGCAAATCTCGGAAACGGGGAAGTGGGTCTACAAGCTGCAAGGCACCACGGATTCGCGCGGCCAGTTCGGCGCGTCGGTCGGCGCCGGCATGCACTGGTAACGAAACTGGCAGGACAGACCGGGCCAAGCGAGTCGCAGCAAAAGCCCGGTCCATCGACTTTCCATGTGCGACGAGCGCGAGCTCGACCCAAGCCCCGCGCCCGTTTTTGCGCGCGACGCCATTCCCACAAGGCATGGCGCCGCGCGCTTTTTTTACCTCGCCACGAAAGGCTGCCGGTCTATAACGACGATCTGTAACCGAACCTACCCACGCGAGGAAGCCACACGGCGTCCCCTCCTCGTCTCGGTCAGCGCTGCATCGACTCCCACACCTTATAAAGCCGCTTCACCGAAATCGGCATCGGCGTACGCAGCTCCTGCGCGAACAGCGAGATCCGTAACTCTTCCAACAACCAGCGGAACTCCGACAAGCGCGGATCCAGCACGCCGCCGCGTTGCGCCACCGCGCGCTGATAGTTCTGCAGCAGCGGCTGGAATTCGGCGTACTGCCGCGCATCGCGCGCGGGGTCCGCCTTCAGCTTGTCGATGCGTAGCGCAATCCCCTTCAGATAGCGCGGAAAATGCGCCAGCTGCGCGTACGGCGTGTCGACCACGAAGCGCTTGCCGATCAGTCCGTCGAGCTGATTCTGCAGATCAGCATGCGCCGCCGTGAACGACCTTGCCTGCACCAGCTTCTTCGCCACGGTCGCGTATTCGCCCAGAATCTGCCCGATCAGACGGGCAATTTCCTGAGCCAGCAAGGTCAGGCGGCTGCGGCCTTCGTCGCGGCGCGTGTGGAAACTGACGTCGTCATCAGGCAACGGGTCTTGCAAGCAGGCGCGGTCGAGCGCGGTGTCGATCAGCTGATCGCGCAACTCTTCCTGCGTGCCGCGCGGCATGAACTGCATCGCCATTTCGCGCAAACCCGGCAGATTCTTTTCCAGATACTTGATCGGCTCCTTCAACTGCAACGCGAACAGTCGACGCAATCCCGCGCGATGAATCCGCGCGGCTTCGTCGGGTGAATCGAATACTTCGACGTCGCAATGCGTGCCGCGATCCACCAGCGCCGGATAACCGAACAACGTCTGCCCGCCACGACGGATTTCGAGCAGTTCGGGAAGCTTGCCGAAATTCCAGGTCGTCAGTTTTTCATACAAGGCCGTGCCCTGCGTGCCGGCTTGCGACGCAGCCTGCGGACTTGGCACGGCAGCACCGCCCTTGCCTCGCTGCGCGCCTGCACCGGCCGCGCCTGACGTTTGCGACGGCGTCGCGACACCGCCGCCGCCCGCGTCCGCCAACGCCGCCCCGGCCGCGCTCGATGCGATCTTCTGAAAATGCTGCTGCGCCTGGCCGCCGAGTTCGGCGCGCAGTTGCGACATATTGCGGCCCATCGCGAGCTGGCGCTCATGCTCGTCGACGACCTTGAAGTTCATGAACAGATGCGGCGGCAAGGTCTCGAGCTTGAAGTCGGACTGTTTCATCGCGACCTGGGTCTGCTCGCGAATATCGGCGATCAGCGACTCGAGCAAACCGCCCGCGCCGAAGCGCGGAGCGCTGTGGCGGTCGACGAAACCCGCCGCGTACTCCGGCAGCGGCACGCAATGACGGCGCAACTTCTGCGGCAAGGACTTGAGCAGCAGTTGCGTCTTCTCTTTCAGCATGCCGGGCACGAGCCATTCGCAGCGCCGCGCGTCGACCTGATTCAGCGCATACAGCGGCACGGCGAGCGTCACGCCGTCACGCGGCGAACCGGGCTCGAAGTGATAGGTGAGCGCCATTTCGACGCCCGCCATGGTCATCCGTTTCGGGAACAGGTCGGTGGTCACGCCGGCGGCTTCGTGCCGCATCAAATCGTCGCGCGACAGATACAGCAGGCGCAGTTTGTCTTCCGGCTGGCCGCTCTTTTTCACCTCGTCGCGATACCAGCGCTCGAACGACGCGCCGGTGTAAATGCCCTTCGGCAGCGCCTGATCGTAGTAGGCGAAAATCAGCTCGTCGTCGACCAGCACGTCCTGCCGGCGCGATTTGTGTTCGAGCTGCTCGATATCGGCGAGCAGCTTGCGGTTGTGCGCGAAAAACGCGAGCTTCGTATCGAACTCGCCTTCCACCAGCGCGCCGCGAATGAACAGCTCGCGGGCGCGCGCCGGATCCTGTTTGCCGAAGCTCACTCGCCGCCGGTGATAGATCGGCAGCCCGTACAGCACCGCGCGCTCGAACGCCGAGACCTGCGCCGCGCGCTTCTCCCAGTGCGGCTCGGAGAGCGACTTCTTTAGCAGATGCTCGCCGATCTTCTCGATCCACTCCGGCTCGATCTTCGCGATGCAGCGCGCGTACAGCCGGCTCGTCTCGACCAGTTCGGCGGCCATCGCCCACTTGCCGGCTTTCTTCACCAGCGCCGAGCCCGGCCACAGATAGAACTTGATGCCGCGCGCGCCGAGGTAATACGGCTCGTCGTCGGCTTTGAGGCCGATGTTGCCGAGCAGGCCCGTCAGCAGCGCGAGATGGATCTGCTCGAAAGTCGCTTCCGCTTCGTTCAGACGCCAGCCGTGCTCGCGCACCACCGTCAACAGTTGCGAATGCACGTCGCGCCATTCGCGCAAGCGCAGTTGCGACAGGAAGTTCTTGCGGCACTCTTCGTGTAACTGCTTGTTCGACTTCTTGTGCGCGATCGCTTCTTCGAACCAGTTCCAGATTTTCAGCCACTGCAGGAATTCGGAGCGCTCGTCAGCGAAACGGCGATGCGCCTGATCGGCCTGCTCCTGGGCTTCGATCGGCCGGTCGCGCGGATCCTGCACGGACAACGCGCTCGCGATGATCAACACTTCCTTCAGCGCCTGCTGGTCGCGCGCGGCCAGAATCATTCGCCCGACGCGCGGGTCGAGCGGCAGGCGCGCGAGTTCGCGGCCGAGCGGCGTGAGCTGATTGTCGTCGTCGACGGCGCCGAGTTCGTTGAGCAGTTGATAGCCGTCGGCGATCGCGCGGCCCGGCGGCGGCTCGATGAACGGGAACGTCTCGATCGCCGTCAGATGCAGCGACTTCATGCGCAGAATCACCGACGCCAGCGACGAACGCAGAATTTCCGGATCCGTAAAGCGCACGCGGCCCTGATAATCGCTTTCCTCGTAGAGACGAATGCAGATGCCATCGGCGACGCGGCCGCAACGCCCGGCCCGCTGATTGGCGGCGGCCTGCGAAATCGATTCCACCTGCAACTGCTCGACCTTGTTGCGATACGAGTAGCGCTTCACACGCGCGAGGCCGGTGTCGACCACATAGCGAATGCCCGGCACCGTCAGCGAGGTTTCGGCGACGTTGGTGGCCAGCACGATGCGGCGCGCGTTCGAGGTGCGGAACACGCGCTCCTGTTCGGCCGCCGAAAGACGCGCGAACAGCGGCAGAATTTCCGTATGCGGCGGATGATGCTTGCGCAGCGCCTCGGCGGCGTCGCGGATTTCGCGCTCGCCGGGCAGGAACACGAGCACGTCGCCGGGACCTTCGCGGCAGAGTTCGTCGACGGCGTCGACGATCGCGTCCATCAGATCGCGATCGGTTTCGCGCTGCGATTTCGGCCGGTCGCCACGTTGCGTGGAAGGCGCGTTGCCTTCCGCGGCCTTCACGGCGGGGCTGTCTTCCGCGACGGGCCGGTAGCGCACCTCGACCGGATACAGCCGCCCGCTCACCTCGATCACCGGCGCGGGCTTTTCTTCGCTGCCGAAGTGGCGCGCGAAACGATCCGCGTCGATCGTCGCCGAGGTCACGATCAGCTTCAGATCGGGACGCTTGACGAGAATTTCCTTCAGATAGCCGAGCAGAAAGTCGATGTTCAGGCTGCGCTCGTGCGCCTCGTCGATGATCAGCGTGTCATACGCTTTCAGCAGCGGATCGGTTTGCGTTTCGGCGAGCAGAATGCCGTCCGTCATCAGCTTGACGGACGCGCCCGGCGACAGATTGTCGGTGAAGCGCACCTTGTAGCCGACCACTTCGCCGAACGGCGTGCCGAGTTCTTCGGCGATGCGGCGGCCCGTCGCCGACGCGGCGATGCGGCGCGGCTGCGTGTGGCCGATCAGACCGGAGCCGCCCGCGCCGAGCCCGCGCCCGAGTTCGAGGCAGATTTTCGGCAACTGGGTGGTTTTACCGGAGCCGGTTTCGCCGCAGACGATCACGACCTGATTTTGGGCGATGGCCTTGGCGATTTCCTCGCGACGGCCGGAAACCGGCAGCGCTTCCGGGTAAGTAATCGGCGGAATCGGATTGGGCTCGACGACGCGCGGCGCGCGTGGCGGACGTGGTTCACGTGGCGGCTGCGGTTCGCGGCGGTTGGCGCTGCGCTCCGCGTTGCTTACTGCCGGCGATTTTTGCGCAGGCGCGCCGCCCGACTCGTGGCGCCCGGCGCTGTGCTCGGTGTTACCTGCTGCCGGCGATTTTTGCGCAGGCGCGCCGCTGGGACCGCGGCGCGAAGCTCTACCTTGCTCGGAAGCGTGGCGGGGTTGCTGTCCGGCTTGCTCTGGCGTGGGACGTGGTTGCTCTGCACCTCGCCCTGACGCGCGACGCGGCTGATCGCCACGATTGCCACCTTCCTGCAAATTGGCGCCCGGCACATTCCCGAACTGAGCACGCCGCTCGCCGCTTCGCTGCGTCTGCTGGCCGTGCGGCGCATTCTGCTTCTGCGGACGCCCCGGGTTGTGGCCCGAGCCTCGACCTTCCTTGCCGTGAGGCGATTGCGACTCGCCGCTCACGGCGTGTTTCGACACCTCGCCACTTTCCTGAGCGCGCGCCTCGCGGCCCGGATTATTTTTCTGCGCCGACGCCTGCGCATTTTCCGCGGCGCGCCGCGGCTCGCGCGCCGTGTGCGGCGTGTTGCGTTCGGCGTCCTGCGCATCGCGGCGCTTCGCGTCGCCGGCCTTCACCTGATCGGCGGCCGGCGCCGGATTCTCGTTCGCCGCAGCGGGACTTTTGGGTACATTCGACATGGGGGCGCATTATAATCCCCCGCATGAATTCCCAAACCGACCTCGTCCCCGCGCCCGCGAGCGCTCCGGCCCCCGCCGGAGCAACGGAAAATCTCGCCCAGCACGCGCAATTCGTCGACTGGATGCGCTCAGTCGCCCCTTACATCCATGCGTTCCGCAACAAGACGTTCGTCGTCGGGTTCGGCGGCGAGGTGGTGCATCAGGGGCTCCTGAATGCGCTCGTGTCCGATATCGCGCTGTTGCAGGCCATGGGCATCCAGATCGTGCTGGTGCACGGCTCGCGCCCGCAGGTCGAAGAACAGATGAGCCTGCACGGCGTGGAGTCCGAGTTTTCGCACGGCATGCGGATTACGGACGCGCGCGCGCTCGAATCCGCGAAAGAAGCGGCCGGCGAAGTGCGCCTCGATATCGAAGCCGCGATCAGCCAGGGCTTGCCGAATACGCCGATGGCGCACGCGCACATCAGCGTGGTGTCGGGCAACTTCGTGACGGCGCGGCCGGTCGGTATTCTCGACGGTGTCGATTTCGCCCACACCGGCGTGGTGCGCAAGATCGACGCTGATTCGATCCGCCATTCGCTCGCGAGCCGCAAGCTGGTGCTGCTCTCGCCGCTCGGCTTCTCGCCCACTGGCGAGGCCTTCAATCTCGCTATGGAAGACGTGGCGTCCGCCGCGGCGATCGCGCTGCGCGCCGACAAGATCGTGTTCCTGACCGAAACGCCGGGCCTGATGGAAGCCGGCGAAGAGGGCCCCGAACTGGTGCGTGAACTGTCGCTCGACGACGCCTACAAACTGCACGAAAGCGGTGAAGTCACCGGCGACGCGGGCTTCTATCTGAAGCACTCGATTCGCGCCTGCCGCGGCGGCGTGGCGCGGGCGCACATCATCCCCTACGCGCTCGACGGCAGCCTGCTGCTCGAACTGTTCCTGCACGACGGCGTGGGCACGATGATCTCGTACGAGAACCTCGAAAGCCTGCGCGAAGCCACCCCGGACGACGTCGGCGGCATTCTCGCGCTAATCGAGCCGCTCGAATCAGACGGCACGCTGGTGCGGCGTGGCCGTCACCAGATTGAACGCGACATCGACCACTTCTCGGTGATTGAGCACGATGGCGTGCTGTTCGGCTGCGCGGCGCTGTATCCGTACACGCAGGAGCGCATCGGCGAAATGGCGTGCCTGACGGTCGCGCCCGAAGCGCAAGGCACCGGCGACGGCGAACGCCTGCTCAAACGCATCGAGCAACGCGCGCGGGCGCGCGGGCTGACGCGCATTTTCGTGCTCACCACGCGTACCGAACACTGGTTCCTCAAGCGCGGCTTCGTCAAGGTCACGGTCGACGACCTGCCGGAAGACCGCCGCCGACTCTATAACTGGCAGCGCAAGTCGCTCGTGCTGATGAAACAGCTCTGAGCGACCCTATATATAGCGACTGCCCACCCCCACACCGATTTAGGAGAAGCACAGCATGACTCGTATGGTTCAATGCGCGAAGCTCGGCAAGGAAGCCGAAGGCCTCGATTTCCCGCCGCTGCCGGGCGAACTCGGCAAGCGGATCTACGAAAGCATCTCGAAGGAAGCCTGGCAGGCCTGGTTGAAGCAGCAAACCATGCTGATCAACGAAAACCGCCTGAACATGGCTGATCCGCGCGCACGCCAATACCTGATGAAGCAGACCGAAAAGTTCTTCTTCGGCGAAGGCGCGGACACGGCGCAGGGTTATGTGCCGCCGTCGGCTGAATAAACTCGTTCGCCCGTTAAATTGCACGACCGAAATCCGCGCCTGGTGCGCGGATTTTTTTCGCGCCGACGTGCGGCCGGGTTGACCGGCCTGAAACTGCCGAATTCGCGGCGCGAGCATCGCCGGGAAATTCTCCAAACGGTACATTTCCGTGCCGTTTTAAGCCCCTTTTCCAGACCGCCGGGATCCGCCCAATGCCCCGCCCCGCAAGGGATTGAGCGTGCCCGCCAAGGTCCCCGCCGGACACCGGGTTTGCACGATCCTCTGTTATCGTGCTATCATGTGCATCGTTCCAACAGCATCTCACCTTCATTCACGTTCTCTTCAATCTGGCGCGCAGTGCGTGTGCCGTTCCGAATTGAACAGTTTTTATACAAGAAGGCTTGTCGGTCGTTTCTCCGTTTCGCGTCACACGTGAGCGGCGAATAAAGCACCGGCCTTTTTCGTTTCAAGCCTTCCAGCGGCGCATGGGCCAGCTTTCAGCCACCCCAGCGTCCTCATGCACCTGCCCCCCTTCCACGGCCACGCAGGTGCAACAGTCAGCACAATCTAGACGAGTGTTTTTTCGCGACATGTCTCGCGAGGCACGGGCGTTCTGTTTTCCATCGCGCCCAGCTCCATCGCCCTTCGACGGCGACGGAGACGCTTTTCGCCTTGCTCGCGAAACTGCACTTCCCAGCAACCGTGGCGGAACGTTCATGCGCATCATGAGTTTCGTCGCAGTCATTGGAGTTTTCACCTTGACCGCTTCCAGCAACGGCTTCTGGCGACACCACAAAGAAGAACAACGCCTCTCTCTCGACGACATCACCGTCGTCGACAAATCTCTCCTCAAGCGGGCCGTCGGCGCCATGGCGCTCGGCAACGCGATGGAATGGTTCGATTTCGGCGTGTACAGCTACATCGCTGTCACGCTCGGCAAAGTGTTCTTCCCGTCGGCCAGTCCGGCAGCCCAATTGATCGCCACCTTCGGCACGTTTGCCGCGGCGTTCCTCGTGCGGCCGGTCGGCGGCATGGTGTTCGGGCCGCTCGGCGACCGCATCGGCCGGCAGCGTGTGCTCGCCATGACCATGATCATGATGGCGCTCGGCACCTTCGCGATCGGCCTGATTCCGAGTTACACGACAATCGGCATTTTCGCGCCGGTGCTGCTGCTGGTTGCGCGTCTGGTGCAAGGCTTCTCGACCGGCGGCGAGTACGGCGGCGCGGCCACCTTCATCGCCGAATTCTCGACCGACAAGCGCCGCGGCTTCATGGGCAGCTTCCTCGAGTTCGGCACGCTGATCGGCTACGTGCTCGGCGCGGGCACGGTCGCCGTGCTGACCGCGACGCTCTCGAACGACGCGCTGCTCTCGTGGGGCTGGCGTGTGCCGTTCCTGATCGCCGGCCCGCTGGGTCTGGTGGGTCTGTACATCCGGATGAAGCTCGAAGAAACGCCCGCGTTCAAGAAGCAGGCCGAGCAACGCGAAGCCGAAGACAAGGCGGTGCCGAAGCAGTCGTTCCGCGAGTTGCTCATGCAGCAATGGAAGCCGCTGCTGCTGTGCGTCGGCCTCGTGCTGATCTTCAACGTCACCGACTACATGGCGCTCTCGTATCTGCCGAGCTATCTGTCGGCTACGCTGCACTTCAACGAAACGCACGGTCTGTTCCTCGTGCTGCTCGTGATGGTGCTGATGATGCCGATGACACTCGCCGCCGGCCGTCTGTCCGACACGATCGGCCGCAAGCCGGTGATGCTGTTCGGTTGCGTGGGTCTGTTCGCGCTGTCGATTCCCGCCCTGCTGCTGATCCGCATGGGCACGGTGCTGCCGGTGTTCGGCGGCCTGATGATTCTCGGCGTGCTGCTGTCGTGCTTTACCGGCGTGATGCCGTCGGCGCTGCCGGCGCTGTTCCCGACCAAAATCCGCTATGGCGCGCTGGCGATCGGCTTCAATATTTCGGTGTCGCTGTTCGGTGGTACGACACCGCTCGTGACGGCGTGGCTGGTCGACCGTACCGGCAATCTGATGATGCCCGCGTACTACCTGATGGGCGCGTCGCTGATCGGTATCGTCTCGGTGATGGCGCTGCGCGAAACCGCCCGCAAGCCGCTGCTCGGCTCGGGCCCGTGCGTGGCGACACGTGCGGAAGCGCATGCCGTGCTGCGCGGCGAGCGTGAAGCCGAGGAGATGGACGAACGCTATGCGGCAACCGCGACGGCGCGTGCCTGAGCGCGGGTTGTTTGATGGTTAGCGCGGCTTGTCCGCGAGTAGTCTGAGAGCGGGCCGGCAATTTTTTGCCGGCCCGTTTTTTTATGGCACCAGCGATTCGAAGCTCGCGCTTGCGTGCGCACCTTCGACGATCAGGATCCCAGCTGAAATCGGCAACTTGAAACGCCGTGGCCCCGCGCTGCCTGGATTGACGAATAGCATGCCGTCGCGCTCGCTGATCAATGGTTTGTGCGAATGGCCGGTCACCACCACGCCGATCCCCTGGCTGCGCAGATCGGCGCCCACGTCGGCGATATCGTGCACGACGAGAATCGTCACTTGCTGCACGGTCAGCGTGGTGTGCGTTGGCAGCGACGCGGCCCAGTCGCCGGTGTCGTTATTGCCGCGCACCGCCGTGACCGGCGCGATCTGCTTGAGTGCATCGAGCACGGCCTCGTTGCAGATATCGCCTGCGTGGATGATCGCGTCGCAACCGGCCAGATATTGCAACGCCTCCGGGCGCACGAGGTTGTGCGTGTCGGAGATCAGGCCGATTCGTGTGCGTGTGGATTGTCGAGTGCGCGAAGTCATGTTGGAAGTATCGGGCAAATGAGCGGACTGCGTGCGCGGTTGTTTCGCTGAGCGGGCACCCCACGCGCTTCGAGTCGCTAGCAACGCGATGCATCGCTTTGAGGCGCTTGAGCCGCTTGAGTCGCTTCGGGCCGCTTGAGTCGCTTCCGGCCGCCCTGAGCCGCTTCGTGCCGCGGCCCATCGCTTCGACATGCGGCGAACTGCAATGAGCCGCAATAAGCGCGGTGAACCCACACAGTCAATCCGCCGACTGCTGCTCCGCGAGTTCACGCGACACGGCCTGCACCGGCCGTTTCGCGCCGAGCATCCGTTTGGTGGCGCCCTGCACGATCACCGAAACCACCGAGGCACACGCGAAGCTGATCCACACGCCGTACTGCGGCAGCAGCGTCGCGCTCACGGCGAAAAACGCCGCGAACGAGCCGCGGCCGATCACCATGCCGCGCATCAACAAGGCGACGAAGTCCGCGCCGTGCGCGCGTTGCGCTGACACCGCGAGCACGATGCCGAGCAAGGGAAAAACCGACAGCAGTCCGCTCCACGTCGCGCCCATCGACGCGGAAAGCGTGGTCACCGCGACCGTCAGCAACGCGCCGGCGAGCATGCGCACGGCGAGATCGCCGAGTCCGAGGCGCGCCGCCGGCACGTGACCGGTCACGCGCGGCAAGCCGCTCTGCGACACCGCCACGGCTACACAGGCCACCGCAACCGCCCATGCAAGTCCGGCGGGAAGCTGCGTGAGCAAAATTGCCACGCCGACCCAGCCCGCCATGCCGGCAATCAACGCGAGCGGCCACGCGGCGCGCCGGCAAGTCCACGCATACGCAAAATTGAAGGCCTCCGACGCGGCAATCGCCGCGATCGAAGCCGCCGACGCCTGCGCCGCGAACGACGGCCCGCGCTCCAGCGCGAGCAGCAACACGATCGGCCCGGCGACCAACGGCAGCCCCGCCAGCCACCCCGCCACCGACGGCCCCCACACGCGTCCCGCCACGGTCAGCGCGGCGAGAAACGCCGGCACCAGCACGAGCTTGAGCGCGAGCAGCACGCTTACGATTCCAGCAGGTGTTCGATGCGCCGGTCCGGCACGAGCCACCATGCGGCGGCGAGCGCATAGAGCGCGGCCGAAGCCCACGGCACGACAAACGCCAGCGCGATGCCCGCCAGATAGACCACGACCGAAACCTTGCCCTTGAAGTCGCTGCCGACCGCTTTGGCGAGGGTCGAGTCGCCGCCGTGCTCGCGGATCAGCACGCCCGTCAGAATGAAATACGCAATCGACGACATAAACAGCACCGCGCCGTACATCGCGGTCGGCCAGGAAGCCAGATGGTTTTCGCCGACCCAATGCGTGACGGCCGGCAGCAGCGACAGCCAGAACAGCAGATGGAGGTTGGCCCACAGCACCGCGCCGTTGACTTTCTGCACGGCATGGAACATGTGATGATGATTGTTCCAGTAAATGCCGACGTAGATGAAACTCAGCACGTACGCGCAGAACACGGGGAGCACCGGACGCAGCGCGGCGAGATCGAAGCCTTCCGGCACCTTCAACTCGAGCACCATGATCGTGATGATGATGGCGATCACGCCATCGCTGAAGGCTTCGACACGTCCCTTGCCCATCGGTTGAATTCCTGATGATGAATGCGGTTGCGCGCACCGTTCGCCCGCGTTCCGCAGACGACCCACGCCGTTGCCGATTATCCGCGATGGCCCAACGCTTTGTCGATGCGCCTGACCGCTCGGCAGCTTGCCGCGATCAAGCTGAAGCGTCGTTCGGGTAATAGACGGCGAGCCACACGCTGGGCCCCTGATCGCTCGTCCATGCCACCCGATGCCGGCAATGCGCGTCGATCAGCACGTGATCACCGGCCTTCATCGGATGCGGCTCGGCCTCGCCTTCGAATTCGAGCGCCGCCGCGCCGCTCAACAGCACGACCCACTCGGCGCGCGGACTGTCGTACCAGAAGCCCGGCGGGCTGGCGTGGCCCATCGAGACGATCCGCTCGATGCTCACGCCGCCCTGCTCAACCAACGCGTCGATCTGCTCGTCCGCGCCCGCCGGTGCGCCGTGGTCGAACAGATTGCCGCTTCTGATTGCGCGCTTCATCGTCGATGCTCCGCTCGAGTGCGCCGCTCACTTCATGGGCTTGAGTCCGTCGAGCAAGGTCGGCACCAGTTCGCTGATGGTCGGGTGAATATGCATCGCGTACTGCAAGGTCGGATACGGCGCGCCAGCCGTCATGATGTCGATGAACGTGTGAAGCGCCTCGTCGCCTTCGATGCCGTGAATCGCCGCGCCGAGAATCTGCTTGCTCTCCTTGTCGACCATCACCTTCATGAAGCCGTCGGTCTCGCCGCGTTCGCGCGCGCGGCCCACGCGCGTCATCGGCATGGTGGCGATCAACGCGTCGCGGCCCGATTTGCGCACCTCGGCCTCCGAGGCCCCGACACGCGCGAGCGGCGGATCGACGAACACGGCATATGCCATGATCCGCGTATCGACGCTGCGCGCGCCGCCGTCGAGCAGATTGGCCGAGACGATCTGATAATCGTCGTAAGAGGTGTGGGTGAACGCGCCGCGTCCGTTGACGTCGCCGATCGCCCAGACGCCCGGCACGTTGGTGCGCAACTGGCCGTCGACGGGAATCGTGCCGTGTTTGTCCACCGTGATGCCGGCGGCCGCGAGGCCGAGGTCATCGGTATTCGGCTCGCGGCCGGTCGCGAACAGCAGGTGCGACGCTTCGAGCGCGGGAACGTTCTGCTCGAAGCCGATGCACACTTCGTTCTCGCGATGCGGATGAGGTTCTACCCGCGAAGGCTGCACACTGAAGCGAAATTCCACGCCCTCGCGCGCGAGCACCTTCTGCACGGAATCGGCGAAATCGGCGTCCTCTCGCGTGAGCAAGCGCTCGCCGCGCACCAGCACGGTCACCTCGCTGCCGAAGCGGCGAAAGATCTGCGCGAATTCGAGCGCGATATAACTCGCGCCGACGATCACCAGATGACTCGGCAATTCCGTCAGGTCGAGCAGGTTGGAGTTGGTGTAGTAGCGAATTCGCTCGAGCCCGTCGAGCGGCGGCACGACGGCGCGCGTGCCTGTATTGATGAAGATTTCGTCGGCGCTGATCTCGTCGAGCAGATTGCCGTCCGGTCCGCTGATAGCAAGCGCATGCGGTCCGGTGAAGCGCGCGTGGCCGTTGAACACGCTCACGTTATTCGTGCCGCGCAGCCATTTCTCGACGCCGTCGCGCGACTGCCCGATGATCGTGTCCTTGCGTGTCTTGACCGCAGCCAGATCGACACTGATCGCGCCGCCCACCTGCACGCCGAGTTCCGCGCAATGACGCGCGACATGCGCCGCGCGGGCGCTCGCCACATAGGATTTGGTCGGCGTGCAGCCGACGTTCACGCAGGTGCCGCCAAAGGCAGCCCGTTCAATGACCGCCGTTTTGCGGCCGCTTTGACCGAGACGCACGGCGAGCGGTGAGCCGCCTTGTCCCGTACCGATCACAACTGCGTCGAAGTGCTGTGGCATGGCAACTCTCCCGAGGCTGGGGTGCTGGTCGTAGCATCTTACGCTCAGCCTCTCGAATCACCATGCTGCGCTGCCGATTGCGGCGCTTTGTTGCGGATGACTGCTGTTTTCCGTCCGTTGTGCTCAGGCGTGGCAATGCACGGCGCAGATCAATTCGCGCGAACGTTGCAGCGCGGCCTGCGCGCCGCGGGACGCCATTACCCAGCCGACCTGGCCGAGATTGAAATCCTGCGACACCATCACCTGCATGAGGGCGACCATCGGTAACACCACCGACGGCCGGTAAAGCTGGTCTCTGATTAAAGCTGGCATGACAACTCCCGTCGCACGACGCCGCTTCGGCATCGCGCTCAATTTACCTTTCGATGGGAGGATTTTAGAGAGACCGACCTCGCGGATAAATACCGCGAACGCGAAGTCACTTGTCCAGCAAACCGAACAATCCCGTCAGGATGTCCGCGCCGCACGCCCGTGAAAGCCCGCATTCTCAAGCCCGGCAAGGCTTCCGGGCTTGCGTGCGCGACGGCCGGCAAGTTCAGGAGGCGTCGGCCACGTTGACCTGCGCGTCCCACAAACCGCGGGCATACGCACTGGCCCCGACCGGACGGCTGTAAAGATAGCCCTGCTGCTTGTCGCAATCGATCGCGCGCAGGAACGCCGCCTGTTCGGCGGTTTCCACCCCTTCGGCGGTGACGTTCATGCCGAGCGAGTGCGCCATCGCCACCACTGCCTGGGTAATCGCAATCGAATCGCGATGATCCGGCAAACCCGCGACGAACGAGCGATCGATTTTCAGGTTATGCAGCGGGAAGCGCTTCAGATACGACAGCGACGAATAGCCGGTGCCGAAATCGTCGACGGAAATGCGCACGCCCATGTCGTTCAGCGCGCTCAGCATCGGCAAGACGGTTTCGCTGTCGCTCATCAGCAGCCGTTCGGTGATCTCCAGCTCCAGCGCCGTCGGTTCGAGCCCCGACTGCGCGAGACAGCGTTCGATCCGCTCCACCAGGCCGTCGTTGAACTGCCGCGGCGACAGGTTCACCGCGACGATCAGCTCCGGCGCCAGCGTGCGCCGCCATTGCGCCACCTGCTCGCAGGCCCGCGCCAGCACGAAGTCGCCGATTTCGACGATCAGCCCGGCATCTTCCGCCACGGGGATGAATTCCCCCGGCGACACGTTGCCCAATTCGCTGTTGTACCAGCGCAGGAGCGCCTCCGCGCCGATCGTGCGGCCGTCGTGGCTGTCGACGATCGGCTGGTACACGAGGCTCAGTTCGTTGGCGGCGAGCGCGCGCCGCAGCGAC
Source organism: Paraburkholderia aromaticivorans (assembly GCF_012689525.1). Lineage (NCBI taxonomy): Bacteria > Pseudomonadati > Pseudomonadota > Betaproteobacteria > Burkholderiales > Burkholderiaceae > Paraburkholderia > Paraburkholderia aromaticivorans. Next base: position 3,084,745 of record NZ_CP051516.1, read on the forward strand.
TGCTCGATCGTAAAGCGGCGCTGCAGATGCTGATTCAGCTCGGCGGTGAAGAACTGGAAGTTGTTGCGGCCGCGCTGCTTGGCGTGATACATCGCCGAATCGGCGTTGCGCATGAGCGTTGCCACGTCCTGGCCGTCTTCGGGAAAACGGCTGATGCCGATCGACGCGCCCAGGTAGTACTCGTTATCCGCCACCGCGAACGGCACCGCGATCATGTCGAGGATGCGGCGCGCGAGGCCGATCAGATGCCCGGTATTTTCATACGCGCTGACCACGATCACGAACTCGTCGCCGCCCACGCGCGCGAGCGTGTCCTCGGGCGAGATGCACGCCGAGAGGCGCTCCGCCACGCTGCAGAGCAGGGAATCGCCGGCCTCGTGACCCGCCGTGTCGTTGACCTTCTTGAAGCCGTCCAGGTCGACGAACAGCACGGCGACGCTCGCCAGTTCGCCCATGCCGGACGCCATGTCCGGCGTGAACAGATCGCGCATCCGCTCGGTGAGATAGGCGCGGTTGTAGAGGCCGGTGAGCGAATCGCGGGTGGCGAGGAACTTGAGTTGGCGCTGCGCCTCGCGCACGGGTCCGATGTCGGTAAACGAAATCAGCACCGAACTCGGCTCGCTCTCGCCCGGCTTGATGATCGGCACGACGTTCTCGGTGATCCAGACGATGTCGCCGCCTATCAGTTCCACGCCGATCGTGACGCCGAGCACGGGTTTGCCGGTTGTCAGCACCTGCGCGGTCGGGCGGACGGTATCGGCGACGAGCGAGCCGTCCTCGTGATACGCGCGCACCATCACCGTATAAATACTGCGGCCGACGATCTGCGGGGTCGCACGCAAAATGCGCTGCGCGCTCGGATTGCAGGCGAGCACGATGCCCCCGCGCGACTGCACGACGATCCCTTCGATCAGGTGATCGACCACCAGCCGGTGATGCTCCTCGCTGTGCGCGAGGCGCTGGACCATGGTGTCCTGATGCACGGCGAGACCGACGCTGTGGCCGATGTCACGCAGCATCGCTTCTTCCTCGGCGCTCGGACGGCGCGGCACGCGGTAGTAGACCGCGAAGGCGCCGAGCACCACGCCGGAATCGTTTTCAAAGGGCACCGACCAGCAAGCCCGCAGGCCGAGCGGCAATGCGAGGTGCCGGAAGTCGGCCCACAGCGGATCGGTTTCGATATCCTCGACGACGACGAGGCGCCGCTCGTACATAGCGGTGCCGCACGAGCCGACCCGTGGACCGATCGCCGCGCCGTCGATCGCCGCGCTGAAATGCGCCGGCAGCGACGGCGCGCCACCCACTCTGGCGTGCACGCCGTCGGGATCGAGCAACAGGATTGAACAGGACGCGCCTTCCCCCAGCAGCGCTTCCGCGCGGCGGCATACTTCGTCAAGCAATTCCGGCAGCGGCGTGTTGCGGGTGATCAACCGCAACACCGTGCGCTCCGATGCCAGCACCCCTTCAGCGAGATTCGATCCATAGCGGCCTTCAGGCGCTGGTCCCAGCGTGTTTTCTGATGTCGCTTCGCAAGTCATATGTGCGCCCCCTAACCCGACATCGGCAACTTAGTGTACGCGGCACACCGGGGTTTACGCGAGGCCGGTGAATTTAATTCGTCGCGGATGGGAGACGGCTTGGCGAATTGGGCCAGTTGATGGCTTGGGGAAGCGGCGCAAAGGGCTTGCTGGAGCGGGTGATGGCGCCTTCGGGCGGGCGCCGCGCGGGCAGGGTTCGGGTTCAGCCGTCGCCTCTTGCGGAGGCGGAACCCGAATTACGCTGAGACGCTTCGCGGCGACTTGCCGGAATCGCGCTCAGCCGTGCTGATCCGGCGGGCGGCCGCCGCCGCCGCCACCACCGCCGCCGTGTTCTCCACCGCCGTTGCCGCCGTTGCCACCGCCCTGTCCTCCACCGCCCGGCGGCCTGCCTCCGCCACCTTGCGGAGGACCGCCTTGAGGCCGCCCACCCGCGTTGCCCTGTGGACCACCGGGAGGCCGCCCACCTGCGTTACCGGATGGCTGACCGCCCGGCGGACGCCCGCCTGCATTGCCCGATGGCTGGCCACCCGGCGGACGCCCGCCCGCATTGCCCGATGGCTGCCCGCCCGGTGGCCGTCCGTCCGCATTGCCCGAAGGCTGGCCGCCCGGTGGCCGTCCGCCTGCATTATCCGATGGCTGGCCACCCGGTGGCCGTCCGCCCGCGTTGCCCGATGGCTGGCCACCCGGCGGACGCCCACCAATATTCCCTGGCGGCGGTCCACTCGGCGGCCTTCCCCCGCCGTGCCCCGGCGGCGGGCCGCCCGGCGGTCTTCCTCCACCATGCCCCGGGGGCGGCCCACCCGGCGGTCTTCCCGCGCCGGGGCGCGGTGGAGGCGGCGGCGGATGATGCGCCCAGCGCGATTGCTGGCCGTACCAAGGCCGGCCGCGATAATAGTCGCCCCAATACGAGCCGATCGAAAACGTCACGATCGGCAGCCCGATTACCGTGCCGTAGTTCATCACGGGCACGTTGGCGCCCTGATAGGGATAACTGAGCGACCCTGCATACACCCAGCCACGCAAGTTGGGCGCCGCGACATCGCACCATTGATAGTTGCTGATGCACCCCATGACGCTCAACGGCACACCGCCTGGCAATTGCGTCACGACCGGGTAATCCGGCGCCGGACCCGCGCGCACGTTGACGGTGGTGTTGGTGTAGGCCTGCGACTGCGCGCAGGCCACCGCGGGCAGGGCCAGCACGCCGGCCGCCGCATACAGACATCGAACGAGGTGTTGTTTCATTCTTTCTCCCGTTTCATGGGCCGCGTTTGTCTTGCCGGCCTGTCCTGCTGGTGTGGTGAGTGCTACTTCCGGTCCCCGCACGGCACGCCGCATCGCCATGTATTGCCGCGCGGTGCGTCTGCTCACAGGCCAGTTGCACGGCACATGCCTGAAAGCGTTCAGTCAACCTGCCGCGTCGATTCCCGCCGTCCCCGTGAGGCAAGATTTGGTAACCACCCACCTGAAGTCACGCGTTTTTCGGGCGTCCGTGTTCCGGCAACTCGGCCGATCATCCATTGCATGAAAAAGCCATGCACTGCCGGGACCGCAATGACAATCATCCGCCCACTTCTGATCGCCGCGCTGATGCTCGCGCATCCCGTCGCCCACGCCACCAGCTTCGACTGCAACAGGGGACGCTCGCTAACCGAGAAGATGATTTGCAACGACCCCGCGCTCTCGAAGCTCGACGACACGCTGGGGCAACTGTACTGGAAAGCGCGTCGGCGGGTCACCAACCGGCGCGCCTTTCTCACCGACAGCGACAGCAAGTGGGCATGGCGTGAAGCGAACTGCCGCGATGCGGCGTGTCTGGGGACGTGGTACGCGACGCGTATCGGGGAACTGCAGACGCTGATCGAAAGCATGCAAACCAGAACGCCGCTGCCATCCTCCACACCGGTTGAACCGGACACGCGACGCAGGCCGCTCATGGCGCCCGCGCAACCCACCGAGGTGGCGATGCGTCAGTGCACGGCGGCGAATCCTGGGATCGTGGTGAACGAGCAGTGTTCCACCGTGCTCAAGGAGACCAGCGGTCAGTGGAAACATCAACCGCACGGCGGCGACTGGTTCTGCGGCGTCGCGATGCTGGCGCCGGCGGAAATGCAGGCGGACGCCGCGCAATGACAAAGCTGTTTTGCATGCCGGCGCAGCGGCGCCGAGCACGCAAGCACGGTTGCAACTTCGCGGTTCTCTCGCGAAGGCGCGCCAAGCGCTGCTAGCGGCCGCTCCAGAATCCGCGCTGAACCTCCATCACCTCGGCTTCCACTTCGGGCACCGGCCCGATCACCTCGACCGGTTTCTGGCAATGATCGAAGACATACCGGCAGTCCACGCTCATGGTCGGATTCTCGGCGTGATCGCCGGTCGCCTCCAGCAAGCGCTTCTCGGTCATGCCGAACACGACCCGGCCGATGTTGGCCCAATACATCGTCCCGGCACACATGCAGCACGGTTCGACCGACGTGTACAGCGTGCAACTCCACAAATACTCAGGCGTGAAGTTCAACGCCGCCACGCGCGCCAAGACCGACTCGGCGTGATTCACCGTGTCGACGTTGCCCTGCTCCATCAGCACCGTCTCCTGGTCGGGTCCGACCAGCACCGCGCCGAACGGATGATGTCCTAGCAGCGTCGCCCGTTCGGCGACCCGGCTCGAATGCCGCAGATGCCGCACGATCTGCTCGTGCGTGGGCGTCAAACCCTGCGGCGGATAGTTGGCGGCCGTTGCGGCGGCCTCCGTCGAAACCGTCAGACTCACGGGCGATCTCCTTGAATAATAGTTAGATTAGCGAAGCAAATTTTTACTTCGGCAGCGACCCATCCACGCCTTGGACGAACCAGTTCAAACGCAGCAGTTCCGGATCGCTCAGCGACTTGCCGGCGGCGACCTTCACCGCGCCGGACTGATCCGTGATCGGACCGGCAAACGGATTGAACTTGCCGGAGATGATGTCATCGCGCTTCTGGCTCAACGCCTTTTGCGCGGCCGGCGAAACGGCGTCGGTGTTGATGTCGGCGAGGTCGATCGCTTTCTCCTTCAGCCCCCACCACACCGGCGTGTTATTCCATGAGCCCGCCATCACCTGATCCACCAGATGCGTGTAGTACACACCCCAGTTGCTCACGCAGGCGCCCAGTTGCGCATTCGGCCCGAACTTCTTCATGTCCGAATCCCAGCCGAACGCATGCACCTTCTTCTGCTCGGCGGTCTGCATCGTCGCGGTGGAATCGGTGTTCTGGATCAGCACGTCGGCGCCCTGGCCGATCAGCGTTTCGGCCGCCTGCTTTTCGCGGCCCGGATCGAACCAGCTATTGATCCACACCACCTTCACGCGCGCATTCGGATTGACCGAGCGAGCGCCCATCGTGAACGCGTTGATGTTACGCACGACCTCGGGCACCGGCACGGAGCCGACAAAGCCGAGCGTGTTCGACTTTGTCGTATAGCCCGCGACGAGTCCCGCCAGGTAGGCGCTCTGATAAGTGCGCACGTCATAGGTGGCGAAGTTGGCGGCCTTCTTGTAGCCGGTGGCATGTTCGAACACGGCATCGGGAAAGTCCTTGGCGACCTTCAACTCGAAATCCTGAAAGCCGAAGCTCGAACCCACCACGATCTTGTTGCCCTTTGATGCCAGATCGCGGAACACGCGCTCCGAATCCGCCGACTCCGGCACGTTCTCGACGCGCGTCACCTTGACCTTGTCGCCGAATTTCGCTTCGAGCGCTTTCACGCCCTGCTCGTGCGCGTAAGTCCAGCCGGCGTCGCCCGGATTGCCGAGATAGACGAAGGCGATGCCGATCGGCTGCGTGGCGGCGGCTGACGCCCCCACGGCACTGAATGCCAGCGTCGCGCCAAGAGCGGCAGCGAGGACGGTTCGGACGGTTTTGATGCGCAGTGAATGATGCAGCGCTCGCGCCAGCGTTGTTTTCATGGATTCTCCGAAGATGGTTGAAGGTGCCTGGCCCAGCGCTCGGGATAACCCGGGCAAGGCTCCAGCATAGGGGGCCATATTCGAAGGTCAATTTCAGCGGAAAAATTATTATTCGTTATGCCGCCCATAACGAACCTCGTATTTTGGTAGCTCGGCAAACACGTTCGATACTTTCGAACGAGTGCATCGGAGAAGTCGTACGGCAAGCACTCCGCACAGGCGCAATATCACTCTCACCAACCCGCAACACTCTTTCGGAGATTCAAAATGACTCGCTTCCAAGGTAAGTCGGTTCTCGTCACCGGCGGTAGCAGCGGCATCGGCTTCGCAGCCGCCAAGGCATTCGCCGACGAAGGCGCCCGTGTGGTCATCACCGGCCGCGACGCCGATGCGCTCGAAACGGCCAGACAGGCGCTCGGCGCCGACGCCGTCGCCGTGCGCAACGACGCCGGCTCGGTGGCATCGGCGCGTGAACTCGCCGCCGCGATCAGCGCCGCCGGCATCCGGCTCGACGCGGTGTTCGTCAACGCCGGCACCGCGAAATTCGCGCCGTTCCCGGACGTCGACGAAGCCTTCTGGGACACGATGTTCAACACCAACGTCAAGGGCGCGTACTTCCAGATTCAGGCACTGCTGCCGCTGCTCAATCGCGGCGCGTCGATCGTGATCAACGGGTCGATCAATGCGCATATCGGCATGCCGGCGTCGTCCGTGTATGCGGCGAGCAAGGCCGCGGTGATTTCGCTGGCGAAGACGCTTTCGTCGGAATTGCTGCCGCAAGGCGTGCGCGTCAATGTGGTGAGTCCCGGCCCGGTGCAGACGCCGCTGTACGGCAAGCTCGGCCTCGACGCCGCCGCGCTCGAAGCCACCGCCGCGCAGATTCTCGGCCAGGTGCCGGTCGGCCGCTTCGGCACGCCGGAAGAAATCGCCTCGACCGTGCTGCATCTGTCGGCGCCGGAGTCGGCGTTTATCGTCGGCACGGAAATCATCGCCGATGGTGGGATGAGCCAGCTTTAAGCCACGCTCAGGCGAGCCGCGCACGCGGCTCGTGTCGTCTGCCTGCCTGAACGCTCGCAGTTTCACCCTGCTATTCGAACCCCGGGTCTCCCTTCAGACAGGCGCCCCGGCGGAGCCCCTTTTGTCCGAGACAAATCATGCGTCTTAAACTGACTTCCCTTCTGCTGGCCGCGGCGCTCTCGCTGACGGCCGCCGCACCAGCCGCGAAAGCCGCCGAGACTAAAGCAAACGCGAGCACCGAATCGCTCGCGCTCGCATCGACATCACCAGCGCTCGCCGCCGCCTCCGCCAAAATCCACGACGGCAAGATCGACGTGAACGGCGTGCGCTACCACTACTTGCTGGCGATGGGGCACGGCACGCCCATCGTGTTGCTGCACGGCTGGGGCTCGACTTCGTTCATGTGGCGCTTCGTGATGCCGCAACTGGTCGCGCGCGGCTACACCGTGCTCGCGCCCGATCTGCGCGGTCTCGGCGACACCGCCAAACCGGCCACCGGCTACGAGAAAGCGAACATCGCCGAAGACATTCACGCGCTGGTCGCGCAATTGAATCTCGGCCCGCAAGTGCAGGTGGTCGGCCACGACATGGGCGGTATGGTCGCCTACGCGTACGCCGCGCAACATCCGGACGAAGTGCGCTCGGTCGCGATTCTCGATGTGCCCTTGCCCGGCATCGACCCGTGGGACCAGATCGTGCAGATGCCGCGCACGTGGCATTTCCGCTTCTACGCGGTGCAGGATTTGCCGGAAATGTTGATCGCGGGCCGCGAGTTGGAATACCTCAAGTGGTTCCACAACTCCGAGGCGGTGAACTCGCGCGCGTTCACGAACGACGTCGAGGAAACCTATGCTCGCGAATATGCGATGCCGGGCGCGTTGCGCGCGGGCTTCGAGTACTACCGCGCGTTTCCCGCCGACGCGAAACAGAACCAGCAATTCGCGCAGCACAAGCTGACCATGCCGGTGCTCGGCATCGGTGGAGCGGGCAGTCTCGGGCCGATCGTCGGCGAAGAGTTGCGCCATGTCGCGCTCGATGTCCAGTCCGTGCAGATCGAGGGCGCCGGCCATTGGGTTGCCGAAGAGCAGCCGCTGGCCGTCACCGACGCGCTGCTGAAATTCTTGCCGCCGGCCCGCTAACGCGTCACGCGATTCAGTGAAGCTTCGGCGACGGGTCCGCCTGATCCTCATCGGGCGGCTCGCCGTCGCCGAACAACTCGCCGCACAGACTTTCGCCCAGATCGCTCAGGCGCGCTGTCCCCGTGCCTTCCTCGTTGAATGTCGTGTCGACCAGGCCGCCGTCGACGAGCGCCGTCAACTGCCGCCGCAAGCCGCTCATCGGCACACCCGCCTGTTTCGACAGCTTGGCGAGCGACCACGCGCCGCCCGGCGTTTCCCGATGCGCGCGCCACAATTGCGTCAATATGGCCACCAGCACCGGATCGAGTTCGTCGTCTTCCATGGTGAGTGTCTCCTCGTTTTCTTATGCGTTCGTTACGCCATCTGCGTGACCAGTTCGCCGAGCGTCTTCAAAGCCGCTTCGGTCTGCGCCGTCCACGGATAGCTGTAGTTGAGCCGGATGAAGTGGCGAAAATCATTGCGCGTCGAAAACATCATGCCCGGCCCGACCGTGATGCTGCGCGCCAGCGCCGCCTGGTAGAGCCGCATCGAATCGACGCGTTCGGGCAGTTCCACCCAGAGCACGTAGCCGCCCTGCGGCGTCGACATACGCGTGCCGACCGGAAAAAACCGCTGCACCATCGCCATCATGATGCTGGCCTGCTGCCGATAAACCTTGCGCACGTGCCGCAGATGCCGATCGTAGCCGTCCTGCCGCAAATAATCGGCGACCGCGACTTGCGGCACCGACGGCGTGGTCAGCGTATTGAGAAACTTCAGCTTCTCGACCTGCGCGCGATAGCGTCCCGGCAGCGCCCAGCCGATCCGGTACGACGCGGTCAGACTCTTCGAAAACGACGCGCAGTGCAGCACCAGCCCTTTGGTGTCGAAGTTCTTCAAAGTCGATGGCCGCGTCTCACCGAAATACAGCTCCTGATAGACGTCGTTCTCGATCACGGGAATCTCGTGCGCCGCGAGCAGTTCGGCCAGTTGCCGTTTGCGCGCATCGGGCATCTGGAAACCGAGTGGGTTCTGGAAGTTCGGCATCACCATGCAGGCCGCGATCTTCTGTTCGGCGATCACCTGAGCGAGCGCTTCGATATCGATGCCGTGGACCGGATGCGTCGCCACCTCGATCGCGCGCATGCCGAGGCGCTCGATGGCGTGCAGCATCGCATAATAGGTCGGCGATTCGACGGCCACGGTGTCGCCGGGTTTGGCGACCGCCTGCAGGCTCAGGTTGATTGCTTCGGTCGCGCCGAGCGTGATGACGATTTCGTCCGGATCGACCGGCACGCCGTTCTCGGCGTAGCGCCGGGCGATCTGCCGGATCAGTTCGGGGTTGCCGGGCGGCAGGTCGTCGATCAGGTTCCAGCTCGCGTGGCGTCGCGCGATCGCGTTCGCGTACTGGTTGATACGCCGCCATGGGAACAGCGACGGATCCGGATAAGGCGAGCCGAACGGCACGGCGTCGTGCGCACGGATGCTGCGCAAAGTCGACAGCACGAGGCGGCTCACGTCCACCGCCGCGGCCACCGGCGGCGTTTGCGGCGTGAACGGGCGGCCGGGCCACGGCTCGTCGAGCGCCACGGCCCGCGCGGCGGCGTCGCGCACGAAATAGCCCGACTGCGGCCGGGTCTCGACGATCCCCCGGCTTTCCAGCAACGCGTACGCGTGCAACACGGTCTTGATACTGACGCCATGCTGCTGGCTCGCCTGCCGCACCGACGGAATCCGCTCGCCCGCCGCGAACACGCCGCGGCGCACGGCTTCGGTCATTTCATCGGCGAGTTTCTCGTACAGTTTCAAGGACTTGAGTCACACAGAAACGTGGGCTGAAGCGCCAGTCTATGACAAAAACCGGTCAACTGTATCCCTTCTCTTTCCAAATTTCTGTATGCTGCGCCGTTTTTGGAACACAGTAGGCTTGCACCTATCGGCTCAACAGCCTCCTTCAAGCCCGATCCGGCGGCAACATCATGAAGAAACCCGAAGCTCGCATCGAACCCTATACGCACCCCGCCGCTGGCTGGGGCGCGCTCAAATACGTCGCCATCAACCTCATCAAGGAAAAGGTGACGGGTGGCGACTACCGCATGCTGTTCAAGCAGAATCAGCCGAATGGGTTCGACTGCCCCGGCTGCGCGTGGCCGGATCGCGAGCACGCGTCCACCTTCGAGTTCTGCGAAAACGGCGTGAAGGCCGTGGCCGCCGAGGCGACCAGCAAGCGCGTGACGCCGGCGTTCTTCGAGAAACATACGATCGCCGAACTGATGACGCAATCGGACTTCGAACTCGAACAGCACGGCCGCCTGACCGACCCGCTCGTCTACGACGCCGTGCGCGACCGCTACGTGCCGATCGGCTGGGACGAAGCGTTCGATCTGATCGCCGATCACCTGAAGCGGCTCGACGATCCGGACCGCGCCGCCTTCTATACCTCCGGCCGCGCGAGCAACGAAGCTGCGTTCCTGTATCAGTTGTTCGTGCGCATGTACGGCACCAACAACTTCCCCGACTGCTCGAACATGTGCCACGAGGCGACCAGCCGCGGCTTGCCGCATACGGTCGGCATCGGCAAAGGCACGGTCACGCTCGACGACTTCGAACACGCCGACACGCTCTTGATCTTCGGCCAGAATCCGGCCACCAACCATCCGCGGATGCTCGGCGAACTGCGCGAGTGCGCCAAACGCGGCGCGACCATCGTGTCGATCAATCCGCTGAAGGAGCGCGGCCTCGAGCGCTTTGCGAGCCCGCAGCATCCGGTGGAAATGCTGACGATGGGCAGCACGAAGATCAGCTCCGTGTTCATCCGCCCGAAGGTCGGCGGCGATTTCGCGCTGATCAAGGGCGTCGCCAAGCGCGTGATCGAACTCGATGACGAAGCGTTGGCGTCGGGCTTGGAACGCGTTTTGGATGTCGCGTTCATCGCCGAACATACCGTCGGCTTCGACGCCTTCGCCGATGACTTGCGCGCCGAGAACTGGGACACGATCGTCGCTGAAGCCGGCGTGCCGTTCGAAGACGTGCTGCAACTCGCCGACATCTACGTGAAGGGGCGCGCGGTGATCTCGACGTGGGGCATGGGCCTCACGCAGCACAAGAATTCGGTGCCGACGGTGCAGATCCTGTCGAACCTGATGATGATGCGCGGCAATATCGGCCGGCGCGGCGCGGGCCTGTGCCCGGTGCGCGGACACTCGAACGTGCAAGGCGACCGCACGGTCGGCATTGAAGAGCAGCCGACTGAGGCGTTTCTCGACCGGCTCGGCGAGGTCTACGCTTTCGAGCCGCCGCGCGAACATGGACTCGACGTCGTCAATACGATTCAGGCGATGCTCGACGGCAAGGTGAAGGTGTTCATCGGGCTCGGCGGCAATTTCTCGATTGCGACGCCCGACACGCCGCGCACATGGGAAGCGATGCGTTCGTGCGATCTCACCGTGCACATCACGACCAAGCTGAACCGCAGCCACCTCGTGCATGGACGCGATGCGCTGATTCTGCCGACGCTCGGCCGCACCGAAATCGATATGCAGAACGGCGTGGCGCAAGGCGTGACCGTCGAGGATTCGATGAGCATGGTCCACATCTCGTACGGCATGAACAAACCGGCCTCGGAAAATCTGCTGTCGGAGATTGCGATCGTGGCGCGCATGGCGCATGCGACGCTCGGCAGCGCAAAAGTGGATTGGCTCGCGCAGGCCGCGGACTATTCGCTGATCCGCGACGGCATCGCGCAAGTGATCGAAGGATTCACCGACTACAACGAGCGGCTGAAGAATCCGGGCGGCTTCCACCTCGGCGTGGCGTCGCGCGAACGGATCTGGAAAACGCCGAGCGGCAAGGCGCAGTTCCTGGTGCACGCAATCGATATGGCCACGCCGATCCATCAGGCGCGCAAGCAGCATGGCGAGCGGCTGATGACGCTGATGACGACGCGCTCGCACGATCAGTACAACACGACGATCTATGGTCTGGATGACCGTTATCGTGGCGTGTACGGGCAGCGTCGCGTGTTGTTTGCCAACAAGGACGATCTCGCGATGCTCGGTTTCGTGGCGGGACAGCGCGTGGATATCACGAGCGTGTGGGCCGACGGCATCGAGCGTCACGCGGATGGTTTTCTGCTCGTGGAATACGACATTCCGCGCGGCTGCCTCGGCGCTTATTATCCGGAGACGAATCCGCTCGTGCCGCTGTCGTCGGTCGCCGATGGCGCGGGAACGCCGACGTCGAAGTCGATTCCGGTTTTGTTGAAGGCTTCTGAAGTTGAGGCGATTGCGGCTTGATCGTTAGAAAGGCTTCTTTGCCAACTCGCGCTGCGTCAGGTAGAGACGCAGATCGAACTCGATCTGGTGGTAACCCGGTTGCATGAACTCGCAGAGGCGGTAAAAGGCCTTGTTGTGATCGCTCTCTTTCAGATGAGCGAGTTCGTGCACCACGATCATTTTCAGAAATTCCGGCGCCGCCGCTTTGAACAGCGACGCGATGCGGATTTCTTTCTTCGCCTTCAGCTTGCCGCCTTGCACGCGGGAAATGCTCGTGTGCAGACCTAGTGCGTGACGCACGACGTCGAGTTTGCTGTCGTAGGTGACCTTGTCGATCTGGTCCGCGCTGCGCAGGTGTTCGCGTTTCAGGTCGGCGCAGAAGGCGTACAGCGCCCGGTCTGTTTGTACGTCGTGCGTGTTCGGATAGCGCGCGGCGAGGTACTGGCCGAGTTGCTCTTCGGCGATCAGCTTTTTGACTTTCTCTTGAAGCGTGGGCGAGTAGCCGGTCAGGTATTTCAGATGGGACATGGTTCTGGTCGGCACTCGCTCAAACGCCGCGGCGATTGTCTTCGCAATCTTCCCAATAGCGAAGCGGATCCCGATGATCGGGGTATTCCTTGTCCAGCCAGTCGGACAGAATCTTCCACTGCGGATGGTTCGGGCCACTCCGCGTGTCCCAGAACGAATCCTTCAGAACGCTGTTGTTACGGCCGCGATCCCGCACGACGATCCGGCAATGGTCGTTCGATTCATGGAATTCCGCCTTCAGGTAATAGCGCGGAAGAATCTGCAGTGCGGCGCCCTCCACGATGCGGCCCTGCGCACGAACGACGCCCGCGGATTCGATTCGCAAAACACCATCCACCGATTTGCTCCCGCGCCATCCAACCGGCAGCCTGACGACGCATTCGTCTTTGCCCACCTTGATCCAGTCCATGCGCCAGATGCGGGCGAGCGCATCGCGCATGGCCGCCGCGTCTGCATAGCCGGGCGGTAGTTCAAATTGAGCCGGCAGCACGACGAGTTCGTCCCCGGTCGGCGTAACGCTGGCGGGATTGTCGAAAGGGTCCTTGCCGAAGGGATTCGAGGGCCGGCTGGCCGTGGTGTTGCTGGTGGTCGGCAAATCCCCGAAGAGGCTTTCGGCGGCACGGCGTGCGCGCTTTGATTTTTCGTTGGCCACTAATTTTCTCCGTTGGGGTTGGGTTGGCCTGGTAGGAAGCACTCGCTATGCAAACCGCCATGCAGATTGCATTAACCGAGTCGATGGCTTGAACCCAAGACGCCGAATCGGCGCCTTGAGGTATGCCATGCATGAACCCCTATTGTAGTTTTCTGGCGGATGATCGTCGACGGCCCTAAAGGTAGGCGGTCAAACGTGCGGCAGGTCGTCGATGCATTTTTCGACATGGTCGCCGGGGACATCCGTGTTAATCCCATCGTGGCCGTCGGTGTGAGAGACAGAGACGATTTTGGGCCCCAGAAACCGCGTGCCGCCGAGCGTAAAAAGGGACCAAACAGCATCACCCCGACGGATCGCGGCGACGACTTCGGGCACCTCGACAATCGACGTGGGGGACAACCAGTCACGCGTCGACGGGTCGACGGGAGCCCATCGCACGTGGGTGATTCTGTCGCTCGTCGGGTTGATGCGAACGGCGTCTATGGCAAAAGTAGTCACATCGACCTCCATCGTCCTGATAAATGGATTCCAGCATTATGCGCCGCTTCATCTGCCGGGGATCAGGTTGACGTGTCCGTGCTATCTCTCGAGCGTCATCGACGCTCTTTGCCAGTGTGGCCGGTCGCGTCGGCATCGACGTGCGGCAAGCTCCTCGCTAGCCGCGGGACCAACTCCATGACTGGCAGCCGCAGCGTTTGCGCCATCTCGTCGATCGCTATCGACTGATCGCCGTCCCGACCCAGCAACGTGACGACACTGCCGGTCTGCGCCTGCGCAATCTCCGTGATATCGATCACGGTATGCTGGAAAGAGCGGCGCCCAAGAATGCGCGCCGTCTGTCCGTGCACCAGCACGCGGCCCAGCGGCGGCACATGATTCAGCCCGTCCCAGAAGCCGATCGGCACCACGCCGATGCGCACACCGCGTTCGAGCCGGATCGGCTCCGCATAGCCAATCCCGAGCATGGATCCAGCCGGATGCTCCTGCACGTGAATGATGCGCCCGCGAACAGCCCGCAACATCGGCCGCAGCGGCGCGCGGGCCATCCAGTCCGCGTCGAGCGCACCGTATAGAAGCCGCCCGGGGTCGACCGCCTGATACGCGAGATGCGGATGCGCGAGCATGACGCGCGAGCTCGCCAGCATGGTCGTCACGTTATCGAATCCCGCCGCGCGCGCGTCGGCCAGCGCCGCATCGAACACGCCGGCCTGCTGGCGCGTCACGTCCTCGCTCTCTGGCGAACTCAGATGCGTGTACACGCCTTTGAGCCGCACGGTCGACTGATCACGCAGTGCCTCGAACGCGGCTTGCCATTGCGACGGCAGAAAGCCGAAGCGGCCAAAACCCGGATCGATCTCGAGGAACGCATCGACGGCCACGCCGGCATCGATGAACGCACGCAGGCTTTCGTGACTCTGGATCGTCACCGTCAGTCCCAACGCGGCGACCTGCGCCGCATCCTCCGGCAAGGTCGCGGCAAACAGCAGAATCTCGCGATCGATGCCGGCGTTGCGAATCGCGACACCCTCTTCCGGACTGCCGACGCAAAAGCCATCGACACCCGCTTGCACCGCCAGGCGCGCTACGTTCGCGGCACCGAAGCCGAATCCGTCGCCCTTGCAAACGAAGTAGATTTTCGTGGCTCGTCCCACCTGTTCACGCGCGACCGCGAGATTCGCCGCGATGGCGCCATAGTCGAGCTCGGCCCAGCTGGGACGCAGCAAGCGCACACGTTGCGTGTCGAGAACTGACTCGATGATTGAAGCGGACATAGAAAAAGCGCTCCATTGTGGTCAGAGTTTGCCGATAGCCGCAGCATCGGCACCGGTCGATTGCAGGAACAGCGCCTCCTGCTTCGCGACGCGCTCCTGCCCGGAAAGGGTCTGGAGGCGCCCACGCATCTCGGCGGTGCGCTGCGCGTCGATGTCGCTCCTGGCGCCTTCGAGCACGACGCCGTACACCTCACGCGCCATCTGCTCCGTGATGCGGTCGTCCAGCACGTCCTCGCGCACGGCTTCCGGCGAGCGCGTCAACGGATCGCCATGACCTGCGCCACCCGCCGCGATATGGCAGAAGCGGTCGCCCTTGAGAAGCGCGGTCACGGTGCTCGGCATGGTCGGCAGCAATGTGCTTCGACCGTCGCGGGTCAGCAGATTGAGCGACGGCGATCCGCTCAGCCCGCCATGCGAGCCCGACGGCCGATGCGCGCGCCGGTCCGAGCGCAGTCCGAGTAACGCGTGGTCGCTGCGCAATTCATAAGCGCGCCGCATTGCCAGGCCACCGCGATGCCGGCCTGCGCCGCCCGAGTCGGTGACGAAGCCGTACTCGGTGATCTTGAGCGGCAGACGTGCCTCGATCAGCTCGACCGGCTGGTTCGACAGATTGCCGAGCGGATTCGCAATGCCTTCGCAGCCGTCATTGCGACCGCCGCCCCAACTGCCGAGCACGCCGTCGGTAATCAGCCAGTTGCCGCCACGCGCGCCGCCCTCGCCATCCGGGCTGCGCCCGGAAATCGACACGACCGACGGACCGCCTTCGCCCAGCGCCGGAATCGTGTCCGGCACGATCTGCGCGAACGCGCCTTGCAATACGTCGAACATTCGGTAAGCGATAATCCCGCGCGCCGCGCAGGCCGCCGGCTCCACCGGATTCACAATCGAGCCGCTTTCCGCGTAGACCTGCACGGGTCGCGAAAAGCCTTCGCAGTTCGGCACATCGACGCCAATCGCGCAGCGCACCGCCGCATACGCGACCGATTGCGTGGTCGCGAACGGACCGTTGATCGCGCCCTGCACCTGCGCATCGGTGCCGGTCCAGTCGATGCGGACCATGTCGTCCGCCACCGTCACCTTGACGCGAAACGCGATCGGCACGGGCGTATCACCCAGGCCGTCGATGAAATCCTCGTAACGGTATTCACCATTCGGCATCGTGCTGATGGCCCGGCGCGTCAGGCGCTCCGCGTAATCGTGCAGCGCTTCGACCAGCCGTCCGAAACCGTCCGCGCCGTACTTGTCGAGCAACTGCACGAGCCCCCGCTCACCGGCCTTGCACGAGGCCACCTGCGCGCGCAGATCGCCGCGCAACTGGCCCGGCATGCGCGAGTTCGTTTCCAGCAGCGTGACGAGCGCGTCGTTGATAGCGCCTGCATCGCACAGCTTCATCAACGGAATCCGCAAACCTTCCTGATAGATTTCCGTCGCGCCGATCGCCATGCTGCCCGGCGCCATGCCGCCGATATCGGCGTGGTGGACGATGGTCGCAACATAGCCTTCGATACGCGACTCATAAAACACCGGCTGAATCAGATACACGTCCGGCAAATGCATGCCGCCCGACGTGTAAGGGTCGTTCATGATGTAGATGTCGCCGGGCTTGCCGGCCGTGCCGAAACGGCGCACCACGTTGTCCATCGCGGCCGGAAACGCGCCGAGGTGAATCGGCAAGGTCAGGCCCTGGGCGATCACGCGGCCGGCGCGGTCGAACACCGCGGTGGAGAAGTCCATTGAATCGCGCACGATCGGCGAATACGCCGTGCGCAGCACGACGAGCGCCATTTCGTCGGCAATCGAGCCGAGCGCGTTCTTGACGATTTCGAGCGTGATGGCGTCGGTGCCCGCCGAAGCGGCCTGCTGGGTAGTCATACGGATTGCTCCAGAAACGTGATGACGATGTTTTCGTGGGCATCGACACGCGCGCCGGCATTCGGCGGCACGACGCAGGTCGAGTCGTACTCTTCGACGATCAACGGGCCGGTCATCGGCGCGGCGCGCAGATCGGCACGCGAGATCACCGGGGTGTCGATAAAGCCGTGGGTCTTGCCGAAATACGCCCGGCGCCGTACCGGCACGCGCGCACCCGACGAACTCGCCCAGCTGCCGCCGGCGCGCTGCGCGTCGTAAGCGCGGTCTTTCTGCGAGCGCAGCGAACCGACCGCGCGCAGATTGACGAGTTCGATCACCTCGTCCGCGGATGCATGGCCGTAGGTGCGTTCGTGTTCCGCATGAAACGCGGCAGCGATCGGCGCAATGTCGAGCGGCTGACCGGCACGCCATTCGATCGGCACAGTCAACTCGTAGGCCTGACCCGTGTAGCGCAAATCCAGCGCGCAGGTCACGGCGATATCGTCGAAGGCGTTACCCTCGGCCGTCATATCCGCAGTGGCCCGCGCCACCAGGTCTTCGAGCGTGTTGCCCAATTCCACTGCGGCCAGGTGATCGAGGCGGCGGAACATCGTTTGCATGAACTCGTGTTGTGTCGACGAGAACAGCAGGCCGAGCGCGCTGAACACGCCGGGGCTCGGCGGCACGATGACCGTCTTCATGTCGAGCAATTCGGCGATCTCGTGAACGATGACCGGCCCATTGCCGCCGAAAGCGAACAACGCAAATTCGCGCGGATCGCGGCCGCGATACGTCGACACGGCTTTCACCGCGCGCGTCATCGTGGAGGCGGCGATCGAGAAAACGCCATAGGCGGCTTCGTAGAGATCCGTGTGCGTAGGTTCGGCGATCTGCCTGCGCATTGCCTCGAGCGACTTCTGCTGGTTGATGCGCAACTCGCCGCCGGCAAGGAACGCCGGATTCAGATAGCCGAGCGTCAGCACGGCGTCCGTGAGCGTCGGAATCGTGCCGCCCGCGTCGTAGCACACGGGCCCGGGCACCGAGCCCGCCGAATCCGGGCCGACCTTGACGAGCCCGCCCGCGTCGATACGCACCAGACTCCCGCCGCCCGCGCCGATCTCCGAGACGTCGATGAACGGCAGCTTGACCGCGTGGCCGCCGCCCTTGACGAGCTTGCTGCTGACGTTGATGCCTGCACCGACCTCGTATTCGGTGGTGCGCGCCGGCTCGCCCTTCTCGATGATGGCCGCCTTCGCCGTGGTCCCGCCCATGTCCACCGTAATGCAATCGGCGTATCCCGACGCGGCGGCGACCGAGGCGCCCGCGATCACACCGGCCGCCGGCCCGGACTCGATGATCGTGGCCGGCTTCTGCATGACCATCGCGGCGCTCATCACCCCGCCGTTCGAATGCATGATCTGCACCGGACCGGTCATGCCGATGCCGCGCAGCTTGTCGATCAGCGAATGCAGATAGCTGACCACCACCGGCCCGAGATACGCGTTGACGACGGTCGTGCTGGTGCGTTCGTATTCGCGGATCTCCGGCAGGATTTCGTGCGAGCAGGTCAGATAGACGGTGTCGCCCAACACGCTGCGCAGCAGATCACGAATGCGGATCTCGTGTTCGGGATTCGCATACGCATGAATCAGACTGATCGCTACCGCTTCGATTTTCTCGCCGGCGATACGTTGCGCGATGTCCAGCACCTGCGTGTCGTCGAGCGGCGTGTCGATCGAACCATCGGCGAGCAGCCGTTCGTCGACCTCGTAGCGGTGCCGGCGTTTCGCGAGCGGTTCCGGTTTCTGATACGCGAGGTTGTAGAGCATCGGCACGCGTAGGCGGCCAATCTCGACCACGTCGCGAAAACCGCGCGTGGTGATCAGCGCCGTGCGCGCGCCTTTGCCTTCGAGCACGGTATTCGTGGCGATGGTGGTTGCATGAACCAGCTCGGTTATCTGGCGCGGTTGCGCGTCGAGCGAGGCCAGCAATGCCTGCAAGCCCGCGACGATCGCAATACCATAGTCCTGAGGCGTGGACGAAACCTTTCTCGTATGAATCACGCCGTCATCGCCGATCACGACGATATCGGTGAAGGTCCCGCCGATATCGACACCGGCCCGGTAAAGTCTTTCAGTCATTACACACCTTGCTTGTTAGTCGATGCGGCGCGAACGCGTTACCGGTTTGCGCCGGTCAATGCAGCGTTGCTAGAACTTGTGCACGAGTCCGACACTGACCACGGCCTGGTTCTGTCCCGAAGACGGCAACATGGTCTGAATCTGCGAGGCCAGCATGCCGTTCGACGTGGCCGGCAACGGTCCGCCCGTGGGTCGCGGAAAGCCGCCTCCGGCCGCGCGCAGATAGATCACCTCGGTATAGATGGAGGTTCGCTTGGAGAGGAACTTGTCGACCAGCAGATTGACCTGATGCCAGTGCACCTGCGTCGGTCCGCCCGGACCGCCGGTGATGTTGTCGCTCGTGTACGTGTAGGCCATGCCGAAGAACAGTGTCGGATCGAGCGTGAAGCGCGCGTTCGCTTCATAGTTGTTGAAGCGGTAGTTGATGCCGCTCGTCAGTGTCGTGCCCACGTTGTTGTAGATCGCGTTGCTGTACATCAGGCTCAGCTTGGCCGGTCCGATCACATACGACGCGCCGATGCCCGCAATCTGTTCGCGTTTGGACGTGATCGGCGCATCGCAGCAGGTGATCGCGCCGTTGGTGTTGACGTTCGCCGTGGTGTTCACGCCCGGTTCGTCATAGAGCGAATACGCCGCCGCAATCGAAAAAGCACCCTGCGAATAGATGCCGCCTACCGACCACATGCGGTTGTTCGCAAAGGCGCCGGGTGCGTTGCTGAACGCGTACATCGCCGTGCCGGTGAAGCCCTTCAGATTCGGCGAGACGTATTTGATCGAGTTATTGACGCGCAAATAGTCGTCGGTGTTGTCGTTGTCGTACGGATGCGAAAACATCACGCCGCCCCACGCACCGTTGGACGTCATCGTCTGCAAGGTGCCGACAATCGCGTCGTACTGGCGGCCGAACGTCAGCGTGCCGTAGTTCAGATTCGAAAAACCCACGAACGCCTGGCGGCCGAACATGCGGTTGTTCTGACCGAGCGCGCCGTTGACCGGGTTGAAGCCGTTCTCGAGCGTGAAGATCGCCTTGGTGCCGCCGCCGAGATCTTCGGCGCCTCGCAGTCCCCAGCGGCTGCCGTACTCGCCGTTGCCGGTCAACTGCACCGCGCTGTGGCCGCCCTGGTTCGACGAGTAGGTGATTGCCTCGTTGATGATCCCGTATAGCGTGACTGAACTTTGCGCATGGACGAGACCGCTCCCGCCCAGCAGAGCCGCCATGATGAATAACTTTTCCTTCACCGCTCTTCTCCAAACAAGGAATCGCGACACCCCGGTCGGCTAGCGATCGATTAATGATAGCAAATGAATCGATTCACCAATGGTTTAAAAAAAATCCCCAAGGTGGGCCGGCTCACTGCTTGACCCGGATCTTCTTCTCTACTGCTCGGACCGCCTCTCCTGTGTCGACCAGAGTTATTGCGTTAGCACTTACACTGGTCCCACCACTATGGGGTGCCGGCCGATGCCTTTCGGGATCGCCGCCAGCAACTCCATCGTGTAGCGCTCGCGTGGTTCGAACAGCACCTGATCCACCGCTCCCGCTTCCACGACACGCCCTTCCCGCATGACCACCACCCGCTGGCACAGCTCGCCGACCAGCGCCAGATCGTGGCTGATCACGACCAGCGAGACACCAGCGCTTTGGTGAAGATCGCGCAGTAGCCGGATGATCTCCGCCTGGATCGATACGTCGAGCGCGGAAGTCGGTTCGTCGGCAACGACCAGTTCCGGACGGCGCGCGAGCGCCCGAGCGATGCCCACGCGTTGGCGCTGACCGCCCGACAGCTGATGCGGATAGCGCGCCAGCACGAATGTCGGCAGCCGCACCATGTCGAGCAATTGACGCACCGGCACGCCGTCGTTGCCGATCGCTTCTGCAAGCGTCGTGGCAATCGTCTTGCGCGGGTTCAGCGAAGTCGTCGTGCTCTGGAACACCATCTGTACGCGCTGACGAAACGTCGCATTCTGCGCGCGCGTCATCGTGTTCAACGCCGCGCCTCTGAAGCAGATCGAGCCGGTGGTCGGCGCAGTGAGGCCGACCATCATGCGCGCGACGGTCGATTTGCCGCTGCCGCTTTCACCGACGATAGCGAGCGCCTCGCCCTTCGCCACGTCGAGCGTCACACCCGACACGGCATGAAAGCGGCGCCGGTTGAACATGCGCTCGAGCGGGGAACGCGCCAGCGCATAGGATTTGCCGACCTCGTGCAGCGCGAAGATCGGCTGCGTAGCCAGGGCGGCGTTCGGCACGTTAGCGGACATCGCGCGTCTCCTCAGGTTGATGACGGCCCGCAGCACGCGTAACCGGCAAACGCGGAATGCTCGCGATCAGATGCCGCGTGTAGTCGTGCGAAGGCCGCAGAAAGATATCCTCCACCGGGCCCGCCTCGACCACGTAGCCCTGTTTCAGCACGACGGCGCGCGAACACAGTTCCGCCATCAGGTCGAGGTTGTGCGTGATGAACACGAGGCCGAGATCCATCTCGTCCACCAGCGTTCGCAGTAACTCGACGATCTGCGCCTGCACGGTCACGTCGAGCGCGGTGGTGGGCTCGTCCGCGAGCAGCAGCGCCGGTTCACAGACAATCGCGGCGGCAATCATCGCGCGTTGCTTCATGCCGCCGCTCAGTTCGTGCGGATACGCGCGCTCCGTGGTGCGCGGATCTTTGAAACCGACGCGTGCGAGCACGGAATGCACTTCGTCGCGTATCGCGCGGCCGCGCAGCGGACGGTGGGCGCGGATCACGTCGGCGAGTTGCGCGCCGATCGTGAAGGCGGGGTTGAGCGCCGTCGCCGGATCCTGAAAGATCATGGAGATGCGCCGTCCGCGCAATCCCCGCATGCGCGCCTCGGACGCACGGCTCAGATCCTCCCCGTCGAACACGATCCGGCCGCCGCTGATGCGCCCCGCGTTGCCAAGCAACCCGAGCACCGCCAGCGAGGCGACGCTCTTGCCCGAACCCGATTCGCCGACGAGACCGACCGCCTTGCCGCGTCCCACTTGCAAATCGAGCCCATGCAAGACTTCGGTCTGCGTCTTGCCCGAACCGAAGGTGACGCGCAGGTTTTCAATCGACAGCAGCGCTTCGTTCATAGCGATGCTCCCGGCACATTGGCCCCATGCGCATTGCGCCGCCGCGGATCGAGAATCGTGCGCATCGAGTCGCCGAACAGATTGAAGGCGAGCACGCTGACGAACACCGCCGCGCCCGGGAACACCGATACCCACCAGTTGTCGGTGAAAATCAGTGCGCGCGCGTCGGAGAGCATCGCGCCCCAACTCGGCGTCGGCGGTTGCACGCCGAGACCGATGAAACTGAGCGACGCTTCCACGATGATCGTCACGCCGAGCAGCAGCGTCGCCTGGATCAGCACCGGCGAGATGATGTTGGGCAAAACGTCGGACAGCATGATGCGCGCCCCGCTGGCGCCTTGCAGAACCCGTGCCGCGACATACTCCGCTTGCGACTCGGCCTTCGCGAGACTATGGGTGAGCCGCGCAAGACCCGGCGCGTACAGCACGCCGATTAGCAGCACGAGTTTGGTTTCATTCGAAATGGCGAGCATGCCGACATGTAGCGTGTCCGTGCCGGTAATGCCGACGAGCGCGATAGCCCAGATCAACAGCGGGATCGACGCGAGCACTTCCATCGCTTTCATCAGCGTTTCGTCGAGCCACGAGCCGGCCTTGTAGCCTGCCACGAGGCCGATGCCCGTACCGAGCACGAGGCCGATCGCGACCGCGCACAGTCCGATGGACAGCGACGCGCGAGCGCCCCAGATCGTGCGGCTCAGAATGTCACGGCCCACCTGGTCGGTACCGAGCCAGAACGCCGCGCCCGGCGCTTCCAGACGATGTTCGATATAGAGCTGCAGCGGATCTTTCAAGGGCAGCCACGGCGCGCACGCTGCGATCACGCCCAGCAGCACGATCGTCACGAGACCGATCGCCCCCGCCGGTTCGTGCATCAGCGCGCGCAGCAACCGGCCGGCCGATGCGAGCCATGTGCCGAGCGCATGCGGTTTGCGTCGCACGTTGGGTAGAGATGAATCAGCCATCATGTTCTGTTCGCCTTCGGGTCGAGATAGCCATGCAGTACGTCGGCGCACGTGTTCGACGCGATGAAGATCGTCGTGATTACGAGCACGATGGCCTGCACCGTTGGATAGTCGCGCTGAAAGATCGCCGTGAGCAACGCACGTGAGACGCCCGTCAAATTGAAAATCTGCTCAACGATCAACGCCCAGCCGAACATGTAGCCGTAACTCATCGCGGCCGTGCTCACCAGCGACGGCAACGCGTTCTTCAGTGCATAAAGGCGAATACGCGACGGCGGCAAACCGAGCGCTCTGGCGGTTCGCACATAATCCTGCGAAAGTGCGTCGACCATGTTCGCCCGCACCAGACGGCTCAGCACGGAGATGTAGTACACCGACATCGTCAGTGCGGGCAACACTAGCGCGAGCAGATGAGACGCCGGGCCGTCCGACCAGGGCGTGAGGCCGCCCACCGGAAACCACCCGGTTTTGAGCGCGACATAGCGGATCAACAGCAACCCCAGCCAGAACGACGGCACGGATAAGCCGACGATCGCCACGGCTCGCAACAAATGGTCCGTGCCGCTGTTCTCCTTCAATGCCGCCACGGTGCCGAGCACGATCGACACCACGATCGTGAACACGAACGACAGCGTGACGAGCTCGACGGTATTCGGCAACGTATCGGCGATCTGCGGGCCAATCGGGTTGCCGGTCGCGTATGACTTGCCGAAGTCGAGCGCGAGCGCACCGTTCAGCCACCCGCCGTATTGCGCGGCAACAGGCCGGTCGAGTCCGTATTGGTGATTGAACGCGGCAATCTGTTCGACGCTTGCGTCGCTGCCCAACGTCAGACGCGCGGGCGACACGGGTGTCGCGCGGCACATCGCGAACAGTAGCGCGCTCACCACCAGTAGCACGAGCACAGACGAAAACAGCCTCGAAACGGCTTTCATATCGACCTCATGCCTTCGCCAGATAAACGTTGTCGAGCTTCAGTGAGAAACCGGTGTTCACCTGGAAATCCTTGACGTTGCTGCGCCACAGGTTCTGCACTTCCAGCGCGCCGATCCAGACGGCCGGACAGTCGCGCGCCAGCACCTGCTGAATTGTCGCGAGAATCGGCTTGAGCGCAGCCGGATCGTCGACCAGATAGCTGTCGTCGATCAGCTTCAGCAGTTCAGCGCTCTCGTAGCCGCTCGCTTTCCAGAGACTTTCGCCTGGTCTGAACAGCGCGTTGAGCAGATACGTCGGCTCCGGTGGCGCGATGAAACCGGTCAGCGCCGCCGCGTGGTTGCCGACCAGCACCTGCGAGATCATCTGCCCGAAATCGAGCGGACGCAGATTGACGCGCACGCCCAGTGACGCCAGTTGCGCCTGAATGAAAAGCGCCGTCGACGATGTATCGATCAGATACGCAGGCTGCACATACAGCAGATCGAACGACGCGCCGCTTGCGTACCTCGAGCTTTTCAACGCCGCTCGCGCACGATCCAGATTGAACGCCAGGCTTCCAGCCGAGCCCGCGTCGTACCAAGAGGACTCCGGCGCAAACGGCATGCTGCTCGCTTTGACCGCGCCGTAGCACAGATCGCGACAGACCTTGGCCCGGTCCAGCACGAGCGATGCCGCACGGCGAAATGCCGGATCGTCGAACGGCGCCTTGCGGTTGTTCAGACACATCATCAGCGGGCTGGTCGGCGATGGGCGGCTGTCGCCCGCGAGGCCCGCCGAGGTACGGATCTGCGCGAACGTCTGGGCCGGCGGCGCACTGATGATCTGCGTCTGGTCCGACATCAGCGAGGCCAGCCGCGACGACTCTTCAGGGATGATGCGGAACACGATTTTGTCCCAATGCGGCTCGCCTTTGCCCCAGTAAGCCGGATTGCGCTTTAGCTCGACGAAGTCGTTCGCCTTCGACTGCACGAAAATGGCCGGCCCCGTGCCGACACCGATCGGCATCTGCTTGAAGTAGTCGGCCGGGTGCTGCTCGCGGCTGCCTGCCGGAAAAATACCCATGTACTTCGACATGTAGTCGAGCAACGGCCGGTAAGGACGCTTGAGGCGGATCACGGCAGTGTGCGCGTCCGGTGCGCTAATCGACTCGATCACGGTCCAGAACGGCCGTCGAAACGCCTTGTTCGCGGGATTCAGCACGTAGTCGAAGCTGTATTTCACGTCAGCGGACGTGAACGGCTGACCGTTCTGAAAATTCACGCCGCGCTGCAGATCGAACGTGTACGTCAGTTTGTCAGGCGAAATCGTCCATGCGCGCGCCAGTTGCGGCACCCGCTGACCGCGCGCGTCGATGCCGACCAGATTCTCGAAGATCAACTGGTTGATCGCCATCACGTCGTGATTCGGCTGGTTGATCGGATCGAGCGTTTGCGGATTGCTCGGAATAGCGACCGACAGCACGCCTGCTTCGGTCGCGAAGACGCGGCCTTCGAATGCGAACGGCAGGGAAAGCCCCGCGATGCCCGCGGCGCCCGCACGGAGCAGTTGTCGTCGCCTGCTGCTGAAAGTCATGAAATCCTCTGCTTTTTTCAATGCCGCTCGGTTCAAGATGTTTTCGTGAATCGATTCACAGACAATAGTGAGATTGGCGCGGCGAGTCAACTTTTCAAAAATATCGGAAACCGTGGTTGGCGGGTTCAGAACGGCTTGCGGATGCGGCGCTGATTCCGCCGTCTCCGCAGCAGTCGAGACCTTTCACGTCGCCGCCGCGTCTGCTGTGTTCATCAACCGTCGACAGAGCGCCTTGTCCGTGTTCCTCGCGATCACTCTGCCCGGAACGAAACACGTTTTTCCTGTCGCTCATAGCAAACCTTGAGTTTTTGGTGAATCGATTCATTTGCCGTCTATGCGCAATGTCGGCGGCGAAAAATCCGCTGTCAAGCAACTTTGTGATCGGATAAACCCTGGGAATCGAACCCGGCTAGCGCTTTTTGCGGCGTGCAAGGCTGTGCGGCGCTCCGCACGACTCGCGCACGATCATCCGCATGGGATGTTTCGAGCGGCGGATGCCGGACGGCGCGCTGCCGTCGATCAGCTGCAACATCATGTCCGCTGCTTCGCGGCCGACGTCGCGCGGGTTTTGCGTCACCACGGTCAATGCCGGCGACGCGATTCCCGAATACTCGTGCTCGCCGATGGAAATCACCGACAGGTCGGCCGGGATCGACAGCCCGGTTTCCCGCACGACTTCGAGCACGATGGCCACATCGTTCAGCGTGGCAATGATGGCGGAAGGCGGCTGCGGAGCGCTGAGCAGCATCCGGCAGACGTCCTTGCTGAAGGCGCTGGTCCGCAGCACGAGCGCCGGATCGAGCGCGATGCCGGCGGCCTCGCACGCGGCCTGATAGCCACGCACCATCTCGCGGCCCACCCAGGTGTTTTCGTGGCCGGCCACGAGTGCAATCGCGCGGTGCCCGAGCGACGCGAGATAGCGCACGGCCTGACGACAGCCGTCGGCGTGATCGGTCAGCACCGAATTGAATTCGCCCTGGGCATCGCGCTCCCACAGCACCACCGGCATATTCAGGGTATGCAGGAAGTTGAAATAGGAAGGCGTCTCGTCGTCGGAAATCGCGCCGATGAATCCGTCGATGCGGCGCTGCTTCAGGCTCGACAGAATGGCTCGTTCGCGTTCGAGATCGTAGTGGGAATTGGCGATCAGAATCTCGAAACCCCTTGCCCGCAGGCGCTCTTCGGCGGCGCTCACCATCTGTGCGGCGGTGTGCTGAGTGATGTCGGAAATCAGGCAGCCGATCGCGCTCGAACTGCCTTTGCGCATGCTGCGCGCCACCACATTCGGCACGAAATTCAGCTCAGCCACCGCGGCGCGCACCGCCTCCTGAATGGCTGGCGCCACATTCTCGCGGCCGTTCAGCACACGCGACACCGAGCCGACCGACACCTTCGCGAGACGCGCGACGTCCTGCACGGTGGGCGAGCCCTGCGGAGATTTGCGGCTGCGCAACGCAGGCTTAACAGGTTTGCTGGCTCTCTCTTTGGGCATGACGGAAGGCGAAAAGGTAGTCGATCGATTCTCAATGAATCGATGCATCGGGCCGATTATAGTGCGTCCCGGCGCTGGGCAAAGTCGGCACGGCTTTGCGGCGCGAGCCGGCAGTCGTCCGCGCAGAAGGAAAACTATCGTCAGGCTATGCGAAAAACAGATACGTCTGAATCGCCAGCGTCAATTCAGGCGATGCCACGTCATTCTCACCGACCCGCTCACGCCCTGCCCTCAACTCCCGCATGCATGAATGAGGAACTGCTGGAACGCAACGGCCGGCGTATCCAGCGTTGCGCCTTTGCGCCACAACATGCCCGCATCCATCTGCGGAATCGCGTTGAGAATGGGCCGCGCGTCGATCCGCTTGCCTTCCAGCGACCACGGGCGAAACACCATGTCAGACAGAATCGTGACGCCGAAACCATGCGCGACCAGACCGCGCAGCGCTTCCATTGAACTGGTGCGAAACGCGATATTCGGCTCGACATCGTTCTGCTTCCAGTAACGCAATGTCGACTGCTCGCCTTCGTCCACCGTAATCAAAATGTACGGATAACTCGCGATATCCGCGAGCGAAGGCGCATTGAGTTGCGCGAGAGGATGGGTGGGCGCGGTCCACAACTGCCGGCGCGAGCGGATCAGCACATGGTGGCGGAAACGCCTGATATTTTCGACATTGGATAGCAGAACGACACCGAGATCGACGTCGCCGGCGAGCACGGCCTGTTCGATCGACTCGCGATCCAGGTCGTGAAGATCGATCACGATGTCGGGATACGTCGCGCGAAAACGCGCCATCAGTTCGGGCAGAAAATAGCCCAGCACCGTATACGACGCCGCAATGCGCACGGTCCCTTTCAGATCGTGCGAGCGGAACGGCGCCTTGTAGACCGCATCGCGCACCGAATCGAGTATGTGTCTCGCGTGGTTCAGAAAATCGTGCCCGTCCGGGGTCAACGTGACGCCTTGAGGCAGGCGTTCGAAGAGCCGCGTACCCAGGGTTTCCTCCAATGCGAGCACCGCATTGGTAATCGCCGATTGCGACACATGCTGGGCCGTCGCCGCCATCGAAAACTGCCCACTCTGGGCTGCCGCCACGAAGTAACGCATCTGCCGCAAGGTAACGTCTTTTGACATGTGTTTTTCGAATAGCAGGATTCGGTATTCGTGATTTTACGTTGGAAATTCCGCTTCCTATACTCCGCTTCTAATAAAGCCGCCGGAGACTTCCCATGAACGCCCCGCTGACGCCCCCGCTACGTGACGCGCTTGCCTCCGTATCGCTCGACGACAAATACACCCTCGAAAAGGGCCGCGTCTATATGAGCGGGACTCAGGCGCTGGTGCGATTGCCGATGCTGCAGAAGGCGCGCGACCGCCGCGCCGGCCTCAACACCGCGGGCTACGTGTCCGGCTATCGCGGCTCGCCGCTCGGTGCGCTCGATCAGGGTCTCTGGAAAGCGAAGCAGCATCTGAAGGAACACGACGTCGTGTTTCAGCCAGGGGTTAACGAGGATCTCGCCGCGACTGCCGTGTGGGGCACGCAGCAACTCAATCTCTGGCCGGGCGCCAAGGTCGACGGTGTATTCGGCATGTGGTACGGCAAGGGGCCGGGTGTCGATCGCACCGGCGACGTCTTCAAGCACGCGAATGCGGCCGGCACGGATCCGAACGGCGGCGTGCTGGTGCTGGCGGGCGACGATCATGCGGCGAAGTCGTCGTCTGTCGCGCATCAGTCGGAGCATATGTTCGTGGCAAGCGGCATTCCGGTGCTGTATCCGGCAAGCGTGCAGGAGTATCTCGACTACGGTCTGCACGGCTGGGCCATGAGCCGCTACGCGGGGCTGTGGGTCGCGATGAAATGCGTCACGGACGTGGTCGAATCGAGCGCGTCGATCGACATCGATCCGGACCGTTTGCAGATTCTCCTGCCGGAAGACTTCGACATGCCCGAAGGCGGCCTCAATATCCGCTGGCCCGACCCGCCGCTCGCGCAAGAAGCGCGTCTGCTGAACTACAAGTGGTACGCGGCGCTCGCCTACATTCGCGCGAACAAGCTGAACCGCGTGGTGATCGACAGCCCCAATCCACGCCTTGGCATCATGACCGCAGGCAAGGCGTATCTCGACGTGCGGCAAGCGCTCGCCGACCTCTCGCTCGACGACGAAACCTGCGCCCGCATCGGCATACGCGTGCTGAAAGTGGGTTGCGTATGGCCGCTCGATGCGCAGAACGCACGCGACTTCGCAACCGGGCTCGACGAGATTCTGGTGGTGGAAGAAAAACGCCAGATTCTCGAATATGCGCTCAAAGAGGAACTGTATAACTGGCGCGACGACGTGCGTCCAAAGGTGTTCGGCAAGTTCGATCAGCGCGACGATGAAGGCGGTGAATGGTCCGTGCCGCGTGGGCAGACGCTGCTGCCCGCGCACTACGAACTGTCGCCCGCCTTGATCGCGAAAGCGATCGCCCGGCGCCTCGCCAAAGCCGATCTGCCCGCCGATCTGCGGGCGCGGATCGAAGCACGGGTCGCCGTGATCGAGGCCAAGGAGCGCGAGGCGGCCACGCCGCGTTCCGTGACGGAGCGGCAACCGTGGTTCTGTTCGGGCTGCCCGCACAACACCTCGACACGCGTGCCGGAAGGCTCGCGCGCACTGGCCGGCATTGGCTGCCACTACATGTCGATGTGGATGGACCGCAAGACGGAGACCTTCAGCCAGATGGGCGGCGAAGGCGTCGCGTGGACCGGCCAGATGCATTTCACGAATGAGCGGCACGTGTTCGTCAATCTGGGCGACGGCACCTATTTCCATTCCGGTCTGCTCGCGATTCGCGCTTCGATTGCGGCTGGCGCGAACGTCACCTATAAGGTGCTGTACAACGACGCCGTCGCGATGACCGGCGGCCAACCGGTGGACGGCGTGCTCACCGTCCCGCAGATCGCGTTTCAGGTCGTTGCGGAAGGCGCGAAGCACGTGCTGATCGTGACCGACGAGCCGGAGAAATACGACGCGACCGTTCGTCTCCCCGCAGGAGTGAAGGTCCATCACCGCGACGAACTCGACCGCTTGCAGCGCGAGTTGCGCGAGATGGCGGGTACATCGATTCTGATTTACGACCAGACCTGCGCAACCGAAAAACGCCGGCGCCGCAAACGCGGCACCTATCCCGATCCGGCGAAGCGCGCCTTTATCAACGATGCCGTGTGCGAAGGTTGCGGCGACTGCTCGGTGCAGTCGAACTGTCTGTCGGTCGAGCCGCTGCAAACATCGCTCGGTACCAAGCGCAAGATCAACCAGTCGTCGTGCAATAAAGATTTTTCGTGCGTGAAAGGCTTCTGTCCGAGTTTCGTCACGGCGGAAGGCGCACAGGTGAAAAAGCCCGCCAAACCCGCATCCTCAGCCGCGTTGCCCGATTTCGCGTCGCTGCCTCGGCCCGCGATTGCTTCACTCGCGAGGCCGTACGGCGTGCTGGTGACTGGTGTCGGTGGAACCGGCGTCGTGACGATCGGCGGCTTGCTGGGCATGGCGGCTCACCTCGAAAACAAGGGCGTCACCGTGCTCGATATGGCCGGGCTCGCACAGAAAGGCGGTGCCGTGCTCAGTCACGTGCAGATCGCCGCGGCACCCGACCAATTACACGCCACGCGGATTGCGGCTGGTGAAGCGCGCCTGATTCTCGGCTGCGATGCGATCGTCTCCGCTTCCGCCGAAGTGCTGGCACGCACGCAACGCGGCATCACGAAAGCGGCGATCAACAGCGGCGCCACGCCGACCGCGCAGTTCGTGCGGGACCCCCAATGGAATTTTCCGGCTGATCAGACGCGGCAGGATCTGCGCGCGAGCATCGGCGACGACTGCGACTTCATCGACGCCAATCGTCTCGCGCTCGCGCTGTTGGGCGACACGCTCTATGCCAATCCCCTGTTGCTCGGCTTTGTCTGGCAACGCGGCTGGCTGCCGCTCAGCTACGACAGTCTCGATCGCGCGATCGAACTGAATGGCGTAGCCGTCGAGAAGAATCGCCTGGCGTTCGAATGGGGCCGCTATGTCGCACAGCACGGCGAAGCCGCCGTGGATGCTTTTACGCCGCAGGCCGCCAGACAGCAGGCCATTGTCGTGCAGATGCCGGAATCGCTGGACCGTCTGATCGAGCGCAACGCCGAGCGGCTGAGTGCCTACCAGAACCCTCGTTATGCGACTCGCTATGTTGAAGCTGTCGAACGGCTGCGCGCGAAGGAAACGGCTGTCATGGACGGAGCAAAACCGCGCCTCACGCCGGTGGTCGCGCGCAATCTGGCGAAACTGATGACCTATAAGGACGAGTACGAAGTGGCCCGTCTCTATGCGGATCCGGCTTACATGGACAAGCTGCGGGCTCAGTTCGAAGGCGAGCCGGGCCGCGATTACAAGCTCGCGTTCCATCTCGCGCCGCCATTGCTCGCCAGACGCGACGAGCACGGCCACCTGAAGAAGCAACGATTCGGACAATGGACGCTCGCGCTGTTCCGCGTGCTCGAAAAATTCAGGTTCCTGCGCGGCTCAGCGTTCGACGTATTCGGCAAGACGGAAGAACGGCGCAATGAACGTGAGCTGATCGCGCAGTATTTCGCGCTGATCGACGAATTCTGCGCAACGCTCGACGCCGCCCGATTTGATGCGGCGATGAAGCTCGCCAATCTGCCTGACGAGATTCGCGGTTTCGGTCACGTCAAGGAGCGCAGCGTGCTCGCCGCGGCAACGAAGCGAGAACGCTGGCTTGCCGAATACCGGGTTGACGCGGCCGGCACGCCGCTCGTTTCATCTTCTCGAGTTTTCGAACAAGCGTGATGAAGCAGAAAGTGACCGCCGCCATCGAACAGCTTCTGCTGTCGATCGATCGGCTTCACGTTGCCGATTGAGACATCGGTGAGGGCCATTGCTTGCTTTGTGAGCTTCTCATATTGGGGGTGCTTTTCCGCGCGTCGGCAATTTTGCGAGCGGAGGCCCCCCTGAACAGCCCCCGAGTGGGAGTTTGCCGGCGGTTGAGAACCTTTGGAGAAAAGGGCAACAACAAACCCCGCTCAGGCTTATTTGACGGGGTTTTGTTATGAACCGTTGAACTAGTTTGGAGACGAATTGGTGCCGGGGACCGGACTTGAACCGGCAAGCCGTGAGGCGGCGGATTTTAAGTCCGCTATGTTTACCAATTTCATCACCCCGGCAGGGGTCGAAACGCATGTGGACGCGAATTCTACCACTGCCCGGCGAGCGCACCAAACCGCCGCCGCAACGCCCCTGCCACCCCCCTTCCACCACCCCCATCAGCCGATATCAACGTCATCGGTAAGTCACAAACCTTCCCGATAATCCGCTCACGAAAACGTTTACAACCCGAGCGGAAACCCATGATCCCGACGATCAAAGATGTCGCTGCCCACGCCGGCTTCTCCATCGCCACCGTGTCGCGCGCGATCAACGCGCCGCACACCGTCAACCCGGTCACGCTCGACAAGGTGCGTCAGTCCATCGACGCCCTGAACTTCCGCCCCAGCCCGCTCGGCCGGCAATTGCGCGGCGAACGCACGCGTCTGATCGGCGTGATCCTGCCGACGCTCGCCAATCCCGTGTTCGCCGAGTGCCTGCAAGGCATCGACGAACTCGCCTCGGCGCAAGGCTACCGGCTCATGCTGATGACCACGCAGTACGACGCCGACCGCGAACGCCACGCCATCGAAACGCTGCGTGAACACCGCGTCGAAGGCCTGATCCTGACAGTCGCGGATGCCGACACGCATCCGCTGCTCGACGAACTCGACCGTGCGGGGCTGCTCTACGTGCTGATGCATAACGACACGGTGCGTCGCCCGTCGGTCTCGGTCGACAACCGTCTCGCCGCCTACGACGGCGTGCGCATGCTGATCGCGCACGGCCATCGCCGCATCCTCATGCTCGCCGGCACGCTGGCCGCCTCGGATCGCGCCCGTCAGCGGCATCTCGGCTATCGCCAAGCGATGCAGCAAGCCAGCCTCACGCCGTCGCCCGCGCTCGAGGTGGATTTCAATGCCGAGGAACTCTCGCCCTCGGTGCTCGCCCATCTGACGAGCGGCCCGAACCGCCCCAGCGCCCTCTTCTGCAGCAACGATCTGCTGGCGATGGTGGTCATGCGCGGCCTGCGCCGCGCGCGTTTGCAGATTCCGCACGACATGTCGATTCTCGGCTTCGACGGCCTGGCGATGGGCGAACTGCTGTCGCCACCGCTCGCCAGCATCTGCGCGCCGAATCGCGAAATTGGCTGCGCGGCCTGGCAGCGTTTGCTGGCACGCGTCACCGGAACGTATGAAGCCTTGAACGAAACGTCGCTCACGCTGACCTTGCCGCACAGCTTGCGCCAGGGTGCCACGATCGCGGCGATTTCGAACCGCAACGACGCAACGCCTGCGCATGGTTCAGCGGCTGCGATGCGGCCGTTTGCCTGAAGCGTCGCGCAACCGCCGTTGGCTAACGTGCGCGCGACATGCATCGACACGTGCCGACATGAAAACGTTTAACCGGCTGCCCGCAAGACGACTTTGAGTCGCCCCCCAAAACCCGAACCACCCGCTCGCTTCTTCTCAGGAGACCCGCAGTGATCCGCTCTTCCAAACATTTCGCTTCGCCAATCCAACCGCTCCGGCCGCTCTGGCGGCGCCTCGCGCGCTCCACGGCCGCCGCGCTGTCGGCCGGCATGGTGGTCGCCGCCGCACTCGCCGCGATCGCACCGCAAGCCGCGCACGCCGACGAATCCGCGATCTGCTACAACTGCCCGCCCGAATGGGCCGACTGGGCGAGCCAGATCAAGGCGATCCAGCAAAAGACCGGCATTCGCGTACCGTTCGACAACAAGAACTCCGGCCAGTCGATCGCGCAACTGATGGCCGAGCAGAAGAGCCCGGTCGCCGACGTGGTGTATCTCGGCGTTTCGTCGGCCTTCCAGGCGAAGGACAAGGGCGTGATCCAGCCGTACAAGCCCGCGCATTGGGACGACATTCCCGCCAACCTGAAAGACCCGCAAGGCTACTGGTTCTCGATTCATTCAGGCACGCTGGGCTTTTTCGTCAATAAGGACGCGCTCGAAGGCAAGCCCGTGCCGCGCTCGTGGGCCGACCTGCTCAAGCCTGAGTACAAAGGCATGATCGGCTACCTCGATCCGTCGAGCGCATTTGTCGGCTACGCGGGCGCCGTTGCGGTGAATCAGGCGCTCGGCGGCACGCTCGACAACTTCGAGCCGGGCCTCGACTGGTTTCGCAAGCTGAAGGCCAACGCGCCGATCGTGCCGAAGCAGACCGCCTATGCGCGCGTGATGTCCGGCGAAATTCCAATCCTGCTCGACTACGATTTCGACGCTTACCGCGCGAAGTACAAGGATCACGCGAACGTCGAATTCGTGATCCCGAAGGAAGGCACGATCTCGGTGCCGTACGTGATGAGCCTCGTCAAAGGCGCGCCGCACGAAGCGAACGGCAAGAAGGTGCTCGACTTCGTGCTCTCCGACGAAGGCCAGAAGCTGTGGGCCGATGCCTATCTGCGTCCGGTGCGCGCGAATGCGATGAGCCCGGAAACCGCCGCCAAATTCCTGCCGGCCAGCGACTATGCGCGCGCCAAACCGGTGGACTTCGGCAAGATGGCCGAAAAGCAATCGAGCTTCGGCGAGCGTTATCTGCAGGTGATGCATTGAACGACATCACGTTCTCGCTGCGCTGGCGGATCGCGTTGATCGCACCGGCGCTGGCGGTGTTCATCGCCTTCTGGCTGCTGCCGATGAGCGCGCTCGCGCAGTTGAGCGGCGACGGCCACGCGTTCGCCACCTATCGCGCGATGCTGACGAATCCGCGCTACATGTCTAGCCTCGGCGCGACCGTGCTGCTGTCCGCGGCCGTCACGGCGGCGACGCTGGTGCTCTCGGTGATCGCGGGTCTGCTGCTGGCACGCCGCGAGTTTCCGCTCAAGCGCACGCTGCTCGCGCTGCTCACGTTTCCGCTGGCGTTTCCCGGCGTGGTGGTCGGTTTCATGGTCATCATGCTCGCGGGACGCCAGGGGCTGATCGGCGCGCTCTCGCTGAAACTGACCGGCGACCGCTGGGTGTTCGCTTATTCGATGAGCGGACTCTTTCTCGGCTACCTGTACTTCTCGATTCCGCGCGTGATCGT
Organism: Paraburkholderia aromaticivorans; assembly: GCF_012689525.1. Lineage (NCBI taxonomy): Bacteria > Pseudomonadati > Pseudomonadota > Betaproteobacteria > Burkholderiales > Burkholderiaceae > Paraburkholderia > Paraburkholderia aromaticivorans. The sequence goes on from NZ_CP051516.1 coordinate 3,119,803, forward strand.
CACCGTGATGGCCTCGGCGACCAAACTCGATGCGTCGCTCGAAGAAGCCGCGCGTTCGCTCGGCGCGTCGCCGTGGCGCATCACGCGCGATATCGTATTGCCCGCCCTCTCGCCGGGCCTGATCGCGGCGGGTGCGGTGTGCTTCGCCACCGCGATGGGCGCGTTCGGCACCGCCTTCACGCTCGCCACCGACATCGACGTGCTGCCGATGACCATCTACACCGAGTTCACCCTCAACGCGAACATGGTGACGGCCGCGGGCCTCTCGATCGTGCTCGGCATCGTGACGTGGGCGGTGCTGGCATTGGCGCGCAGTGTGAGCGGCTCGGCCGTGGCGGCAAGCGCATGAGCGGCGTTTCAAAACCCGGCGCTTCTGAACCGGAGGACCTTACCTCGATGAATACCATCATTGCATCCCGACAGCCGGCAACCAGGCCGCGCTCGCGGCTTCGCTGGCCGGACGCAAGAACGTGGCTCGCAACCGGCCAATGGCTCGTCACGCTGCTGCTGTGCGCGTTCCTGATCGTGCCGGTCGTCATGTCGATCATGGCGGGCCTGACGGTCAACTACTTCAAGGGCGTGTCGAGCGGACTCACACTGCGCTGGCTCGGCGAAGTGTGGACGCAGTATCACAGCTCGGTGTTTCTGTCGCTCGAAGTGGCGGCGGCGACCTTGCTCATCACGCTGCTGACCGGCGTGCCCGCGGGTTACGTGCTCGCGCGCAGCAAGACGCGGCTCTCGCGCATCATCGAAGAGTTTCTGGTGCTGCCGATCGCGCTGCCCGGTCTCGCCTCCGCGCTCGCGCTGTTGGTGGTGTACGGCGGCTTCACGATGTTCCGCATGAGCGTGGCGTTTATCGTGGTCGGGCATGTGGTGTTCACGCTGCCCTTCATGGTGCGCGCGGTCGCCGCGGTGTGCGCGAGCAGCGATCTGCGCACGCTCGAAGAAGGCGCGGCGAGTCTCGGCGCGAGCTTCCTGCAGCGCTTCGTGACGATCGTGCTGCCGAATGCGCGGCCCGGTATCGTGGCCGGTGCGCTGGCAGTGCTGACGCTTTCGATCGGCGAATTCAACCTGACGTGGATGCTGCACACGCCCGATACCAAGACGCTGCCGGTGGGTCTCGCCGACACCTACGCGTCGTTGCGCATCGAGATCGGCAGCGCCTACACGATTCTGTTTTTCATCATGACGATGCCTCTGCTCGTCGCCATGCAATGGCTCGGCGTCGATGCGACCGGTCAGCGCAGCGCGGCGAAGAAACGCGTCGCGGTATCTTCTTCGAAGTCTATCAAGCCATGAAACTCGCTTCCGTTCCCATCACGCTGACGCAATGCGCGAAAACGTTTCGCGGCACGCGCGTGCTCGAACCGCTCGACCTGCACATCGACGCCGGCGAAACGCTCGTGCTGCTCGGACCGTCCGGCTGCGGCAAGACCACCACGCTGCGCATGATCGCGGGTCTCGAAACGCCGGACGCCGGCGGCCGCATCGCGTTCGGCGACGACGACGTCACCGCCCTGCCGATCGAAAAGCGCCAGGTCGGCATGGTGTTCCAGAGCTACGCGCTGTTTCCAAATCTGACGGTGCGCGGCAACATCGGCTACGGGTTGAAAATCAAACGCGTGCCCGCTGAGACGGCACGGCAACGCGTCGACGAACTGCTCGGCATGATGCGTCTCGCCGCGCACGCCGACAAACCGATCGATCAGCTCTCCGGCGGCCAGCGTCAGCGTGTGGCGCTCGCTCGCGCCCTCGCCGTGCAGCCGCGCGTGCTGCTGCTCGACGAACCGTTGACCGCCCTCGACGCCCGTTTGCGCGACACCTTGCGCAGCGAGATGAACACGCTGCTGCGCGAGTTGGGCATCACGACCGTCTACGTCACGCACGATCAGGCCGAAGCGATGGAACTGGGCGACCGCATCGTCGTGATGAGCGCGGGGCGCATCGAACAGATCGGCTCGCCGCGCGAGATCTACTACCGTCCCGCCAACCGGACGGTCGCGCAGTTCGTCGGCACGATCAACCGGCTTGCGGGCGAGCGGCGCGACGGCATGCTGACGACCATCGGCGGCGCCGTGCCGCTGCCTGCGGGTTCGGCGCACGCGAACTCGGCGCACGAGATTTTCTTCCGCCCGGAAGACGCTTATCTGGCCGATCCGGCTCACGCGCAATTGCGTGGACATATCGAAAGCACCGCGTTTCTCGGCGAGCGCACGCGTCTGACGGTCGGCGGTGCCGCGCCGGACGCGTTGCTGATCGACGTAGCCGGCCGCGTGGAATTGGCGCGCGGCACGCCGGTCGGCATTTCCATCGCGCAGGATGCGCTGATTGCGTTATCGTAATGAAGCGGCGCTGTTATTCTGGCGCGCTATAACAAGGACATCCCCATGCTGCTGGCTCAAATTAGCGACCTGCATATCAAACGGCCCGGCGCGCTCGCTTATCGCCGCGTCGACACCGGCGCCTATCTCGCACGCTGCGTCGCCGCTCTCAATGCGCTCGATCCGCGCCCCGACGCGGTGATCATGACGGGCGACCTCGTCGATCAAGGTGATCCGGAACAGTACGAGCACCTCAAGACACTGCTCGCGCCGCTCGACATTCCCTACTTCATGCTGGTCGGCAATCACGACGAACGCGCTGCGTTGCGCGCCGCGTTTCCCGATCGCAAGGAATTGCAAAGCGGCGGCGAGTTCGTGCAATACGCCGTCGATGTCGGACCGCTGCGGATCATCGCGCTCGATTCGATGGTGCCGGGGCAAAGCGCCGGCAATCTGTGCGATGCGCGGCTCGCGTGGCTCGCCACGCAACTCGATGCGGCCCAGGGCAGACCGACCGTGGTCGCGTTGCATCATCCGCCGTTCGTGTGCGGCATCGGGCATATGGACGAATTGCGGCTCGATCCCGCCGCCGGCGACAAACTCGCCGCGTTGATCGCGCGTTATCCGAACGTGGAGCGGGTGATCTGCGGGCATGTGCATCGGCCCATGTTCGTGCGTTTCGGCGGCACGATCGCCTCCGCGGTGCCGGCGCCCGCGCATCAGGTCGCGCTCGATCTGCGCGAGGATGCGCCGTCCGCGTTCATGATGGAACCGCCCGCGTATGCGCTGCATCACTACGATCCGGCGACCGGCATCGTCACGCATCATGCGTACGTGGAACAAGCCGACGGCCCGTATCCGTTTTACGAGCCTGAGGGCGATCTGATCGATTGACGCGTGCGGCTCAGGCGTCGATGAAAGTCTCGCGAACGCGCCGGGAAAGCCTGAAATACGGAATCCCGAGCGCGGCCGCCACGACAGCCTGAATGAAGCCGTCGAATGGAATGGCGATGTCGATGCCGATCGCGTGTGTCATGTCATCGCCGAGCAGATACGCGCCGGTGCGCATCACGACAATCGCCAGCAGCCACGCCTGAACGTGCGCGGTAAAACGCGGCGACTTGCGCCATGCAAGCAGCGCCAGCCAGCCCATGCCCGCGACGATGAACACGCCCGTCAGCACGTCGCAGCCCACCATCACGATCACGGCGCGATACCAGCCATGTGTTTCGGGCCGCGCGAATACGTCCAGCACTTCCCATTCGAGCATCAGCTTGAGCGGATCGCGCATCGCGATCGCGGTTGAACAGGCCCACGCGGCGAGCGCGATCAGGGCGGCGAGCAGCGAGCCGCCTATACGTCGAGGTTCGTGTTTCGTGATCGAGGTCATGGAGTCGTTCTAGTAATCGTCGGTCGGATAACGCGCGCCGATTCTACGAACGAAAGCCGAATGCCCATCTCATTTTGTTGGCAAGGCGTCGTCAGGCCGGTGTGCAAACGTGCTGCTCCGCCTCGCGGCCGTCAGCACGATCCGCCGTGCTCCGGTATGATCGGCACGCTTGAGGACCGTGCATGGGCCGGTCCGTCGACTGCCCCTCTCATGTCCACTTCCAACGCGTCCACTCCCGCTTCCGCCGACCGGTCGTTGCGCGGCCTGCTGTTTCTGCTCGCCACCATTGCCGGTGTCTCGGTTGCGAACATCTATTACAACCAGCCGCTGCTCGACGACTTCCGCCAATCGTTTCCGCGCAGCGCGTCGTGGGTCGGCGCGGTGCCGGCTGTCACGCAACTCGGCTACGCGGCCGGCATGCTGCTGCTTGCGCCGCTCGGCGACCGTTTCGACCGGCGCCGTCTGATCCTGTTGCAGATCGCCGCCATTTGCGTCGCGCTGGTCGTGGCCGCCGCAGCGCCGACGCTGACCGTGCTGATCGTCGCGAGTCTGGCGATCGGCGTGCTCGCCACCATCGCGCAGCAAGCGGTGCCGTTCGCGGCGGAAATCGCGCCGCCGTCCGAACGCGGCCACGCGGTCGGCATGGTGATGAGCGGTTTGCTGCTGGGGATTCTGCTGGCGCGGACGGCGTCAGGCCTGATCGCCGAATATTTCGGCTGGCGCGCGGTCTTCGGCGCGTCCGTGGTCGCGTTGCTGGTGCTCGCGGTCGTCATCATGCTGCGTCTGCCGAAGAGCCAGCCGACTTCCACGCTGCCCTACGGCAAGCTGCTGGTCTCGATGTGGCATCTGATCGTCGAGCATCGCGAGTTGCGCGAAGCGTCGCTCACCGGCGCGGCCATGTTCGCGGCATTCAGTATTTTCTGGTCGGTGCTGGCCTTGCTGCTGGCCGGCGCGCCGTTTCATCTCGGGCCGCAGGCGGCCGGGCTATTCGGTATCGTCGGCGCGGCAGGCGCGATGGCGGCGCCGCTCGCCGGCAAGTTTTCCGATCGACGCGGACCGCGCGCGATCATCACCGTGTCGATCGTGCTGGTGGCGATTTCGTTCGTCGTATTCGGTGTATCGGCGAAGAGTATCGCGGGACTCGTGGTCGGCGTGATCATCCTGGATATCGGCGTGCAGGCCGCGCAGATTTCCAATCAGTCGCGCATCTACGCACTCAAGCCGGACGCGCGCAGCCGCGTGAATACGGTGTACATGGTGGCGTATTTCATCGGCGGAGCACTCGGCTCCGGTGTCGGCGCCGTAGTCTGGCCGGCGTTTGGGTGGATTGGTGTGAGCGTTGCCGGGATCGTGTTCGCGGGGCTGGCGGCGTGGAATCATCTGGCGCTTGCCGCACGCGTGAAGAGCTAGCCCGTTATCCGCACGGCGCGGAGCGCTTATTTGCTGCTTCGCGCATACGCGTATTCGTGCAGCGCGTCGATCACACGGTCGAATTCGAACGACTTGTCGTAAAAGTGCCGCACGCCATATTGCTCGCAGCGCTCCCGGTAGGCGGGCAACGCGTGATTGGTCAGCACCGCGGCGAACACCCTGTCGATCAATCCTTCACGCTGCAAGTAGGCGAGGACCGGCACGCCCGAACCCTGCTTCAACTGCAGGTCGACGATCACCGCGTCGAAGGACTCGTCGCTCAACAGGGCGATGGCCTGATCCGCGGAATCCGCGTACGCGGCCACCTTCAGCAGACCGGAAGCGTCGATCGTCTCCACGAGGCTTCTGCGGATCAGCGGCGAATCCTCGATCAGCAACACACGCAACGGCGCGCGGAGGGCTGAGTCGGCAACAGGGTTCGATTCGCTGTTCATCGGAATATCTCGATCGTCCATTATTCGATCAAGCCGTTCTTGATCGCGTAATAAGTCAGATCGGCATTGTTCGCCAACCGCATTTTCTCCAGCACGCGCGCCCGGTAAGTACTCACGGTCTTCACGGACAGATGCAATTCCTCCGCGATGTCAGTGGGAATCTGCCCCGCCGCGAGCTTGCAGAAAATCTGGAACTCGCGCTCGGAGAGCGCTTCGTGCGGACGCCCTGCCGCCGGCTTGTCGAGATTGTCGGCGAGCGTATCGGCGACCGCCTCGGACAGATAGCGATGCCCGCGCGCCACCGCGCGAATCGCCCGCACCATCTCCTCGGGCTCGCAGTCCTTGTTCAGATAACCGTTCGCGCCCGCGCGCAGCAGATTGATCGCGTACTGGCTCTCCGGGTAGCCCGACAGAATCAGCACACCCTGTTCGGGGCGCACCTGCTTGATCACGCGCAAGGTGTCGATGCCGTTCTTGTCCGGCATCGCGATGTCGAGCAGCACCACGTCGAAGGCCTGTTCGCGCACGAGGCTGATGGTTTCGTCGCCGGTGGCCGCTTCGGCCGCGACGCACATATCCGGCTCGTCAGCGACGAACTGTTTGAAGCCACCTCGGACGATCGCATGGTCGTCAGCTATCAGCACTCGAATCATCGGTTTGGGTGTCCGTGCAATGGAATCGCTCCAAAGCAGACATTGTAATGATCTCCGGCATGGCTTCTGCCGGATTTGGAAAACCAGGCGGCGCATGCCGGCGCGGGAAAGCTTCCAGCCCACCCGCGCCCGCTGCGCCGTCCGCCACGCTGCCTGAACCGGCTGAGCGGGCCGCGATGTACAGAGCTGCCGCTCGCCGTCGTGTTACGTTTCTTTAATGCGCTGTTCGCGTCTACGTTCTACGTTTTTCGCGCCGCCGCGCGCTGTCGCGCGCTGTCGTCTACTCGCGGCCTTCGAGCAAATCCGCCATGTCGTCGGCATGCTCCTCTTCGACCGCGAGAATATCTTCGAACATACGACGCGTCGTCACGTCCTTATCGCCCAGATAACGAATGATCTCGCGGTACGTGTCGATCGCAATACGCTCGGCGATCAGGTTCTCCTTGATCATGTCCGTGAGGTTCGCGCCTTCCTTGTATTCCGAATGCGAGCGCGTCTTCAATCCGTCCGGCGCGAAATCCGGCTCGCCGCCGAGTTGCACGATCCGTTCGGCGATGCTGTCGGCGTGTTCCTGCTCCTCTGCAGCGTGTTCCGCGAACTCGGCCGCCACGGCTTCGGAGTTGATGCCCTTGGCCATGAAATGATGCCGCTTGTAGCGCAGCACACAAACGATTTCAGTGGCCAGTGCGTCGTTGCACAGTTTCAGCACCGTCTCGCGATCCGCGCCATAGGTTTGCGTGACCGGACCATCCGACATGTGCTTGCGCGCGTCTTCGCGGATCTTTTTAAGGTCTATCACGAACGGATCGCTGGATTGAGATGCCGCGCCCTGGGCGGTAGTTGACTTCGACATTGAATTTCTCCTTTATCCGGTATTTGGGGGGAACTGCGCATCACGCACGAATCGCGCCTGATGCGCCGGCACAAGGAATGATGGCCGCGAATGACCACCCGTCTACGTTCGGAAGACGCCGAGCAACAGCGTGACCACGAATACGACGAGGAAAATGTAGAACAGGATCTTGGCAATTTCGGCCGCACCCGCCGCAATGCCGGTAAAGCCGAACACGGCGGCGATGATCGCAATCACGAAAAAGACAATGGCATAGTGAAGCATGGCGACTCTCCTTCTTGTTGTATCTGAGTGGCATGGGCGCACAACATTGACTGGCGAACCGCTCTCGCACCTTCAAACATACGGCCCGCGACTTCCTCAGTGAGCAGCGCTAATCGACGATCTTTTTCGTCACCACGAAGCCCAGCACGAGGAACACCACGCACAGAATCACAAACACGATGAACAGGAACTTCGCGATCGCCGCCGCACCTGCCGCGACACCGGTAAAGCCCAGCAGACCGGCGATCACCGCGATGACGGCGAAGAACAATGCCCATTTCAGCATGATGGCTTCCTCCGAAACATTGATTGAACGATCAGGTCCATCCTATCGATCAGCCACGCGCGGCGCATTCCGACGCACGCCGGTTTTCGTGTGAGAATCCGCTTACATTGGATTACGGCAGCGTTACGGTGAGCGTGGTCGCCTCGCCAGGCCGGCGCGCAGCGCCGCGACGGCCGCACGATAGCGGCACCGTCGCCGAACCCGGCGGACGTTACACTGATGCCCCATCAGAGGAGCCGAATGTGCCAAATGTGCAGAACGTGCCGGACGCGGGCAACCTTGGAGCCGCCGCCCGGCTGAGCGACTGGATGCGCAACCGCAGTTGGGCGATCGCCATGACGGTGGCAATCGTCATTACCGTGGGCGGCCTTGTGATACTCGAGACCGCGCGCCAGCGCATTGCCGCCGAATACGAGACCGCGCTCGAAGCGCGCGACGTCACCGTGCAACTGAGCACGCTGGCGAGCCAGTTGTCGCGCCTGAGCGCCCAGCAAAGCGATTTTCTTCTGACGAAGCAGGACACCGTCGCGCACGACTTCTGCGCGACCGCGGTGCGCATCCGCCAGAGCGAACAGCAGTTGGACCGCTTCTACCGTGGCGGCAAAGCGGACAGCGCCGAGCTCGCCAGCTTCACGCAGATTCTTGCGCTTGTCGAGGCGCGGATCGGCGCGGGCGCGTTCGCGTTGCAACGCGCGGCGCCGCATCCGCTCGATCTGTCCGCTTGCGGCGGCGCGAGCGAGGCCAATCCCGCCGACGCGTCGCTGGTGGACAGCACGCTCTCGCTGCTGCGCGACAACGAGGAGCGCCGCGCGCAACACGCGCTAGCCGCGAGCCGCGGCGATCAGCGCATCTCCACGCTGTGCGCAGCGGGTCTCTCGGCGCTGAACATCGTGCTGTTCATTCTGCTATTTCGCAATCTCGGCATTCAGATCGATCGTCAGGCACGCGTGCAGCGTCAATTGATCACACAACAGGAAGGCCTCGACCAGCTCGTCAACGAACGCACCCGTCAGCTCGAAGCACTGGGCTGGCATTTGCAAGCAGTCAGCGAAAACGAGAAGACCCAGCTCGCGCGCGAACTGCACGACGAACTCGGCGCGATTTTGACGGCGAGCAAAATGGACGTGGCGTGGGCCAATCGCAAGTTGAAGGACAGCGAGCCGGACATTTCCGAGAAACTCAAACGCGCGCTCGCCAATCTTGACCAGGGCATCGCGCTGAAGCGCCGCATCATCGAAGATATGCGGCCTACGGTGCTGGCGAACTTCGGGCTCGTCACCGCCTTGCGCACGCTCGCCGACGAAGCCGCGCAGCGCAACAACTGGACGCTCGACCTGCACCTGCCCGCCGACGACATCAAGCTCGACGAGCAAACCGAAATCGCGCTGTTCCGCGTCGCGCAGGAGTCGCTCACCAACGCCGCCAAGTACGCGCGCGCCTCGAAGGTATCGATCGCCCTGGAGGTCGGCGACGGCCAGGTGGCGTTGGATATCGCCGATAACGGCGTCGGCATCATGCCGGCCGATCTGAAGCGCACGCACACTCACGGGCTGCTGGGCATGCGCCAGCGCGTCGCCGCGCACGGCGGACGCTTCGATATCCGGCGCGGTGTGCCGAACGGCACCGACATCCACGTGGAGATGCCGAGCGTCAGCACCGCGACGCCGTCGGTCGATCTGCCGCCAGCGACGCCTTCGCGAACGCCCGTCTAGCAGGGGCTTGCAGAGCGCTGCGGCGGACATGTAGGAGTGCGCCGACGCAAACACCGGAGCACGCCTACAAGAAAATCGCAGCCCGGCCGACAGCGCCGCCCCCGCCCTTTTTTTACCATGCAATCAGACCGGATCGACTGGCGTTAGCCCCGGTCGGACGACAGCTAGCTCTGCTGGCGCGTGCCGTAAAGATGGGCACGTCAACCAATGCATTCTCGACAAGGAGAACTTTCATGAATCGACTGATCGCTTTGCTTCTCATTGCAGGGACCGCTGCGCTCGCCGGTTGCAACACGATGGCGGGGGCTGGGCAGGATATTTCGAAGGGCGGCAACGCCATCACGAACTCGGCCGATCAGGCCAAGTAAGCAGCGCATAACGAAGCAGACGCCCGGCGCTTTGCAGCGCCCGGCATGAAGGACAGGGAGAGCCCGCCGCGGGAAACCGTGGCGGGTTTTTTTGTGTGGTCGTTTTTATTCGTCTTCGCGGGCCTTTGTCGAGGCCGCGGGTGTTGCGCACTTTTCTCGAAGCCGCGGGCGTTGCGGGTGTTGGTCGACGCCGCAAACAAAACGGCGATCCACTCGCGTGGATCGCCGCTCCGTCCTCCCCAGGACTTACCGCCTATTGCATGCGCTCAGCCGGCGCTTTCGTTAGCGCTTATTGGCCGTTCAACGTATTCGTCAACTCGACGCTCGGTGTCTGCGTGTTGCCGTTCTGCGCAACCAGCAAATGGATCTGACCCGGCACGAGCTGGCTCAGCGCACCGGCGATCGGCACCGACGTCACCAGCCAATCGGCATTGTTCGACAGCGTGAAGGCCGGCGACTGGAAGATCGGCGTCTTGCTGCCGGCCGCGGTCGCAATCAGCACGTAGGTGCCGCCCGACACGTAGATCGAATCCTGGCCGCTGGCGGGCACCGCGTTCTTGAAGGCCACGCCGGCCATCGTCGGCGAAACGTTGGTGATGTCGGTCGCGGTGGACTGGACCAGATACAGGTCGAGATTGGTCGCGTTCGCCGACGCGTTGAAGCCGCGCAGACGCGCGCTATTCGAGAGCAGGCCCTTGTCGAACGGATCGTCGATCAGGCCGATGTCCGGCGCGGCCAAACCCGGCAACGCGAGCACGGTGTATTCGTGGCCCTTCGCGACATCGGGAAAGCTGCCGCTCGCGAGCGCCGTCGTCGTGCCGGTCGCGGAGTAAGCGACGGTGGTCGCGCCCGTGTTGATATTGGTGAGGTTCGTCACACCCTTATAGCTGATGTTCGTCTGTCCCGAGGGCGCGGTGCCGTTCACGAGAAAGTCGACGGCCGGGCCGCTGGGAATGGCATGGATGAAATGGATCTCCGGATTGGTCAGCCCGAGTTCCTTACCCGCGTCGTCGGAGCCGCCACCGCACGCGCTCAGAATGGATGCAACGGCAGCCATCGCCACCATGGTTCGGATCAGTTTCATTATGTTCACCTAGTTCGATTTGTCGGGCTCGCGGCCCATTGATTTTGTGGACTTCCGCTTCACACAACAGGCCGTCTGACACCTTGTTCGTTGGCCATACGAACGGTTCAGGCCAGCCCTGCGAAACGGAGTGCCCCCGCCTATCCCTGCTGCACATCGCACGGTCCGTGTCGATGGACGCTCGCCTCGAGCAATGCGTGTGCCGCGGGCCTCGAGTTGGCTTGTGACGGCTGAAGAATGTCTTACGGAGCAATGAGTTGCGAGGATTAGAATTTTTCCTCGGAGGGATGGCACGCCGCGCGGTGTATTGTTCGTGCGCGCCCAATACTTACATGGTCCTCCGCATGTCTTACCAACACTTACTCGCTGAACTCGACCTCGGCTTCACTCGCCTGCGCAACCGCGTGGTGATGGGTTCGATGCACACCGGCATGGAGGACCGCTTCTGGAATTACCCAAAGCTGGCCGCGTATTTCCGCGAGCGCGCCAAGGGCGGTGTCGGCCTGATCGTTACGGGCGGCATCTCGCCGAATCGCGAGGGTTGGCTGTTGCCGTTCGGCGGCACGCTGAATTCCGTGCTCGATCTACGCAATCATCGGAAGTTGACCGAGGCCGTGCACGCCGAAGGCGGCAAGATCGCGCTGCAGATCCTCCATGCGGGCCGCTATGGCTATCAACCGTTCGTCGTCTCCGCGTCGGCGATCAAATCGCCGATCTCGAAGTTCAAGCCGCGCGCGCTGAGCATCGCCGGCATTGCGAAGACCGTGCGCGACTACGCGCGCTGCGCGCGCCTCGCTCAACGCGCGGGCTACGACGGCATCGAGATCATGGGCAGCGAGGGCTATCTGCTCAACCAGTTCCTCTGCCCGCGCACGAATCATCGCACGGATGCGTACGGCGGCAGCATCGAGAACCGGATGCGGCTCGCGCGCGAAATCGTCGAGCGGGTGCGTGCGGTGTGCGGCGAACGCTTTATCGTCGTGTACCGGATCTCGCTGATCGATCTGGTGGAAGGCGGCAATACGTGGGACGAAACCGTGCAGGTCGCCCAGGCGCTCGAAGCGGCCGGCGTGACGATGTTCAACACGGGCATCGGCTGGCACGAAGCGCGGGTGCCGACCATCGTGACCTCGGTGCCGCGCGCGGCCTTCGCTGCGCTGAGCGCGCGATTGAAGGCGGCCGTCAAGGTGCCGGTGATCGTGTCGAACCGCATCAATACGCCCGACGTCGCCGAAGCACTGCTCGCACAAGGCGCCGGCGATCTGGTTTCCATGGCGCGGCCGCTATTGGCCGATCCCGAGTTCGTCGTGAAGACCGCCGAGGGACGCGCGCATGAAATCAACACCTGTATCGCGTGCAATCAGGCCTGTCTCGATCACACGTTCAAGAACCAGCGCGCCACGTGCCTCGTCAATCCGCGTTCGGGACGCGAAACCGAACTGATCTACCGGCCGATCGCCGGAACGCAGGCCGCGCGTTCGGTCGCGGTCGTCGGCGCGGGTCCGGCGGGATTGTCGGCGGCGACCGTGGCCGCCGCGCGTGGGCATCGCGTGACGCTGTTCGATGCGAGCGCAGCGATCGGCGGTCAGTTCAATCTGGCGATGCGCGTGCCGGGCAAGGAAGAGTTCAGCGAAACGATCCGCTATTTTCAGAGCCAGTTGCAGCGCCATCGCGTCGACGTGCGGCTCGACACGCGCGTCGATCCGGCGCTGCTCGCCGCCGGCGCTTACGACGACGTGATCGTCGCCACCGGCATCGTGCCGCGGCGGCCGTCGATCGCCGGCATCGACGGGCCGAACGTGCTCTCTTATGTCGACGTGCTGCGCGGTGCGCCGGTCGGCCAGCGCGTCGCGGTGATCGGCGCGGGCGGCATTGGCTTCGACGTCAGCGAGTTTCTGCTGCATCGCGCGGGCGAGCCGCTGCCCGTGCCGCGCGATGCGTGGCTCGACGAATGGGGTGTCGATCTGGCCGTGCGGGAACGCGGCGGTCTGAAACTGCCCGCGCCGGCGCAACCGCCGCGGCAGATCTGGCTATTGCAACGCAAGGCCGGCAAGCTCGGCATGGGACTCGGCAAGACATCCGGCTGGGTGCATCGCGCGACGCTGGCGAGGAACGGCGTGAAGATGCTCGACGGTGTGTCGTATCGGGAGATCAGTGCGCGCGGCTTGCAGATCGCGCGCGACGGCGTCGAGGAGTGGCTGGAGGTGGACACCATCGTCGTGTGCGCAGGGCAGGAATCGCTGCGCGATCTGCATCCGCAGACGGCGGCGGACGCGAAGGCGAGAAAGGCGGGCGACGCGGATCAGAGTAACGGTCCGCGCTATCACGTGATTGGCGGTGCGAAGGTCGCCACCGAACTGGATGCGAAACGCGCAATTCGCGAAGGCGCGGAAGTGGCGGCGGCGCTGTGAAGCAAGCGGGTCGTCGCCCGCTTCAGACCACACTCAGGCGAGCTGTTTCTTCCGATAATCGAACCAGAAAGACAGCCCGACGCTCGCCAGAATCACGATAGTCGCGATCACCGTGGCGTGCGTCACCGGCTCGCCGAGCAGCAGCGCGCCGAGCGCCACGGCCACCACCGGATTCACATACATGCAACTGCTGGCGATGATCGGACTGGTGTGCCGGATCAGAAAACCGTACGCCACGTAGGCGGCCATCGTCCCGATCAGCATCAGGTAGACGAACGCCAGCACCGGCAGAAAATGCACTTCGAGCATCCGCTCGCCCGACACCCACGCGACCAGCGTCGACATCGCGCCGCCGAGGCCGATTTGCAGCGAGGTCGAGAGAAACAGGTCCGAGGGCAGCTTCAGGCGCCCCGCCAGATGCGCGCCGCCGGCCCAGAAAAGCGCGCCGCACAGAATCGCCAGGCTACCGCCCGCCGAGCCCGGCGCGCTGTCGCCGTGGCTGAGAATCGCAATGCCGACCAGACCGAGCCCGACCGCGAACCACTCGCCGCGGCCGATCTTGCGCCCCGCCACCGCCGCGATCACCGTCGCGAACAGCGGCACGGTCGCGACCATGACCGCCGCCGTGCCGGTGCCGACGGTGCGCATCCCGAAAGCGAGCATGCCGCTCGACAAACCGACCAGCATCGTGCCGACGAGTCCCGCATTGCGGATCTCGGCGGCGCTTGGCCAGACCGGATTGCGACGCGCGGCGAAAACGAACAGCCCTACGCCGGCGAACAGATTGCGCAGCCCGGAGAGCAGCAACGGCGGAAACGAACCCAGCGCGACGTGCACGGCGAGATACGTCGAACCCCACACGAGATAGACGACGGCGAGCGCGAGCGCGATCTGCCCGTTGCGCGATTGCGGCAAACGGATCGGGAAACCACGCGAAAAACGATTGAGGACTTGCAGCGACATGCGTTCAACCCGCCCATGCCGCTCGAGGTGCTGCGCCCCCGCTAAAGACCCTGAGGCGGGATGGCGGACACCGCATCGGCGATGCGGTCTGACGGGCGAGGCTGGCGGACATGTCGGTGGAACGGAAGGACGATAGATGGCCAATGGGGCCACAACGCCGCGGCGATCGGGAGACATCGAGCCACGGCGAACACGCGCCAAATTATCGGCGCGCATCGCATTATGCAGTAAGCGCCCACCGCGTCGCTTGAAAGAATCGTAACTTTTTGGCGTACTTGCAACAGAAAGCCGGGGACATGCCCCGGCTTTCCTGTCGCGCAGGCCACCGGCACGTTCGCGCTATGCGGGCCGCATAGTCAGGACGGCTCAGTTGGCCATCGCGCCCGATGCTTCGTGCTTCATGCCCATCGCATCGCCCTTTTTCATCTTGTCGTGCTTCATCGTGTCCTTCTTCATGCCGCCCTTCGACATGTTGTCCTTGGACATGGAATCTTTCGACATGGTGTCCTTCGACATCGAATCGTTGGACATGGCGCCGCTCGCCTGGGCGAATGCGGCGCCGCCGCTGGTCAGGAGAGCGACGGCCAGTGCTGCGAGTGCGAACTTTTTCATGGGATGACTCCTTGATTTTGGATGAATCAAAACCGGCCAGAGCACCAGCCGGCGTATTTCCGAAGCTTCTGCCGCCCGGGGTCGCGCCGCCGTTTCCGTGGCGCCGACCCGCGCGCGTCAGGAGCCTCCGAACCAGTTGTAGCCCTGGTCGACCCAATAGCCGCCGGGATAGGTGTTGGTGACGAACATCTCGACGATGTGCTTCGGATTCTTGTAGCCGAGCTTGGTCGGCATGCGCAGCTTCATCGGAAAGCCGTATTTCGCAGGTAGGCGCTCGCCGTCGTACGAGAACGTGAGCAGCGTTTGCGGATGCAGCGCGGTCGGCATGTCGATGCTTTCGTAGTAGTCGTCGGCGCATTTGAAGCCGACGTACTTCGCGCTGGTGTCCGCGCCGATGCGCCGCAGAAAATCGCTGAACGGCGTGCCGCCCCAACGGCCGATCGCGCTCCACCCTTCCACGCAGATGTGCCGTGTGATCTGCTCGGCGTGCGGCAGCGCGTACAGTTCGGGCAATGTCCAGACGCGCTGACCGGTCACGAGTCCGCTGATTTTCATCCGATAGTCGGTGCCGTTCACTTCGGGTACGTCGTCGATGCCGTAGAACGCGTTGAACGGAAACGGCCGTGTGAGCTGCGCTTCGGTGTAGGTCGGCGCAAGTTGCTTCGGATCGAACAGCGCGGCTTGCGCGCGGTCGTTCAGGCGCGAGACAGCGGTGAGAAACTTATTCACCGAGTCGTCGTCGGTGAGCGAGCAGCCGGTCAGCATCGACAGGCCGCCGAGCGTCAGAAGACGTTTGCCGAACAGACGCCGCGACGGCATCGCGAGTTCGCGACGGGCGTCGATCAGAATCGATTCGCGGTCGAGCTTCTGGCCGACAGAACGAGTGGAGTTTCGAGCGGGCTTATTCATGATTCGGTATCCGTAACGTTCGCTTCATCGGATGAATGGTTCAGCGTCCGCGCAACATGGCGAGCAGCGAGCGCGGCACGAGCGCCACCATCGCCAGATGCACGGCGATGAACGCGGCCATCAGCGACATCGCGCAGAAGTGGACGATGCGCGCGTTGTCGTAGCCGCCCATCAGTTCGCGCAGCAGCGGAAACTGCACCGACTTCCAGATCGCGAGACCCGAGAGCACCAGCACGATCAGATCGCAGATGACAAACAGGTAGGCGAATCTCTGCACCGCGTTGTAGACGCGCAGATCGGCGTGCGAGAGCTTGCCGGTCAATGCGGCGACGAAATCGTGCAGCACGGCGCGCGGCGATACCGGCAAAAATTTGCGCACGAAGCGCCCGCTCGCGAGGTTCAGCGCGAGATACAGCAGGCCGTTAAACACCAGCAGCCACATCGCCGCGAAATGCCATTGCAGCGCGCCGCCGAGCCAGCCGCCGAGCGTGATGGCGGGCGGAAAGTGGAACGCCGGAAAGATCGGTGAAGCGTCGTAGATCCGCCAGCCCGACAGCATCATCACGATGGCCGCGAGCGCATTGAGCCAATGCGTGAGACGCACCCACAGCGGATGGATCGCACCGCGTTCCGGTGTGGCCGGCGGCGCGCTGTCGCGAAGTGCATGATGGGTTGCCATGAGATTCTCCTGTGTGCGCAGACGCGGCGATCAGTGACACGCGGCCAGTTCGGCCACTTGCAGGACATCGCCGGTCGCCGCGTTTTCGACAAAGGCGACCACGCCGAAGCGGTCGGCGGGCGCGTTGACGCTGGCATCCGCGGCGGCGTCCTGGATGCGGATATCGCGACGAATCTGCGCGTTGCCCGCAACAAGCGGCACCGGGCCGATCCATTGCCGCACGACACGTTCGTGATGCAACGTGACGCCGCTGTTTTCGCCGGCGCCGACTTGCGAGCTCAGCGAGTTTTCATAAACGGCGAGGTAGGCGTCCAGTTGGCCCGCTGTGTCCGCTGCCTTGCTGGAGAAAAGCGCCGTGACGTTGAACGCACCCGACGCCTGCTGCGCGTTGAGTTCCAGCGTGACGTTCGCTTGCGCCGGCTCGGCAACGACTTTGCCGATGCGGCTCTGGAAACTGTCGCGTTGCGACCAGCTACGCAGCTCGCGTCCCGAGACGAAGATTTCCGGGGTGTAAATGGTGTGGCCGCCGGCGAGATCAGTGAGCGCTTGCTGACGTTCGGTGAAGCGATGTTGCGAGAAGCGGTCGGTCCAGCCGAGGCTGTTCCAATAGTCCACGTGCAGCGCCAGCGGCACGATGCTTTGCGTCGCGCCGCTGTTTTTCCATTGGCTCAGCCAGTTGTCGGCGGGCGGGCAGCTATTGCAGCCTTCGCTGCTGTACAACTCGACCAGCGCCACGCGATGCGCCGGGCTATGCGCGCTGCACACTGCGCTGGCCGCGTCCGCGAGGCCGCTGGCCGTGAGCATGGTCAGCGCGACGGCGAGCGCGATGCTTCGGGTGAAGCGCCGATAGTCTCGGCGGGGTCCAGCGGTTTGCATGACATACTCCAATCAGGATCTGCACGTTTGTCGAACCGCACGGCCGGTTATGACAGTCCGTTTCCAACTTTTTTCTTGCGACGCGGACGAGTCGGGAGACGCACGACTCGCGTGCTAACATTGAGCTTTCGATCGCGCGCATTCTGTCAGATGGATGGCCGCGCCCTCTTCACTCTCTTTCGCTACCTGCCGGCTACCTTGATGCGCTTTCCGAATTCCCGTGCCTTCTTCCGCTTGCGCCCCAGTCGCGCAACCGGTTGCGCGCGCGCGGAACTCGCGCCGCGTCGCACCGGCGAGCCGTCCCGAACGCTCCCGCTCCACGCCGCCCGGCGCCCGATCTAACGCTGCTCGCTCCATTGCCTAAGCCGCGTTGTCGGGCTCCGGGCCGATCTCATCCGCACGCTGTTCCCTCAAATGCAGATCGAATTGGAGTACCCGTCGTGAAAAAGACGAAAACCTGTTACCTCACCGAACTCGACGTCGCCCGTCTCGAGAAACACGCAGCCAGGCCCGGTGCGGACGCGCGTTTGCAGGACATGCTCGACGACGTGCTCGAACGCGCCGTGATCGTCGATTCGCGCGAGATACCGGCCAACGTCGTGACGATGAACTCACAAGCTACGCTGGTCGACGAAACCAGCGGCGAGCACATGACCTGGACCGTGGTCTATCCGCCCAATGCGGACTTCGCGCACGGCCGCCTGAACGTGTTCTCGCCCGCCGGCATCGCCTTGCTCGGCGCCAAACGCGGCGAGCGCATCCGCTTCACGCCGCCGAGCGGCACGGAGAAAGTGCTGAAGCTGGAAAAGATCCTGTTTCAACCCGAAGCCGCCGACGATTTCACCCTGTAAGCAACGCCCCGCGCGCAACGCAAAACTTTTGCCGCATCATCTCCGGCCGCCCCGTCAATACACAAGAAGCGCGTGGCGGCCCGCTGTTATTTCCGTCATCCGAATTCTCAAGATGGGTTGCCAAGCAGCGGGCGGCCGGTGTATCGTGTGCGCTGCTAACGCGGGGGTCCTGCGTCGCACGGAGGTCGGAGGTCCGTGCTGCGTGGGTGAGAAATACCCTTTGAACCTGATCTGGATAATGCCAGCGCAGGGAAGCGTACGGATTTCGCACCCAAGCTCTATCGCCTCATCTCTCGCGAATTCCGACTACTTCCGTCTCGTCTCCTGCTTAGCCGCCCCACTCAACGCCATGCTGTGCATGGGACCAGAGTAAGGCGCTAAAGCGCCGACTCTGGTCGACAGGAGATACGATGAACGCCAATCCGAAGTTCCTTTCCGCCGACGCTCACGTCGACGAAGCCGCTGTCGCGCCGCTGCCGAATTCCCGCAAGGTCTACGTGACCGGCTCGCGTGCCGACATCCGCGTGCCGATGCGCGAAATCTCGCAGGCCGATACGCCCGACAGCTTCGGTGGCGAAAAGAATCCGCCGGTCTATGTCTACGACACGTCGGGTCCCTACTCGGATCCGGAAACCAAAATCGACATCCGCGCCGGTCTGCCCGCACTGCGCGAGGCCTGGATCGAAGAACGCGGCGACACCGAAGCGCTGACGGGTCTGTCGAGCGACTTCAGCCGCGAACGCGCCGCCGACACCGCAACCGCCGATCTGCGCTTCCAGGGCCTGCACCGCACGCCGCGCCGCGCGATCGCCGGCAAGAACGTCTCGCAGATGCACTACGCGCGTAAAGGCATCATCACGCCGGAAATGGAATACATTGCGATTCGCGAGAACCAGCGCCGCGCCGAGTATCTGGAGAGCCTCAAGACGAGCGGCCCGAACGGCGAAAAGCTCGCGGCGATGATGGGCCGCCAGCATCCAGGCCAGGCGTTCGGCGCAAGCGCGTTCGGTCCGAACGGCCTCACGGCGATCACGCCGGAATTCGTGCGCGAGGAAGTGGCGCGCGGCCGCGCGATCATCCCGAACAACATCAATCACCCGGAAAGCGAGCCGATGATCATCGGCCGCAACTTCCTCGTGAAGGTGAATGCGAACATCGGCAACTCGGCGGTGACATCCTCCATCGGCGAGGAAGTCGACAAGATGACGTGGGCGATCCGCTGGGGCGGCGACACGGTGATGGATCTGTCGACCGGCAAGCACATCCACGAAACGCGCGAGTGGATCATCCGCAATTCGCCGGTGCCGATCGGCACGGTGCCGATTTACCAGGCGCTCGAAAAGGTCAACGGCAAGGCCGAAGATCTGACGTGGGAAATCTTCCGCGACACGCTGATCGAGCAGGCCGAGCAAGGCGTCGATTACTTCACGATCCACGCGGGCGTGCGTCTGCAATACGTACCGCTGACGGCCAAACGCATGACGGGCATCGTCTCGCGCGGCGGCTCGATCATGGCGAAGTGGTGCCTCGCTCATCACAAGGAAAGCTTCCTGTACGAGCACTTCGAAGACATCTGCGAAATCATGAAGGCCTATGACGTGGCCTTCTCGCTCGGCGACGGCCTGCGTCCCGGCTCGATCTACGACGCCAACGACGAAGCGCAACTCGGCGAACTGAAGACGCTCGGCGAACTCACGCAGATCGCGTGGAAGCACGACGTGCAGACCATGATCGAAGGCCCGGGCCACGTGCCGATGCAGCTCATCAAGGAGAACATGGACCTGCAACTGGAATGGTGTGACGAAGCGCCGTTCTACACGCTGGGACCGCTCACCACCGATATCGCGCCGGGCTACGACCACATCACGTCGGGTATCGGCGCCGCGATGATCGGCTGGTTCGGCACGGCCATGCTCTGCTACGTCACGCCGAAGGAGCACCTTGGGCTTCCGAACAAGGACGACGTCAAGACCGGCATCATCACCTACAAGCTCGCCGCGCACGCCGCCGATCTGGCGAAGGGCCATCCGGGCGCGCAGGTGCGTGACAACGCGCTCTCCAAGGCGCGCTTCGAGTTCCGTTGGGAAGACCAGTTCAACCTCGGTCTCGATCCGGACAAGGCGCGCGAATTCCACGACGAAACACTGCCGAAGGATTCGGCCAAGGTCGCGCATTTCTGCTCGATGTGCGGCCCGCACTTCTGCTCGATGAAGATCACGCAGGACGTGCGCGAGTTCGCCGCGCAACAAGGCGTCACCGACGACGAAGCGCTGAAGAAAGGCATGGAAGTGAAGTCGATCGAGTTCATGAAGAAAGGCGCTGAGATTTATCAGCGGCAGTAAGGTTCGGGTCGCGGATCGGGCGTCGTTGTTACGCCACCCGATCCGCCAGACCTCTGCATTGCAGCAACGAAGCCCGCCACTGGCGGGCTTTTGCGTTTACGCGATCCGGGCACGCCGCGTGCTGAACGAAGGGAAACACTGGATTACGAAACCCTTGGTTCGCTGACAACCGCACACGTCCGGATACGGGATGCGGCGATCACATCAAATGCACGGGCCGGACTACTGCCAGCCATCACTACTGGAGTCAACAACATGAAATCGATACGTCAAATCGGTACGTTCGCGGCCATCGTGGCCGTCGCGGTGAGCCTTGCCGCGTGTGACGACATGAGCCGTCAGGGGCGCGACACGGCAGTCGGCGCGGGTTTGGGCGGCGCGGCGGGCGCGGTGGTCGGCGGCAATGCGTTGTCGACCATCGGCGGCGCGGCGGCGGGCGGCGTCATTGGTCATGAGGTGGGCAAGTAGAGCGTACGGCAACCCATCGCGCTAGGGTTTATGCATGACGCAAGCGTCGGTTGAATGATGCCCGGCCGACAAATAACCCGGTCGGCAGCTGTTGGACACGACGGGCAATGCGTGTTCCATTCGCATAGCGAAGTGCGCTGCAATGAGGTGAAATAAGCCGTTACGGTTTTGCAATCCTGTCGGCGCCGCGGCAGCGTAAGCTCACAAGGTGACGCCCCGAATGGCGGCGTTCGATTCAACCAGGAGCGAGTCATGAAGTCCCGCCTCGTCATCACGGTGTGCGCGATCGGCCAGCGGTTGCCACTGCGTTTTCCCAAGTCTCTTCCGCGTCTTTCGCAAACAGGCATGGCGCTCGGTGGCGCGGTCTGTATGCTTGCGCTGTCCGGTTGCTACTATCCGTACGGTTACTATCCGGGCGGCTATAACCCTTACTACGCCACTGTGCCCGCGGGTAGCACCCAGCAAGCGGTGCCGGTCGGGCAAGATAATTTAACGGCGGCGCAACAACAGCAACTGCAACAACAGCAGCAACAACAGGCGCAGGCGGGTCAACAAATCCCACCGCCGACTTATGCGGTCGCCGCCCCGCCTGTGTACGCGCCGGCTTATCCCGTCTACTATCCGCCGCCGGTCTATCCGGCTTATTACGGTTATCCGGGTTGGTACGGGCCGTCCGTGGCGATCGGCTTCGGTTTCGGCGGTTCCTGTTGCGGTCACGGCGGATGGGGCGGCCACGGCCATTGGCACTGACACCCGCCTGTACCGTTCAACTTCCTTGATCTTCACACGATGCGCTCGCACGGCAGATTTCCCGCCGTGCGGTGCCTGCACGACATCGCGCCCTGCACGCCGCGCCGTCCAGCCCGCGCAAGCCGCGCTCCCAGCGCCCATCTGCTTCGCCCGTAGTTTCCCTTCTTGACGCGGCCCGGCTGGGTTCTATCCTTGGTAAGCCACATGCAGTACTCGTTTAAATAAGCGATCCCGGCCGCTCCCACGTGCCGCCGACGCCCATCCGTCATGCCATAGCGACGCGTTCCGGAGTGCGGGGTGCCGCGTCGAGTCCAAACAACAATGAAGGAGACGTGATGTTTCACCAACTACTCACTCCTGTCGGCAATTCGCTATTGCCATCGTTCCTCGTCGCGGCGTTGCCGATCATCGTCGTGTTGCTTCTGCTCGGTTGGGCGCGACGGCCGGCGTGGCAGGCGTCGCTCGCGGGGTTGATCGTCGGCCTGATCGTCGCGATCCTCGTCTGGCAGTTTCCGGTAGGACTCGCGGTCGATGCCGTGGTCGCCGGTGCAGTGTTCGCCTGCTGGCCGGTCATGTGGATCGTGTTCACGGCGATCCTGCTTTACAACATCTCGCAGCGCTCGGGTCGCTTCGCGGCCTTTCGCATGTGGATGATCGACAATCTGCCGAACGACCGGCGCGTGGTGCTGGTGGTGATCGGGTTTTCGTTCGGCGCGCTGCTCGAAGGGATTTCGGGCTTCGGCACGCCGGTCGCCATCACCAGTTCGCTGCTGATTCTGCTCGGCTTTCCCACGCTCGAAGCGCTCACCTTCACGCTGATCTTCAATACCGCGCCGGTCGCCTTCGGCGCGCTCGGCGTGCCGATCACCGTGCTCGGCGCGGTCACGCATTTGCCGGCCGATTCGCTCGCCAAGATGGTCGGCCGCCAGTTGCCGTTCTTCGCCTTCCTGCTGCCCTTCTATGTGATCGGCGTCTATGCGGGCTTTCGCAACATGCTGCGAGTGTGGCCGGTGCTGCTGGTGTCGGGCGCGAGCTTCGCGCTGACGCAGTTCGTCGCGTCGAACTATGTGAACTACAGCCTGACCGACGTGTTGTCGTCGATGGTCTCGCTCATTCTGACGATCGCCTTCCTGCGCGTCTGGAGGCCCGCGGCGGATCCGAAGTTCGCGATCAACATCGACCGTGTGGGCGAAGTGCGCGGCAAGATCGGCGGCGGCCAGGGCTGGTATCCGTGGATCATCGTGTCGGTGGTCGTGATTGTCTGGACCGTGGCGAAGATCTTCCTGATCGGCGACGTCAAGGTGCCGTGGCCAGGGCTCGACAAGGCCGTGTTCATCACGCTGTACAACACGCCGTACGGCGCGGTGTGGGACTTCCAGCCGCTCGCCACCGGCACCGCCATCCTGGTCGCCGCGCTCATTACGGCGGCCGTGGTCAAACTGAGCCCGCGCGAGTTCGGCGCGGCCATCGCCGACACGTGGGTGCAGACGCGCATCGCCATCCTGACGGTGGCGACCATCGTCGGGCTCGCGTATCTGATGAACTACTCGGGGCTCACGTACACGCTCGGCCTCGGCGCCGCCTCGGTCGGACCGTTCTTTCCGCTGGTGTCGGCGTTCCTCGGCTGGGTCGCGGTGTTCCTGTCTGGCAGCGACACGTCGGGCAACGCGCTGTTCGGCAACCTGCAAGTGGTGGCGGCCAATCAGCTGAATCTCAACCCGATCCTGATGGCGGCGACAAACTCGTCGGGCGGCGTGATGGGCAAGATGATTTCGCCGCAGAACATTTCGACCGGGGTGGCGACCACCGAACTCAAAGGCAAGGAAGGCGTGGTGTTCGCCAAAACCTTCAAGCATTCGATGCTGTTGACGGTGCTGCTCGGCGTGCTGGTGTGGCTGCAGCAGAATTTCTTGCAGTGGATGATTCCGCATTGACGCGGGTTGGGTTGTGCGGGCTGCCCGGCCCGCACAACCCGTTTGGTCGACTCACGCGATGCGCTTCGAGTGGTCGGCAACGGCCGCGCGAACGCCGGCATGCGCCGCTTTAACCGGATCAGGCCAGAGCGGGCTAACCAGCGATCCCTGAATGATGCGTTGCCGCAATATAATTCACGATCTTCGCTCAAGCCCCCTCTCCCGCCCAAGCACTTCAGCCCCACCTCACCGCCCCGATCGCAATTTTTCTCACATCAGCGTGAGAATTGCTCGTTTTGCGCGGGGCGCCGTTGCGCTTACGATTAACGATTATCAAACGCCTCCGTCTCCCGGATCTTGCCGTTTCATTCCAGCCTGAAACGTTTCGCACGATTGCGCTGCTACGATGCGCAGGCGTCTCGACTCAACCGCGCGCGGCGCCACCTCGATGAATGCTAAAAACCTGTTGCAGTTGCTGATCCTCGCCGCCCTGTGGGGCGCCTCTTTCCTGTTCATCCGGGTCGGCGTCACCGACTTCGGCGTCGCGCCATTGATGGCGCTGCGCGTCGGCATCGGCGCGGCCTTTCTCGCGATCGTACTGATCGCACGACGTCCGCTGCGCCAGTCCGCGACGATCCTGCGCAC
Organism: Paraburkholderia aromaticivorans; assembly: GCF_012689525.1. Classification (NCBI taxonomy): domain Bacteria; kingdom Pseudomonadati; phylum Pseudomonadota; class Betaproteobacteria; order Burkholderiales; family Burkholderiaceae; genus Paraburkholderia; species Paraburkholderia aromaticivorans. Next base: position 3,144,018 of record NZ_CP051516.1, read on the forward strand.
GCGGGCCTTCCCGCTGCTAGTGGTCGGCATTCTGAATTCGGCGGCGCCGTTCTGCCTGTTCGCGTATGCCGAGTTGACGCTGTCGGCGGGCGTCACGTCCGTGATCAATGCGAGCACGCCGCTGTGGGGCGCGCTAGTCGGCTTTCTGTGGCTGCGCGACCGGTTGAGCGCGCTGCGCACGCTCGGTCTGGCGATCGGTTTTCTCGGCGTACTGATGCTGGTGTGGGATCAGATCGCCGCGCCCAACGGCACGCCGGCCACACCGCTCACCACCGCGCTCGCGGCCGGCGCCGCGCTCGGCGCCACGTTGCTGTACGGCATCGCCGCCAACTACACCAAGCGCCATCTGACCGGTGTCGACGCCCTGACCGTCGCCACCGGCACGATGACCGGCGCCACCATCGTGCTGCTGCCGCTCGCCGTGATCTACTGGCCGGCGGCGCCGATCTCGCTGCACGCATGGGGCTCGGTGATCGCGCTCGGCATCGCCTGTACCGGCGTCGCGTATATGCTGTTCTTCCATCTGATCGCGGTGGCCGGACCGGCGCGCGCGATTACGGTGACCTTCGTGATTCCGATCTTCGGCATTCTGTGGGGCGCGCTGTTTCTCGGCGAAAGCGTCTCGGCCGGCATGCTGGAAGGCTGCGGCGTGATCCTGGTCGGCACCGCGCTCGCCACCGGCGTGATCAAGCGTTTGCCGTGGATCGGCACGCGCCGCGCCGATAGCTGAAACCCGTTTTATTTCGCGCGAACCAACGTCAACCGCTTGATTTTTATTGAGTTTGTCTGCGGAGGAAGCTTGCGGCGGGAGGCACTCAGGAAGGCTTGGAAAGTTACGTCACCGGGGTAACGTCACGTTACATGCGGCCGCACGTGGCGGCCGCATCGGTGGGTCAGTCAAGGCATCGGCCACTTCATGCGCTGAGTCGCGCTATGCCGAACCCGCAAGCCGGTTGGCCGCCGCGATTCGCGCGGGCTCAAGGCTGCGCCGCATACCAGCGCCAGGACGAGCAAGCTCGCTGCCCACATCCAGTAAGGAATCACGTCGAACATGGCCATCTCCCGTTGAATGCCGGTTCGGACCGGTATTCAGGGAATTAAGCAAAAGACGTGCGCATGCGTTGAACGATCTCTTCCGGTCACGCACTGCCGGAAACTCAGGGCATAAAAAAACCCGCCCGGAGTCGTTCCCGCGCGGGTTTCAGACAGCGTTACCGCCTGCGGCGGCCCTGATCAGTGCAACTGGTCGGTCATCAGACTCATGATCTGCTTGGCCTGCGGGCTCTGGTCGATCGTGCCCTTGTCGTCGACCACGGCCACGCGCGTCTGGTTAGGCGTTACCGCGCGCACGTTCACCAGATACTGCTTGGCAACTTTTTCCTTCTTGCCGTGGAAAACCTGGCTCCAGAAGCCCTGTTCGGCCGACGTCATGTCCTTCGGATCGACGTAGCGCACGAAGTACAGGCCGCGGGTCAGATCGCGGTCGTCGACGGTGAAGTTGCTGCGGTCGAGCGCGAGGCCCACGCGCAACCATGCGCGGTCATACGGCTCGCCGAGCGTGAGTTCCGTCGACGAGAGCTGCGCTTCGGTGCCGTTCGCGTCTGCATCCGGCATGGGTTGCTGGGCGGACAGCGCGACGTTTTGCGCCGCCGTGGCCGCAGCCGCCGACTTGGCGCCCGCCGTGGCCGCGTTCGGCGCTGTTTGCGCGCCGGCCGGCGACAAATCGGCGTTTTGCGCGTCAACCGGCTTCGTGCGCGAATCAGCCAGCGCCAGCGCCGCCATCAGCCGCTTCAGGTATTCCTGTTCGAGGCCCGGATCGTTCGGCTTCGCCACCCACGTGCTCGAATCGTTGTTCGTGCCGGTCAGCGCCTCGCGCATGCCCTTCTGGCTGACGAACACGTACGTGCCGCCATTCGGCGCTGCTTCCAGACGCGTGCGGTACTTGTTGCGCTCCGAGGTCACGTAGCTGTTGCCCATGGCCTTGGACAGCGTGCCCCGGATCAGGCCTTCGTTGATCTGCGCGTGCGTTTCGTTCCAGTCGGTTTCCATCACGCCCTTGTCGCGCTGGTCGACCACCAGCAGGAAGCCCTGTTCCTGCCAGAAGCGGCGAATCTGCGCCCATGCCTGGTCGGGCGCCTTGTTGTCGATGACGAGCCAGCTTTCCGTGCCGTCGCGCTGGATATGCATGCCGGTGACCGCCGGCGCCACCACCACGGAATTGGCCGACGGCGCTTGCGCCTGAACCTGCTTGAGCGTGGACAACGAGGTTTCGCCGCCCTGCGGGGGCAACGAACGCTGATCGGCCGTCTCATCGATCATGTTCGGCGGTACGGCAAGTGACACTTGCTTCGATTTCGAGTCGCTTTTGTAGTCGATTTTGGTCGGCGACGAGGTGCCGCAGCCGGCGACCAGACCGCCTGCCATCAGCATTACTGCAAACCGCTTGGTAAGACGAAGATCAGTCATGTTCGGGGAATCCTTCCGCTACGCCACGGCAAGTTTCCGTGGATCAACCCAACATTTTACCGATCCCGGCGAGTCATGTGCAAAAACCCGGGTTTGCCCGTGAATTAAGCAGCGCGAGGCGCGTGCAAACGACGCGGTTTTGACGTGCGAGATGGACACCGAAGCGCCCACTTCCGTCAGCCTTTTCGTGAGTCGCAAGAGCCTCGTTTTCGCGCCCGAAACGATCTGACGCACGTCAAATTTAACAGTTGCCCACATTTCCCAACGAACTGTCAGACGCGCCCTACATCATCGTCAGATCATTGATTCGATGGCACTTTTCGACGCCCTCTCAAGGTCAATTTTGATATATCGAAATTAGCTGAATGCCGCTTCCAGTAACGGTCAGAAAACCCGAGTGATATCTTGAAATGGACATCACAAGAAGCCTTTGAGTGCTTCAGCCACGGGACCGACCGTCATGCCATTGCCTACCCTCACCCCGACTCTTGCAGCCTTGGCGATCGCGGTCGCCGTGTTGTGCGCGAGCCTCGACGCGCGCGCCGAATTGGGCGGCGTCATGCCGTCTCAGGCGGATGCGAGCGCAAGCGCGCCGCGCGCCGTGTTGAACGGGGCGCTGCGGGTGCGCACGCTGACCGACGCGGGCAACACGACCATCACCGAATACGCGACGAACACCGGCCAGATCATCGCCTACGCGTGGCAAGGCCCAACCATGCCGGATTTGCGCGCGCTGCTCGGCAAGTACGCCGACTCGTATCGCGCCGGCGCCGCCGCGGCGACAGCGGACGGTAACCTGCATGTCTCACGCGTGGCGCGGCCGGACGTGATCGTGGAATCCGGCGGCCCGATGCGCGCTTACGCGGGCCGCGCATGGCTGCCCACGGCGCTGCCGCCCGGCGTCACGGCCGACGATTTCCAGTGATGGGCACCGGTACAAGCACCCGGCATCAGCACCACGCCTCGATGAGCACTCGCCACGCCATGAAATCCGCCCGTTCCGTTTATGCCCTGCTGCTGGTCTGCGCCGCCTTCGCGGGATGCGGCGGCGGTGGTGGCGGCACACCGGCCGCCGCGTCCCAGACCGGCTCGGCCGCACCGGGCAACAGCCCGAGCGCCGCCAGCGCGCCGGTAGCCGCCGCGCCGCCTGCCACCTCGGGCGCCTCCGTGCCACAGTCGAACACGCCGAACGTCCAGCCGATCGCCGTCACCGCCGCGCCGGGTCCGACGCGCAACATGCTGACCACGAGCGTCACCGTCTGCCAGCCCGGCACCAGCCATTGCGCGACGATCGACAATATCCAGGTCGACACCGGTTCGCACGGTCTGCGGATTCTCGCGTCCGCGCTGCCGGCGGACCTCACGCTCGCGCCGGTCGCGTCAGGCAGCGGAGTCGCCGGCGAATGCGCGGTATTCGGCGGCGGCTACACGTGGGGCGCGGTGCGCAGCGCGGACGTCCGCATGGCCGGCCAGTTGGCCGCCTCGATCCCGATCCAGACGATCGCCGACCCGGCGGTGCCCACCGTGCCCGCCGACTGCGCGGGATCCGGCCGCGCCATGCAGACGGTGGCCGGCTTGCGCTCGAACGGCATTCTCGGCGTGGGCCTGTTCGCGGCCGACTGCGGCAGCGGCTGCGTCAGCGCCGCGCTGCCGCGCTGGTACTACAGTTGCGACGCCAGCGGCGCCTGCCTCGCCAGCACGCAAGCCCTTGCGCAGCAGGTGACCAATCCGGTCAGCCGCTTTGCGCTCGACAACAACGGCGTGGTGATCGACCTGCCGGCCATCGCGGATGCCGGCGCGGCCAGCGTATCGGGTTCGATGATCTTCGGCATTGGCACCCAGGCCAACAACACGCTGAACGGCGCCAGCGTCCTCAAGGCGAATTCGGCGACGGGCTACGTCGTCACCACGAGCGGCGGGCAGACTTATTCGCAGAGCTATGTCGACAGCGGCTCGAATGGGCTGTTCTTCCGCACGAGCCAGTTCCCGCAGTGCGGCTTCTGGTACTGCCCGGCGTCGATTCAGGCCGCGAGTGCCGCGATCACCGGTACGGATGGCGCATCGAACACGGTGTCGTTTGCGATCGGCAATTCGAGCGCGCTGTTCGCGTCGTCGAATAATGCCTTCGACAATCTGGCCGGCGTGGCCAGCAGCGGCTTCGGCTGGGGCTTGCCGTTCTTCTTCGGACGACGCGTCTACACGGCCATCGCCTCGCGCGAAACATCGGCGGGCCCGGGGCCTTACTACGCGTTCTGAACGGACGGCTTCTTTCGACGCTGAAATTTCGCAAACTCATCTGGCGAACAAATTTGGTACCCATCGGCTGAGATAATTCCACTTTCCGGCTAACTCCGTTCCAATTAGTTAGTCATGCAAATTCTGGAATTATCGGCAGATGGAAGAACCCACTTTTTCGCTCGATCATTTCGAGCAGCTCGTCTATACGCGGCAGCATGTCAAAGCCGCGATCCAGTTCATTGCCGCGCTGGCGCTCCTGCAACAGAAGCGCGGCGAACTGGACGGCAGCTTTCTTGCCTCGGGCATCGCCGATCTGCCGCCCGCCGAGCAACGCAAGCGCTTCTGCACACGCCTCGCGAGCGCGGCGTCGACCTTGTTCGCCGACCCGACATTCAAGTTGCCGCCCGAGTGTTTCAGATTGCTTCTGACACTGCACGAATGGGTGGGACTGGTGTTTGCGTGCACGCCGTTCGGCAATGCGGATCACGTGACCCGTCACCTGAATCCGCGTGGTCCGGACAACGCTCAGTTTCTGCCCGGCGACAGCTTCATCGAGAAACTCTGCGTGCTCTATTCGACCGAGTCCGAACTGGAACTCGACTTCGCCGCGCTGTGGGCCTATGACAAATCGCTCGCCGCCAGTCTTGCACTCGTTTTGCTGGCACCGGTCTTCAAGGGCTCGGCGAGCGCGCACATCAAACGCGAAGCACTGATGGAATGGCTGCCCGGCAAACTGCAGCAGATCGACGACCTCGACGACCTGCCAACTGCCCTGCTGCACAACGCCTATATGTTCTGCAGCTACGCGGACACGCCGCGACGGCACGAAATCAAGCGGGACATCAACGCGCTGGTGCGCCGCAAGCTGGACCAATTGGGACTGACCGACATTCCCGCGGCAAAACTGGCGCGCGCGAAAAACCGCAAGCAACGTGGCAAAAAACCGCTCATGGTGGTCGTGCTCGAGTGGTTCAGCGGCGCCCATTCGATCTACCGCACGCACTCGCTCACGCTCGAAGCCGCGCGCGAGCATTTCGAAGTGGTGGCTTTCGGCTTCGGCTACGCCATCGACGATATCGGGCGCGCGGTGTTCGACCGTTTCGTGGAATTGGAAGAGCCGGAATATATCGGCGAATGTCTGAAAACGATTCGCGACTTCGCCGAGGCGGAACAGCCTGACGTGCTCTATATGCCGAGCGTCGGCATGTTCGCGCTCACGGTGTTCATGTCGAACCTGCGCATTGCGCCGCTGCAGATCGCCGGCCTCGGCCACCCGGCCACGACTCACTCCGACAAGATCGATTACGTCAGCGTGGAAGAAGACTACGCCGGCAACCCCGCCTGTTTCAGCGAACGTCTGATGACGCTGCCGAAAGACGGCCAACCGTACCGGCCGTCGGTGGCGCTGCCGGACATCGTCGCCGAGATTCCACCGTCACGCGAGACGCTGGAGATCGTCGTCACGGCCAGCGCAATGAAGCTCAATCCCGGCTTTCTCGAAGCATGCCGTGAGATCGGCGAGCGCGCGGCGACGCCGGTCCAGTTTCATTTCATGAGCGGCGTGCCTTTCGGTTTGCCGCTCGAACGCATGCGCGACGTGATCCGCCAAGCGCTGCCGCGCGCCGTCGTGCACGGCTTTCACGAATACGCGGACTATCTGGCGCGCGTCAATCGCTCCGATCTGTTTCTCAGCCCGTTTCCGTTCGGCAATACCAACGGTATCGTCGACGCGCTTACGCTGGGTTTGCCCGGCATCTGCAAGCGCGGGCCGGAAGTGTTCGAGCGGATCGACGGCGCGCTGTTCGAGCGCGCGGGCTTGCCGTCGTGGACCACGGGGGAGAGCGTCGAGGATTACATCGCCGCCGCCGTGCGAATGATCGACGCCCACGACGAGCGCACGGCCTTGCGGCAGCGTCTGATCGATACGCGGGCAGTGGAACGTTGCTTTGAAGGGCGGCCGCAGGCGTTCGCTGAATGCGTGCTGGAACGGGTGCGGGTGAAGCAACGCCGGCGCAAGGAACAAGCGATGGCTTGAGGTTCGGCGCAGCGCTCTGTGCTACTCGGTCGCGCTGGTGGCCGGCGTCACCAGATTGGCAGGCGCAAGCCAGCTGAATACGTTCAGCGCCGGGCCGTGGAACGTGCACTCCGCGGCCGCTGGCGTGACGGTCTTCTGCGTTTTGGCAGATTTGAACGAAAGCGCCGCGGTTGCCGATGCATCTGATGCGCCCGATGCACCTGCCACACCAACGGCCACCGCCGAAGCTGCGAGCGGCGCACTCGCCGCCGCGGGCGCGGACGACGGGACCAGCACATGTTCGATCGACCCTTCGACCACCACGCGCGAGCCGTAGATACCGGCGGCGGCATGGGTGATCTTGAGCGTATCGGGCGACGTTTCCGCCAGCTTGCTTCGCATCAACTGTTCGCACGCGTCCGTGTTCTTGTAGACGGCCGTGCAGCCCGCCAGCAGCGCAGCAGCGGTCGTGACGCAGACGAGAGAGAGAATCCGAATCTTCATTGATGTTCCGTTTTTCAAGCCGTCGGCAATTGTAGCTTACGGCCTGCTTGACCGGCAGCGGTGTCGGGCACCGGCAGCGCGCGGGCTGTGTAAGGCGATCGACACTTTTACCGCGCATCTGGCACGCCCGGAGCCCAGCGAGCGCTTGACCGCGGCGGCTCGCATCGGCATCGTGTTGACCGGCCGCCATCCTATCGGCGCGCCGCCGACTTTGCGACGGGGCCTCGCGATGCACATCGCTTCGCCTCGTCACGCTCTCTCACTGTGTGCCGACCGGTTTTCCCGCATGTTCAGCCTTGCCCTGCTCGCCATCGCGGGTTACACCGCCACCAACATCGACAACCTGTTCGTGCTGCTTGCCTTCCTGGCGGAAGCCGGCGACGAGCGGCGTCGCGTGATCGCGGGGCAGTACGCCGGCTCGCTGGCCCTGATCGCGGGGTCGATGCTGCTCGCCACATTGCTCAAGCACTTGCCGGCTGGCTATGTCGGTTTGCTCGGCATTTTGCCGATCGGCGTGGGGCTCAGCAAAGCGTGGGAGCGCTTTGGTCCCGGCAACGCGCAGCAGAAGGCAGCGGCGCGAACCGGCACCGAGCCGCCGGCATCGCCCAGGTCAACTGGCTCGGGGCATTCGGCCAGTGCAGCTGACGCGGCTAATGGGGCGAATCAGGCGAGATCGGCCGCTCGAACCATCCCCGCACGCCCCGCCTCGTCCTGGTGGACTGTCGCCTGCGTGGCCGTCGCCAACGGTTCCGACAATCTCGCCGTCTATGTGCCCTTGTACGCCAGCCATTCGCACGGCGAGGGCGCCTTCATCTCGCTGGTCTTTGTCGTGATGATCGGGCTCTGGTGCGCCGGCGCGGTATGGCTCGTGGAGCATCCGTTGCTGGGCGCGCCGATCCGGCGCTATGGCACCGCGCTGCTACCGCTGATCCTTGTGATGATCGGCGTCTCGGTGATCACGCAGAACGATACGCTGCGGATCGTGTTCGGACTTTGACCCATGCCCGTATGTGGACCATACGCGGCCCATCGCCCGAAAAATGCTCAATTGAACAACACGGTCCGTGCAGGGATGCGCTGCTAGCGCGCGATGCGGCACGACCGTCGTCCGCGCGTCCGCTCAATTCGACGGCATTGGCGGTTGCACGTAGGTGCGCACACCGGCGAGCGGCGAACCATAACCGCCGGAATTGGTGTGATTCGGCAAGCCGTTGACCAGTTGCGCGCGCGGGTCGGTCGGATTCAGGTTCATTTCCCCTGCCTGCTGGTTGCCGTGCGTCGGATATTCGCTGCCTCGCGCCGCGTTCGGCATCAAACGCGTGCTGTTTTGCGGCGCGTTCATGTCGTCCTGCGGGCTCAAACCCTGCGCTCCCGCCTGCGCGGCAATCGCGCAGGCGGCCGCGCACAGTAAAACCCGCCCTACCTGCGACATCCTCGATGTTCGTTTCATACCTGCCTCCGGCAAAATGAAATGAAGGGGATCAAGTCGCGCCCGGCACACAACAAGCCCGCACGCGACGGCCAACGCTGATCACACCATTTATACGCGCCACGCCGCACTTCGGATTCGGCGACCTTTAAGACGTGCCGCGCTAAATAGGGAAACCGGCGGGCACGGTCTTTTATTCCGGTTACGGCGGCCGCCACGCAAAACCCAGCAAGCGCCTATCCTTATGCCGATTGCCGATTTCCTTCCCGCGCGATCGCGCCCGATAATGGACGTCATGAACCCACAACCCAAAAATCTCCAGGCTCGCACGCTTCGCGCCACGCTTGCGACGCTCACCGCAACGCTACTGCTGGCGGCCTGCGCCGGCCCATCGGCCTCGACTTCCGCGTCGGCGTCCGCGTCGGCGTCGGCCAGTCCGGCGCTGCTCGACGCCGCGATTTCCGGACCACAGCGCGGCGACAAGGCCCGCGCCCGCGACATCTACCGCCATCCGCGGGAAACTCTGCAATTCTTCGAACTCGCGCCGTCGCAAAGCGTGCTGGAGATCGAACCGGGCGGCGGCTGGTACACGGATATCCTCGCGCCGTATCTGCGCGACCACGGCAAGCTCTACGAGGCGCAGTACGACGGCCCACAGGGGACGCCATCGGCGGAGGCACAGGCCAATCGGGCCGCGTTCGCGCGCAAACTGGCGGCCACGCCCGCCGTCTACGGCCATGTCGTGGTCGGCACGCTGCACGCCGGCCAGTTCAGCGGTTTTCCGGCCGATGCCAGCGTCGACGAGGTCCTGACCTTCCGCAACATCCACAACTGGATCAAGGACGGCCAGATCGACGCGAACCTGCGCGCCTTCTATGCGGCGCTCAAGCCGGGCGGCGTGCTCGGCGTCGAGGAACACCGCGCGGCGCCGGGCACCTCGCTACAACAGACCATCGACACCGGCTATGTGACGGAAGACTACGTGATCGACCACGCGCGGGCGGCCGGCTTCGAACTGGCCGGCAAGAGCGAAGTGAACGCCAACCCGCGCGACACCAAAAATTACCCGAATGGCGTCTGGTCACTGCCGCCGACCTTCGAGGGCGGCGACGTCGACCGGGCGAAATATGCGGCGATCGGCGAATCGGACCGCATGACCTTGCGCTTCGTAAAACCAGCGCACTGATCTCGCGCCGCATGGGGACGGCGCTTGACGCCGTCCCGATAATATGGTCCTATGACGCACCATGTACCGCGCCCAGACCATCCTATCGCTACTACTAGCCCCCTCTACCGGGCTAGGTCTGCTGCTGCGCGCTTCCATCTGAACCACCCGAAGCACCGCAAAATTCCCCAGTAACTGACCCAGCCCCGGTTTCCGACCGGCGCCCAGTCATGTCTTTTCGTCGTCCGGTCGACTCCCAGCTATCTGGTCTCACCCACGGATGATGAAAATGTTGAAGAACCCCGCTACCAAGTACCGCTCGTTCAAGCCCGTCACCTTGACGGATCGCCAGTGGCCGTCGCGTACCATCACGCACCCGCCGATCTGGATGAGCACCGACCTGCGCGACGGCAATCAGTCCCTGTTCGAGCCGATGGACGCGCAGCGCAAGATGCGCATGTTCAAGACGCTGGTGCAGATCGGTTTCAAGGAAATCGAAGTCGCGTTTCCGTCCGCTTCGCAGACCGACTTCAATTTCGTGCGCGAGTTGATCGAAGGCGGCCATATCCCCGACGACGTCACGATCGAAGTCCTGACGCAAGCGCGTGACGACCTGATCGAGCGCACCTTCGAATCCTTGCGTGGCGTGCCGCGCGCCATCGTCCATCTGTACAACGCGACCGCGCCGGAATTCCGCAAGATCGTCTTCAATCTGGACCAGAGCGGCGTGAAGGAACTCGCGCAAAACGCTGCCCGCACGATGAAGCGCGTCGCCGAGACCATGCCGGAAACGCAGTTCACGTTCCAGTACAGCCCGGAAGTGTTCAGCGGCACCGAAATCGAATTCGCCAAGGAAGTCTGCGACGCCGTGTTCGATATCTGGCAACCGACGCCGGAACACAAGGCCATCGTCAACTTGCCGGCCACTGTCGAAATGTCCACGCCGAACATCTACGCGGACCAGATCGAGTGGATGCACCGCAATCTCGCGCGCCGCGATTCGCTGATCATCTCCGTGCATCCGCATAACGATCGCGGCACCGCCGTGGCGGCCGCTGAACTGGCCGTGATGGCCGGCGCGGATCGCGTCGAAGGCTGTTTGTTCGGCAACGGCGAGCGCACCGGTAACGTGGACCTCGTCACGCTCGCGTTGAACCTGTACACGCAGGGCGTCGATCCGGGACTCGACTTCTCGAACATCAACGAAGTCGCGCGCACCGCGGAAGAATGCACGCAATTGCCGATCCATCCGCGTCATCCATATGTCGGCGATCTGGTGTTCACTGCCTTCTCGGGCTCGCATCAGGACGCGATCAAGAAGGGCTTCGCGGTGCAGAAACCGGACGCGGTCTGGGAAGTGCCCTATATGCCGATCGATCCGGCCGATCTCGGCCGCACCTATGATTCGGTGATTCGCGTGAACAGCCAGTCGGGCAAAGGCGGCATCGCGTATCTGCTCGAACAGGGCTACGGCGTGGTGTTGCCGCGCCGCCTGCAAGTGGACTTCAGTTCGGCGGTGCAGCGCTTCACCGACGACAGCGGCCAGGAAGTCACGCCCGCGCAGATCTGGCAATTGTTCCAGCAGGAATACGTTCAGAACACCGCGCCGATTCACTACGTGGGCCACAGCCTGTCCGAGCGCGAAGGACGCGAGTCCATCAAACTCACGGTCGACATCCACGGCACGCGGCGTGTGTTGAGCGGCGAAGGCAATGGTCCGCTCGACGCGTTGATGCACGCGATCGGTGTGCCGGTGCGGATTCAGCACTATGAAGAGCGCGCGTTGACGCAAGGGGCGGATGCGCGCGCGGTGGCGGTGGCCGAAATGGCCGGCGCCGACGTGGTGGGTAGCGCGTTCGGCGTCGGCATCGATGCCAATCTGGTGACAGCATCCATTCGCGCGGTGATTAGCGGCGTGAACCGCGCTTACGCTCGTGTCAATGCGCAGGCTAAGGAGAGCTTCTTCGAAGCCGCGATGAACGATGCCACGGAGAGCGTGGGCGTTTAAGGTTCGATGAGCATGGCTGCGATTTCGTAGCGGAGTGGTTCGAAGGGGGCGTTTCGACGCCCTCTTTCGTTTTGGGCCGCTGCGTTGGGGCGTTGCTGCATTGGCGCGTCGCGGTCATGCGGTTGCTGCCTTGCCGTCGCAGCATTGTTTCTCTGCGGCATTACGGCATGACCGCACTACGGCATTGCGGCATTGCGGCATTGCGGCATTACGGCATTACGGCATTACGGCCTTCACGCATGAATGTCGCCGCCGCACTACCGCCCCGCAGCTCCACCCGCCTCAGTCCACTCATCCGGCAGACTATGTGTCAACGTCGACACGAAACGCTCGGTTTCCGGCGCGCGCGGCTGCATGAAGATCTCGCGCGACGGCCCGGCCTCGACCACCACGCCGTTATTCAGAAACACGACGTCACGCGCGATCGTCGCGGCGAGCCGCAAGTCGTGCGTGGCCATCAGCATGGTCATGCCTTCGGTGGCGAGTTGCTTGAGCACCTCGACCACTTCCGCGGCGAGCCCAGGGTCGAGCGCCGAGGTCGGCTCATCGCACAACAGCACTTCCGGCGACGGCGCCAACGCCCGCGCAATCGCCACACGCTGCTGCTGGCCGCCGGACAGCGTCGAAGGCCACGCATCCGCTTTGTGCGCGATGCCGACCTTCTCCAGCAATTCGTCGGCGCGAATCCGCGCCTTGTCCTTGTCCCACTTCTGCACGGTCAGCAAGCCTTCCATCACGTTCTGCCGCACCGTCAGATGCGGGAAGAGCTGGAAATTCTGAAACACCATGCCCGTACGGCGGCGAATCGTCAGCACCGCTTCGCGCGAGGGCCGATGGTCGCGGCTGAACTCCAGACGCTGGTCGCCGAGTTGGAGCGAGCCGGACTCGGGAATTTCGAGCAGATTCACGCAACGCAAGAGCGTGCTCTTGCCGCTGCCCGACGGACCGATCAACGCGGTGACATTACCCGAGGCGAGTTGAAGATCGACCGAGTTGAGCACCTGCTGGCCGCCGAAGTACTTGTCGATTTTTTCCAGTCGGATCATCAGTTGCCTGCCTGGAAAAGTGCGTGGCGCCCGAACTTGCGCTCGAGCCTGACTTGCGCCGACGACAACACCGAACTGAACACCAGATAAACCAGCGCTGCTTCCGTGTACAGAATCAGCGGCTCGTAAGTCACCGACGCGATCCGTTGCGCCGCCTGAAACACCTCGGGCACGGTCAGCACCGCGGCGAGCGAGGTGTCCTTCACCAGCGCGATAAACGAATTGGACAACGGCGGCAACGCGACGCGCGCCGCTTGCGGCAGGATCGCGCGACGCAAGGCCTGCTGGCGCGTCATCCCCATCGAACAAGCCGCTTCCCACTGCCCTTTCGGGATCGACTCGATCACGCCGCGTATCACTTCGGAGTTGTACGCGCCGACGTTCAACGAAAAACCGATGATCGCCGCCGTCAACGGATCGAGCACGATGCCCACGTTCGGCAAGCCGTAGAAGATCACGAACAGTTGCACGAGCAATGGCGAGCCGCGAAACAGCCACACATAGAAGCGCACGATCGCCACGGCCCACTTCGGCCCGAACAACCGGACCAGCGCGACGAGAAACGCCAGCGCGAGTCCGATCGCGAACGATATCAGCGTGAGCGGCACGGTAAACACGAGCCCCGCATACAGCAGGGGCCACAGCGACTGCGCCATCAGATGCAACCATGCCGGCATGATTCAGACTCGCGGAAGGCGTTTACTGGGAGACGTCTTTGCCGAAATACTTCTGCGAGATCTTCAGGTAGGTGCCGTCTTTCTTGATGTCGGCGAGCGCCTTGTTGATCGCGGCCTGCAATTCGGGGCTGCCCTTGCGGATCAGCACGGCGGATTTGTCGCTGCTGTCGCTCGACGTATCGAGCGCGGCGATCTTCACCTTCGCATCCGGCTTGTGCTTCTTGAAGTCGAGGAACGACAGCGAGTCGTTCACGGTGGCATCGACGCGGCCCGAGGTCAGCAGATCGATCGACTCATTGAAACCCTGCACGGGAATCACTTCCGCGCCGTGCGCGGCCGCGATCTTGCCGAAGTTGCTGGTCAGCGTGTTGGCCGACTTTTTGCCCTTCAGGTCGTCGAAGTTCTTGATCGTCGTGTTGTTCGACTGCACGATCAGCGCCGCGTGCGACGTGATGTACGGGTCGGAGAAATCGTATTTAGCCTTGCGCGCATCGGTCACGGCGACTTCGTTGATCACCGCGTCGTAACGGTTCACATCGAGGCCGGCAATCAGACCGTCCCATTTGCCTTCGACGAATTGCGGCTTGACGCCGAGACGCTTCGCGATCTCCGTGCCGATCTCGACGTCGAAACCGGTCAGCTTGCCGGACTCATCGTGGTACGTGAACGGCGCGTAGGTGCCTTCGGTGCCGATCTTGAACACGCCGGCGGATTTGATCTGCGCGAGTTCGTCGGCGGCGAATGCGGAGTTCACGGCCACGGCCTGGAACAACGCGATCAGCAGAATGGAACGAATCGATTTCATCAGGCGGCTCCGTCAAATGTGCCACGTCGGTGGCTGAGTCTTGTGTTGGACAGTACCCGCCAGCGCTTGCGCCTGGCAGAGTGGGCGGACTGTAGCAAACGGCCTGCGTTTTTACAAAGGATCAGGTTTTCGATCGATATGCGCTTGCGTGCTAAGGGAACAGCCGTGGCCTCTGGTATGACGTGGATTTCAACTCTACAACAGATACAGTGGATGCGGCATGCATCGCATCACGGAACCTATGCCGCGCGCCATCGGGGAAAACGCGAGAGGGGTGCTGCCGCGGCGAACGCGCGGCGTCGAAAAACGGGCGGCGCCGCGTTTGAATGCGGCGCCGCCCGTGGGTTTGCGAAAGGCTTACCGCTCCACCGGGTGCGGCTCCTTGCGCTTGTTGGCGACGCGAATCGCGTCGAAGTAGGCGCCGTTCGGCGGACGCTTCAGATAGCGGCCCGCGCCGCGCACCGCGCGCAACTCGCCGTCGGTCCAGGCGAGCGCGCCGCGGGTGAGCGTGTGCATCGCCACGCCTTGCACCGTCATGCCTTCGAACACGTTGAAGTCGACCTTCTGATGATGCGTCTTCACCGAAATCGTCTTGCTCGCATTCGGGTCCCACACCACGAGGTCGGCATCCGCGCCGACCCGCACCGCGCCTTTGCGCGGATACAGGTTGAAGATCTGCGCGGCATTCGTCGACGTAATGCGCACGAACTCGTTCGGCGTGAGACGCCCGGAGTTCACACCGTGATGCCAGAGCACCGCCATGCGGTCTTCCACGCCGCCGCAGCCGTTCGGGATCTTCGTGAAGTCGTCGCGGCCCATGGCTTTCTGCGACGCGCAGAACACGCAGTGGTCGGTTGCCGTGGTGTGCAACTGGCCGGCTTGCAAACCCCGCCACAGCGCCTCGCGATGCTCGGCCGAGCGGAACGGCGGGCTCATCACGTGGGCCGCCGCGCGGGTCCAGTCGGGATCGCGATACACCGCTTCGTCGATCACCAGATGGCCCGGCAATACCTCGCCGAAGACGCGCAGACCTTCGCTGCGCGCGCGTGCAATCGCATCGACCGCATCTTTCGAGGACACGTGCACGATATACACCGGCACGCCCAGCACTTGCGCGATCCGGATCGCGCGATTGGCAGCCTCGCCCTCCACTTCAGGCGGTCTCGACAACGGATGCGCCTCCGGACCGGTAAAGCCTTTCGCCAGCAACTGACGCTGCAACTGGAACACCAGTTCGCCGTTTTCCGCATGCACGGTCGGCAGCGCGCCGAGTTCGAGCGAGCGTGAGAAGCTGTTCACCAGCACTTCGTCGTCGGCCATGATCGCGTTCTTGTAGGCCATGAAGTGCTTGAAGCTCGACACGCCGTGTTCGTGCACCAGCGTGCCCATGTCGCGATAGACCGAGTCGTCCCACCATGTCACCGCGACGTGAAAGCCGTAATCCGACGACGCCTTCTCGGCCCAGCCGCGCCATTCCTTGAAGGCGTCCATCAGCGGTTGCTTCGGGCTCGGAATCACGAAGTCGATGATGCTCGTGGTGCCGCCCGATAAACCCGCCGCCGTGCCCGTGTAGAAGTCGTCGCTCGCCGTGGTGCCCATGAACGGCAATTCCATATGCGTGTGCGGATCGATGCCGCCGGGCATCACATACTGCCCGCCCGCATCGACGATCGTGGCGCCGGCGGGCGCCTCCAGGTCCGCTCCGATCTGCAGGATCGTGCCGCCATCCTGCGGGTCCGCACACAACACGTCCGCACGATACGTGTTCTCCGCGTCGATAATCGTGCCGCCGCGAATCAGGGTCGTCATGTTGCCGCCTCCTTATGAACTGCTGGTTTCGGTGCTACGCAATCCGTTGATACTCATGTGCCTGCTTTATGCGCTCGCCACGCGCGCACTCGGTCCTTTGCTCAGTTTCATCCACGCGCTATATACGATCGACGCCAACGCGAGTCCGACAAACCACGCATACGTGTAGAGCGTATTGAAGATCGCCGGTACGTTCGGGAACGACGCCGGAAATGCGGTATGCAGAAATCCCGGCAGATTCGGCAGCACGCCGACCACGAGCGCGACCACCGCGCCGATATTCCAGCCGCCGGTGTAGCTATATTCACCGTGTTCGTCGAACAGTTCACGCGGGTCGAGTCGCGTGCCGCGAATCAGGAAATAGTCGACCATCAGAATGCCCGCCACGGGACCGAGCAGCGCCGAGTAGCCGACCAGCCACGTAAAGATATAGCCCTGTGTGGTGGCGAGAATTTTCCACGGCATCATCACGATCGCGATGGTCGCGGTAATCATGCCGCCCACACGATACGAAATGCCCTTGGGCCACAGGCTCGAAAAATCGTAAGCCGGGCCGACGAGATTTGCCGCGAGATTGCAGCACATGGTGTCGAGCGTGAGGATGATCAGCGCGACGCCCACGCCGATGCCGGTCATGCGGCTCGTCAGGTCGATCGGATCCCAGATCGCCTTGCCGTAGATCACCACGGTAGCCGACGTAACGACCACCGAGATCACCGAGAGCAACGCCATCGGCACCGGCAAGCCAACCGATTGGCCGATGATCTGATCGCGCTGCGTTCTGGCAAAGCGCGTGAAGTCGGGAATATTCAGCGCGAGCGTCGCCCAGAAGCCGACCATGGCCGTGAGGCCCGGCCAGAAAGTGGCCCAGAACAAGCCTTCTTTCTTGCCGCCCGGCACGAATTGCGACGGCGCCGACAGCATCGAGCCCAGACCGCCCGCTTTCGACGTCGCCCACCACACCAGCGCAATGCACATCACGATCTTGATCGGCGCGGACCAGCTTTCGAGCCAGCGGATCGAATCGGTGCCATGCACGATGAAGTAAATCTGCAGCGCCCAGAACACCAGGAAACACGCGAGTTGCGCGAGTGAAATGTCGAGAAACGGCAAAGCCGCGCCGTGCAGCGCATTGCCGGTGAGAATGTTGAGCAGCGTATAGATCGCGCTGCCGCCGAGCCACGTCTGAATCCCGTACCAGCCGCACGCGACGATCGCACGCAGCATCGCCGGCAATTTGGCGCCCTGCGTACCGAACGACGAGCGCACCAGCACCGCATACGGAATGCCGTGCTTCGCGCCCGCGTGGCCGATCAGCAGCATCGGCACCAGCACGATCAGGTTGCCGAGCAGCACGGTCGCCACCGCTTGCCACGGCGACATGCCCTCTTCCGTCAAACCGGCGGCGAGCATGTACGACGCGATGTTCATCACCATGCCGACCCACAGCGCGGCGAAGTGATACCACCTCCACGTGCGCTGCGCGACGCCGGTCGGCGCAAGATCGTCGTTGTAAAGACTGCTGCCCTGCACGCCGGCCGCGAACTGCGGGTCGACGGGTTGCGCTGTCTGCTTCATCTAAAGCTCTCCACTCGATCGTTGAGGCCCGCGCGGCTTCTGTCGGCGCGTCGGGCCTTTGGGGAATGACAGGTTCAGTACTAGCGCCGCGTTCGTTTCAGTTTGCTTCAACCACTTCCTGTTTCAGGCGGCTTTTGCCGCGTGCGCGTGCTCGGTGGTTTCAGCCGCGTCCGCCGATGCGCTCACCTCTGCGCCCACGCGCGCCGGATTGTTCGGATGCGTGGTCCAGTTTGCGTATTCCCCGTTGTCCACGCGCTCCATCGAGATGCACTGTTCGACCGGACACACGTGCATGCACAGATTGCAGCCGACACATTCGGAGTCCATCACTTCAAAATGCCGGACGCCATCTTTTTCTTTCATGATGGCCTGGTGAGCCGTGTCCTCACAGGCGATATGGCACAGGCCGCACTGGATGCACTTGTCCTGGTCGATGCGCGCCTTGATGTCGTATTTGAGGTTCAGGTACTTCCAGTCGGTGACGTTCGGGACGGCGCGGCCGCGAATGTCGTCGAGCGTCGCGTAGCCTTTTTCGTCCATCCAGTTGGAGAGGCCGTCGGTCAGGTCGGAAACGATACGGAATCCGTAGTGCATCGCCGCCGTGCAAACCTGCACGCTGCCCGCACCGAGCACCATGAATTCGGCGGCGTCGCGCCATGTCGAAATCCCGCCGATGCCGGAGATCGGCAGGTTCGGCGTCTCCACGTCGCGCGCGATTTCCGCGACCATGTTCAGCGCGATTGGCTTCACGGCCGGGCCGCAGTAGCCGCCGTGCGTGCCTTTGCCATCGACCATCGGCAACGGCGACATCGCGTCGAGATCGACGGCGACGATCGAGTTGATCGTGTTGATCAGCGACACGCCATCCGCGCCGCCCTTATAGGCCGCGCGCGACCCGGTTCGAATGTCACTGATGTTCGGCGTGAGTTTGACGAGACACGGCAGCTTGGTGCCTTCCTTGACCCAGCGCGTGACCATCTCGACATATTCGGGCACCTGGCCGACGGCCGCGCCCATGCCGCGCTCGCTCATGCCGTGCGGGCAGCCGAAATTCAGTTCGACCGCATCGGCGCCAGTGTCTTCGACGAGCGGCAGAATCCACTTCCAGTCGCGTTCGTTGCACGGCACCATCAGCGAGACGATCATCGCGCGGTCCGGCCAGTCGCGCTTGACCTGGGCGATCTCGCGCAGATTGACGTCGAGCGGACGGTCGGTAATCAGTTCGATGTTGTTCAGGCCGGCCATGCGCTGGCCGTTCCATTGCACCGCGCCGTAGCGCGAGCTGACGTTCACCACATGCGGGTCGAGGCCGAGCGTCTTCCACACCACGCCGCCCCAGCCCGCCTCGAAGGCGCGGTTCACGTTATAGGCTTTGTCGGTCGGCGGCGCGGAGGCGAGCCAGAAAGGATTCGGCGAAGTAATGCCGGCAATCGTACAGCGCAGATCGGCCATGTTCGGCTCCTTGGGGACTGCTGTTTTTTGTCTGGTATGACGCTTCGTTGGGCTTGGCTTGATTCGCTTCAGGCGGCTTTCACCGCTGTACGAGCGAACAGCGCATCGATCGCGGCAGCGGCGATCTTGCCGTCCTGCACCGCTTGCACCGTGAGGTCGATGCCGCCAGTGGCCGCGCAATCGCCGCCGGCCCACACGCCCGCCAGCGAGGTCTGGCCGTTCGCGTCAACCGCGATACGGCTGCCGTCCAACGTCAGCAACTCACGCTCGATGCCGACCGCCACCAGCGTTTGACCGATCGCCTTGAGCACCATGTCCGCTTCGACCACGAAGCGCTCTTCTCCACCGTCATTCGACGTACGTGCGAATTCGACAGCGGTGACCACGCCGCCGTCGCCAATCAGACGCATCGGCATGGCATGCGTGACGAGCGTGACGCCGCTGGTCTGCGCGAAGTCGCGCTCGGCCCAGGTCGCGCTCATCGCTTCGACGCCGCGCCGGTACACCATCGTCACCGACGTCGCGCCGAGCTTGCGGCTTTGCACGGCTGCGTCCACCGCCGTATTGCCGCCGCCGATCACGACCACGCGGCGCCCCACCGGCACCGTGCCCAAATCGCTCGCGCTGCGCACCTGTTCGATGAAGTCCACCGCGTTCATCACGCCGCCGAGGTCTTCGCCGTCCATCGCGAGTGCGCGCACGCCCGTGAGACCGATCGCGAGAAACACCGCGTCGTGTTGCTTCCGCAGCGTGTCGAGTTCGACATCACGTCCGAGCGCAACGCCGTGTTTGATCTCGATGCCGCCGACCGAGCACAGCCACTC
Source organism: Paraburkholderia aromaticivorans (assembly GCF_012689525.1). NCBI lineage: Bacteria > Pseudomonadati > Pseudomonadota > Betaproteobacteria > Burkholderiales > Burkholderiaceae > Paraburkholderia > Paraburkholderia aromaticivorans. The sequence goes on from NZ_CP051516.1 coordinate 3,164,033, forward strand.
CACCTCACGCTGTGCAAAGTCGTCGACGGTTTTATAGGCCGCGATGCCGTATTCGTTCAGGCCACCGGCTTTTTCGTGCGCGTCGTAGATCGTCACGTTATGGCCGGCCAACGCGAGCCGGTGCGCGCAAGCAAGTCCCGCCGGACCCGCTCCAACCACCGCGACATGCCGTCCGGTTTCAGCCGCGCGCTTGAAGAGCACTTCGCCGCGCGCCATCGCCCAATCCGTGGCATGACGTTGCAGCGCGCCGATCGCCACGGGCTTCGCATCCTGATGGTTACGCACGCAAGCGCCTTCGCAAAGAATCTCCGTCGGACAGACGCGCGAGCACATGCCGCCCAACGGGTTGGCCGACAGAATATCCACTGCCGCGCCCTTCAGATTGCCGTTGCTGATCTTGCGGATGAAGCTGGGAATGTCGATTTGCGTCGGGCAGGCGTTCACGCACGGCGCGTCGTAACAGTAGTGGCAGCGGCTCGCCGCCGCGGCCGCGGCGCTTGCGTCGAGCAAGGGCGCGATGTCGGAGAACTCGCACGAGAGCTGCTCGGGCGATAGCCGCTGAGCGGCAATGTCGCCGGTTTGCTTGATGGCCATACTCGTTCCTTCTTCGATGTGAGGACGTAGCCGCTCCTGCCGGCCACGCTTCGAGCGGAGCCGGGACGGCATGTTTTATGGGCACTACGGTGAAGCGGGTCAAACGGGTGGCAAGGACCGCAACCGCTAAAGCGTTATGACATCGTCATGAAACCGGCTCGCAGGCACGCTCCAGCATGGCGTGCAGCAACACGTTGGCGCCGGCCTCGATCCATTCGAAGGTGGCGTCCTCGATTTCGTTGTGACTGATCCCGTCCACGCACGGCACGAACACCATCGAGGTCGGCGCGACTTGCGACAGATAGCACGCATCATGTCCCGCACCGGACACCATGTTGCGATGCGGATAACCGAAGCGTTCGGCGGCCGCGCGCACTGACTTCACGCAGGCTTCGTCAAAAGCGACCGGCGCGTAATAAAAGATCTGCTCGAGTTCGGTTTCGAGGCCGATACCGTTCGCGATGTCGGCCACGCCCTTGCGCAAGGCGGCATCCATTTTCGCGAGCACCGCATCGTCCGGATGACGGAAATCGACAGTGAAGAACACGCGGCCCGGAATCACGTTGCGTGAGTTCGGATAGACCTGCATCATGCCGACCGTCGCACAGCCGAACGGCGCGTTGTCCAGACCGATACGATTGACCAGATCGACCACGCGTGAGGCGCCGAGCAACGCGTCGCGACGGCGCGGCATGGGCGTCGGACCCGCGTGCGCCTCCTGTCCCGTCAGCGTGATTTCGTACCAGCGCTGACCTTGCGCGTCGGTCACGACGCCGATGGTTTTCTGTTCGGCTTCGAGAATCGGCCCCTGTTCGATATGCAACTCGAACGCCGCGTGGAGCGGCCGACCGCCGCACGGCACATCGCCCGCATAGCCGATGCGTTTGAGTTCCTCGCCGATGGTCTTGCCGTCCACGTCCTTGCGCGACAGACCGTAGTCGAGTGTGAACACGTCGGCGAACACGCCCGACGCCACCATTGCAGGTGCGAAGCGCGAGCCCTCCTCGTTGGTCCAGATCACTACTTCGACCGGGTGCTCCGTCTCGATGCCGTGATCGTTCAGACTCCGAATCACTTCGAGACCACCCAGCACGCCGTAGATGCCGTCGAAGCGGCCCCCAGTTGGTTGCGAGTCGGCGTGCGAACCGGTCATGACCGGCAGCGCAGCGGGGTTGCGCCCGGCGCGGCGCATGAACACATTGCCCATCTGGTCGACACTGACCGTGCAGCCGGCTTCCTTCGCCCAACTGACGATCAGATCGCGTCCTTCCTTATCGAGGTCGGTGAGCGCCAGGCGGCAGACGCCGCCTTTGGGCGTTGCACCGATCTTCGCCATCGTCATCAGGCTGTCCCACAGCCGCTTGCCGTCGACCTTGATCGACGTGGTGGGTTCAGCGTGCTTCAGCGCTTCGGATACCGCATTCATTCGTCTCGCTCCTTTCGGTGAACCGACATGAAACTGGTGCATCGGCGGCGGGTTTTGGGGCGTGTCCGCACGGGGGCGGTGCACATTCGATGCCGTCGATCGCCTCTTATACAGAGGGCAAACCCTGGGGTAATCGGCCGCTCTTCCAATCCTGTCCAGTTGGACAGGTTGTAGCCGATTAAACTCGCCAAATCAACACCTTTCGTGCGGTGAGAAACATAGCGAGAAGCGTGCCATTGCACCGCAACATGCCTTCAGCGCGTGCGACGAATGCGCGTGTGGGCAGCGCGCCAAACGACTAGAATGAAGCGCGACGCGGCACCCATGCCGCCGAAGGCGAACAATGAGAGACGACGACGTGGCGGCTGACATCACGGAAAACGAGGAAACACGCGCACCTTTGCGGCGGCGCAAGGCGCACATTCGCGAGTCGAATGAAGCGCATCTTCTGGCGTGCGCCGAGGCGGTTTTCGCCGAGCGCGGACTCGACGGCACCAGCACTGCGATGATCGCGGAACGTGCGGGCTTACCGAAAGCCAACGTGCATTACTACTTCCCGACAAAGCTCGCGCTATATCGACGCGTGCTGGAAGACCTGTTCGAAGACTGGCATCGCGCCGCGGATACGTTCGAATGCAGCGACGACCCGGTCGAAGCGATCGGCGGGTACGTGCGCGCGAAAATGGAATTGTCGCGTCGCCGTCCGCTCGGTTCGAAGGTGTGGGCGAGCGAGATCATTCACGGCGCGGAGCACATGGAGGACATTCTCACGGAGCGAGTGAAACCGTGGCTCGATAGTCGCGTTAAGGTGATCGACGATTGGATCGCGCGCGGGTTGCTTGCGCCGGTGAATGCGCAGACGCTGATGTATATGATCTGGGCGACGACGCAGCACTATGCTGACTTTGACGCGCAGATTCGCGCGCTTAAAGGCAAGCGTGCGTTGACGCAAAAGGCGTTCGATGCAACGACGGAGGAAGTGGTGCAGTTGGTGATTCGGGCGTGTGGGGCGGTGTCGCCGGGTAAAGTGGATTCGCCCGAGTGCAACACGTAGGCTCCTAATCTTCGAGCAGCACTATGCCGATCCGCAAACCACTGTAGGAAAAACATACACAGCAATCTGGTATCAAAATCCGAATTCGAGGCTAGGGTGCTCGAGTTATTTCGGCAGGTTGAATCATTCGGCGAAAGCGTGATCGTGACAGACCGCGGCAGGCCCGTGCTGGAAGTGCGGCCCTATCGCGGCGTGGAACGCAACGCACTCCAAGTGCTGCGCGGCACGCTTTTGCGTTATGACAATCCCACGACGTCCATCAGCGAAGACGAGTGGGAAGCCGCTCGGTGATCACTCAGGCGAGTTCCACAAAGATCCCGCCGACCGCATGATTGTCGCGACAGCGCGCAAGTTTGCAGTCCCTCTCATCACGAAAGACGAAAAGGTCCGCGCCTATCCGCACGTCAAGACCATCTGGTGACTCATCGCACGGGCAAACAATGCCCCGCCCGATTCTCGACCGGACACCGTCCGGTCAATACGTCTCCAGATGCAGCCGCCCCTCCTTCTTCAACTTCACCCACAGCGCTTCCCAATCGAGTTGATGCTGCTCACCAATCTCCTTAAGCGCCTGCAGCACGCCATCTTCCATACCCTTCAACCCGCACACGTAGATATGCGTGTTGTCGTCCTTGAGCATCTGCGCCACATCGACCGCGCGCTCACGCATGGCGTCCTGAACATAACGCTTCGGCTGACCCGGCGTGCGCGAAAACGCCAGATTGGTATCGATGAAATCCTTCGGCAGATTCGTGAGTGGCCCGAAGTACGGCAACTCTTCTTTAGTCCGCGCGCCGAAGAACAACATCAGCTTCCCGGTCGCGCCCTTCAGCCGACGCCGACGCCGATACTCGGTCATCGCGCGCATCGGCGCTGAACCCGTGCCGGTGCAGATCATCAGCAGATGCGAATTCGGATGGTTCGGCATCAGGAACGTGCCGCCGAACGGGCCGATCACTTTGACCACATCACCCTTCTTCAGATCGCACAGATAGTTCGAACACACGCCGTCCAACGAGTCGCCGTGCTGCTGTGCCACACGTTTGACCGTCAGCGAGACGTTGTTGTAACCGGGCCGCTCGCCATCGCGCGGGCTAGCAATCGAATACTGGCGTGCGTGATGCGTGCGGCCGTCGGCGGTCGCGCCGGGCGGCAAAATGCCGATCGACTGGCCTTCCAGTACCGGAAACGGCATCGATCCGAAATCGAGCACGATATGATGAATGTCGCTGTCGGTCGATCCGTCCGTAAGCCGGTAGTTGCCGACCACCGTCGCGCTAGTCGGCTCCTTATGCGTGTAGAGATTCACGTAGGGCTTCGCGGCGGACCATGGCGGCACGACCGAGCCGCGCACGGTATCCACTTCGATGCCGCTCACTTCGGCCGACTCATTGCCCGATGCGCCCGCGCCCGGCGATTCGTCCGCGGCGGGCACGGCCATCGTGTTCTGTTCCGGCAGGACGTCCCACGTGAACTGCTCTTCGATCGGGTACGCGTCGGCCTTCAGCACCGTGCGCCAGTTGTCGATCGCGCCGGTCGGACACGGCGGCACGCACGCCATGCAGCCGTTGCAGATCTCCGCCTTGACCACATAGTTGTTGTCGTCGTGCGTGATCGCATCGACCGGGCAAGTCTCTTCGCACGTATTGCAGCGAATGCAGATTTCCGGATCGATCAGATGCTGCCTGAGAACTTCGATCGATACTGGGCCGTTCATGACTTCCTCCACCTTGAGATGCGGCGCAAGCGTCTCACGCGCCGCTCGCGTGCTCAGTTAAAGCGCACGTATTCGAAATCGACCGGCTGACGGTTCACGCCCATCGAAGGCGGCGCAATCCAGTTGGCGAACTTGCCCGCTTCCGTGACGCGTCCCATCAACGACGCGACGTAAGCGCGGTCTTCCGGCGTGGCGAGCCATTTGGCTTCGTTGGCGGCCCATTCGGTTTCGCTGACCACGCGGCCGTCGGGCGACACGCGCGTGTTTGCGAAAGTGCCGATCTGCCGATTAAACGCTTTATGCGGCACCGTCATGCGGAAATCGATGCCGGCCTTTTCGAGCACCTTGTTCCAGCGCCCCACGCCCGCCACCGAATCCTTGATGTAGTCGTCGCGCAGCACTTCGTTCATGGCGTTGAGCATGGGCACTTCGCGCTCGACCAGCTTGCCGTCCTGCACGTCGAGCAGCTTGTAGCTCTGGCCGTTTAACTGATGATCGTCGTCGCGCTTGTTTTCTTCGTAGCGGCCTTTGAGGCCCGAGCTATAGAACGTGGCCGCGTTGGACGAATGATCGGCGCCGAACAGATCGATCGTGACCGAGTAATGGAAGTTCAGATAGCGCTGAATGGTCGGCAGATCGATCACGCCGGCCGCGCGAAGCTTCGCGACGTCGTCCGTACCGAGTTCGTTCATCACCTGGGCGGTGCGCTGGATCACACGAGACACACCCGATTCGCCGACGAACATGTGATGCGCTTCTTCGGTCAGCATGAACTTGGTGGTGCGCGCAAGCGGATCGAAGCCCGACTCGGCGAGCGCCGACAACTGGAACTTGCCGTCGCGATCGGTAAAGTACGTGAACATGAAAAACGCGAGCCAGTCCGGCGTTTTCTCGTTGAACGCGCCTAGAATGCGGGGATTGTCCTCGTCGCCTGAACGGCGGCCGAGCAATGCTTCGGCTTCCTCACGGCCGTCGCGGCCAAAGTAGCGATGTAGCAAATACACCATCGCCCACAGGTGGCGGCCTTCTTCCACATTCACCTGGAACAGATTGCGCAAGTCGTACATGGAAGGCGCCGTCAAGCCGAGGTGACGCTGCTGCTCGACCGATGCCGGTTCCGTATCGCCCTGCGTCACGATGATGCGGCGCAGATTCGCGCGATGCTCGCCGGGCACGTCCTGCCAGGCCGCTTCGCCCTTGTGTTCGCCGAAGTGAATCTTGCGGTCCTGCTCGCCGGGCGTCAGGAAAATGCCCCAGCGGTAATCCGGCATCTTCACGTGATCGAAATGCGCCCAGCCGCCCGCGTCGACGCTCACCGCGGTGCGCAGATACACGTCGTAGCCGTGCGAGCCTTCCGGGCCCATATCGCCCCACCACGCCAGGAAATTCGGCTGCCATTGTTCGAGCGCGCGCTGCAGCGCCCGGTCGTCGGCGAGGTTGACGTTGTTCGGAATCTTTTCGCTGTAGTTGATCGATGACATGGTCGGTTCCTGGTTCGGAAACTGCAGTGACGGTGAATGGCGCGTATCGGGCAGACGGTGGCCTGTTTCGCGCTCGTTGCGCGGATGGCGTTCAGACGCCCATCACGCGCGCATCAAATGCGTATCAAACACGCGAGACGTCGAATTGCGCCTTGCTGCCCTTGCCGTACACCTTGAGCGCGCCCTTCTCGCCCACTGCGTTCGGCCGGTTGAAAATCCAGTTCTGCCACGCGGTGAGACGGCCGAAAATGCGCGTCTCCATCGTTTCCGGACCGTTGAAGCGCAGATTCGCTTCGAGTCCGGTCAGTGCATCCGGCGACATGGCGGCGCGTTCTTCGAGCGCGATGCGAATTTCGTCGGCCCAATCGATGTCGTCGGGCGATGCGGTGACGAGACCGAGACGCTCGGCTTCGACCGGCTTGATCGGCTGACCGATCAGGGAGCGCACGGCGTCGAGTGGCTCGGCTTCTTCATAGAAGCGCCGGCCGAGACGCGACTGATGCGTGACCATCGGATAGAGGCCGAAGTTGACTTCCGACAGCGTGATGGCCGGCTCTTCCTCTTCATTGCTCGGCAGCGCCGCCATATACGTGCGGTCGGCGGCGAACGCGAGTTCCGCGAAGGTGCCGGCAAAGCACGAACCCGGCTCGATCAGCGCAAACAGCGAACGCGACGAGACGTCGATGCGCGCCAGCGTACGGCGCAAGATGCCGATGGTCTCGCGCACGAACCAGTGGTCCTTGTGTTGCATGAGCGAGGCGTCCGCGGCGAGCAGATGGCGGGCGTCACCTTCGGTTTTGAAAACCCACGTGCCGACGGCGAGTTCGTTGGTGCGCATGCACAGAATCGCGTCGTCGAGTTCGCGGGCGAATTGCAACGGCCACCAGTTCACACCGGCTGCGACGATCGCATCGATACTCGCGGGCGGTTCGGTTTGCGGCGCCTTGGCCGTGAACGTCGCGATGCGCTTCGCACGATCGATCGTGACGTCGAGCGTTTTATAAGTGAGGCCGTCTTCGCGATCCGTGCGTTCGATACGCGTGAGCACAACGCCCTGTGCGTCCGCGGGACGATCGCTCTGCTCGGCGAGTTCGAGCGCGCGTGCCTGGATCGCCTGATCGAACTGGTTCGGCTTCACGACTTCATCCACGAGACGCCACGCTTTCGCGCGCTCGCCGCGCACGCCTTCGACCACCGTGCAGAAGATGTCGGCACGGTCGTGCCGCACCTTGCGTTTGTCCGTGACGCGCGTCAGGCCGCCGGTGCCTGGCAGCACGCCTAGCAACGGCACTTCCGGCAGCGACACCGACGACGAACGGTCATCCACGAGATAGATTTCGTCGCAGGCCAGAGCGAGTTCATAACCGCCGCCGGCGCACGCACCGTTCACGGCAGCCAGAAACTTCAGACCTGAATGACGCGACGAGTCTTCCAGACCGTTACGCGTCTCGTTGGTGAACTTGCAGAAGTTGACCTTCCACGCATGCGTCGAGAGACCCAGCATGAAGATGTTGGCGCCCGAGCAGAACACGCGGTCCTTCAGGCTCGTCAGCACCACGGTTTTCACTTCGGGATGCTCGAAGCGGATGCGCTGTATTGCGTCGTGCAATTCGATGTCGACGCCGAGGTCGTACGAATTCAACTTCAGCTTGTAGCCGTCACGGATGCCGCCATCCTCGGCGATATCGATGCCGAGCGTCGCAACGGGACCGTTGAAGCTCAGCTTCCAATGCTTGTACTGCGAGGGATCGGTGCGGTAGTCGACCGGCGCGACGGCGGTTTCTGCTGTGGACATGGGGCGTCTCCTGACTGGACGATGCAAAACTTGTTTTTTGAACAATAGTGCATCGTCAAACCCATGTAAAGCACTTTAGTGCATGTTCGCTAGTAAACCCTGACGCCGAAGTGCACGTTAGCTAAGACGCGCTTCGTCGGGCGATTCGGCGGCGAGCCTTGCGGCGAGGCGGTCGCGCAGTTGCAGGTAGGCGTCGGCCAAGGTTTTTTCGCTGGTGTCGAAGGTCATGTCGGCGCGGGCGTACAGCTCGCCGCGCCCCGCCAGGATGCGCTTCAGGTCGTCCATCGCCTCCTTGTTACCCGACATCGGCCGCAGATCGCCCTGCGCGACGACGCGGCGCATGTGCTCTTCCGGCGCGGCCTGCAGCCACACCGTATAGCAATGCGACAGCAGCGTATTGAACGTGCCCGACTCCGACACCAGTCCGCCCGGCGATGCGATCACCGCGTGCTCGTGCTCCTGAATCACGGCCTCCAGCGCGCGGTGTTCATAACGCCGGTAAGCGGCTGCCCCGTAAAGCGAATGAATCTCGGACGGCGGACAGCCGGCCAGTTGCTCGATCACACGTGTGAGCTCGACGAACGGCACTTTGCGCTCCTGCGCCAGCATCCGCCCGAGCGTTGATTTGCCGGCGCCGCGCAGGCCGATCAACGCGATCCGGTCCTTGCGATGCGGGTCGCGCGGCGCCTGCGCGAACATCTCGGCGAGCGCCACGCGGGCGCGCTGCAAGGCCGCCTGATCGCGTCCTTGCAGCAATTCGCGGATTAGCAGCCATTCGGCGGAAGCCGTGGTTTCGTCGCCGATCACCTCGGCCAGCGAACAGTTCAAGGTGGCCGCGATTTGCCGCAGCACCAGCACCGACGCATTGCCCACGCCCGATTCCAGATTCGCCAGATGCCGCTCCGACAGGCCGGTTTCCGTGGCCAGCGTCTTGCGCGTCATGCCGCGGCGCGCGCGCAGGAGGCGCACGCGTTCGCCCATCGCCGTGAGAAACGGATCGCGCTCGGCGCCACGCTCCGGCGCCCTTTCGGCGCGGCCCGCTTCCTCGTCGCCTGAGTCGTCCAGCGGTGCGGGAGAGTAATTTTGGTTCATGTTTTGCTGCCTCTTAACTGCGATACATGTACTATAGTGCTTGACAGACACCTGATGAACGGTTAATTTTCGCCAAATATTGATCCAATAACAAACGCTGTCGAGATTTTTCGGCAGCGTCACGGAGATGGCGCGACGACTCGCATGCATTAACGTGCGTGTAGTGGTCGAACGCACTGATCTGGAGGCTCGCATGTCCCCACATGAATTCCAGCGCCTGATCGCGGGCGTCACGGAGCAACTCGCCGGCCGGCCGCTCGACGGCAAGCTGGCCGACTGGCTGAACGACGCCTATCCCGCCGGCGGCGACGCGTTCCGCGAGCTCGCCCAAGCGTGCCGAACCGGCGTCACCGAAGGCTGGCTATGCAACCGCGAAGGCGGCGGCATTCGCTACGGCCGCATCTTCAAGGCGCTGCCCGAGACCCACGGCTTTTCCGTCGACGTCGTCGATATGAAGGATATTGCCGGTCCGCATCATGTTCACCCGAACGGCGAGATCGATCTGATCATGCCGCTCACCCAAGGCGCCACCTTCGACGGCCACCCGGCCGGCTGGTGCGTGTACGAGCCCGGCTCCGCGCATCGTCCGACGGTGGCGAACGGCGAGGCGCTGGTGCTGTATCTCCTGCCGCAAGGCGCAATCGAATTCACTCCCGCCTGAGCATTGCCATGACCGAACTCTTGAAGAACCATGTGGCCGGCCAGTGGATCGCCGGCGGCGGCGCGGGCGTCACGCTCACCGATCCGGTGACCGGCGTTGCGCTCGTGCGTGTATCGAGCGAAGGCCTCGATCTCGCACGCGCCTTCGCCTTTGCCCGCGAAGACGGCGGCGCCGCGTTGCGTTCATTGACCTACGCGCAACGCGCCGCCCGCCTCGCCGATATCGTCAAGCTGCTGCAAGCGAAACGCGACGACTACTACGCGATCGCCACCGCGAACTCGGGCACCACGCGCAACGACTCGGCCGTCGATATCGACGGCGGCATTTTCACGCTGTCGTATTACGCGAAACTCGGCGCGTCGCTCGGCGAGGTGCATGCACTTCGCGACGGCAACAGCGTCTCGCTGAGCAAGGACCAATCGTTCAGCGTGCAGCACGTGCTGACGCCGACACGCGGCGTCGCGCTCTTGATCAATGCGTTCAATTTTCCGTCGTGGGGCTTGTGGGAAAAAGCCGCGCCGGCGTTACTATCCGGCGTGCCGGTCATCGTCAAGCCCGCCACGGCGACGGCCTGGCTCACCCAGCGCATGGTCGCCGATGTAATCGATGCGGGCATTCTGCCGCCCGGCGCGCTCTCGGTGATTTGCGGCAGCTCGGCGGGCCTGCTCGATCAGATTCAGTCCTTCGATGTCGTGTCGTTCACGGGCTCCGCGGAAACCGCCGCCACGTTGCGCGCGCATCCGGCATTCGTGCAGCGCGGCGCGCGTCTGAACGTCGAAGCCGACAGCCTGAATAGCGCGATTCTGTGCGCCGACGCGACGCCCGACACACCCGCCTTCGACCTCTTCATCAAGGAAGTAGTGCGGGAAATGACCGTGAAATCCGGGCAGAAATGTACGGCGATCCGGCGCGCGTTCGTCCCCGAGACCGCACTTGAAGCCGTGCTCGAAGCACTCAAGGCGAAGCTCGCGAAAATCACCGTCGGCAATCCGCGTAATGACGCCGTGCGCATGGGTTCGCTCGTGAGCCGCGAGCAATACGAAAACGTGCTGGCTGGCATCGCGGCGCTGCGCGAAGAAGCGGTGCTCGCTTACGACGGCTCCGCTGTGCCGCTCATCGACGCGGACGCCGACATCGCGGCTTGCATCGCGCCGCATCTGTTCGTGGTCAACGATCCAGATAGCGCGACGCTGCTGCACGACGTCGAAGTATTCGGCCCGGTGGCGAGCGTGGCACCCTATCGCGTCGCCACCCATGCAAACGCACTGCCCGAAGCGCACGCCGTCGCTCTCGCGCGACGCGGCCAGGGATCGCTGGTCGCCTCGATCTATTCGAACGATGAAGCACATCTCGGCCGCCTTGCACTGGAACTTGCGGATTCGCACGGTCGCGTGCATGCCATTTCACCTTCGGTCCAGCAGAGTCAAACGGGTCATGGGAACGTGATGCCGATGTCGCTGCACGGCGGCCCGGGCCGCGCGGGCGGCGGCGAGGAACTCGGCGGCTTGCGCGCGTTGGGTTTCTATCACCGCCGTTCGGCCATCCAGGCAGCGAGCGCCGCAATCGATACGTTGACGCAAGCGACTCATTTGCCCACGGTGTGACGGCGCACGAGCTTAACGATAAGGACCGAGCAAGCACACTAGCCTGACAGCATCGAGCGGATCATGAGCACACAACAGCCGGACCGCGCCCACCCGATGGAGGAGACACATGGAAGCCCTGTTGGACAAGGCAGCGAATCAGCCCGCCGCGACGGTCGAACCGCCGCCCGCGCTATTCAATTTCGCGGCCTACCTGTTTCGGCTGAACGAAACACGCGCCGCCAAGACCGCCTATATCGACGACACCGGCAGCACGACCTACGGTGACCTGGACGAACGCGCGCGGCGCTTCGCGAGCGCGCTGCGCACGCTCGGCGTGCATTCGGAAGAGCGCGTGCTGCTCGTGATGCTCGATACCATCGCCCTACCGGTTGCCTTTCTCGGCGCGCTCTACGCGGGCGTCGTGCCGGTGGTCGCGAACACGCTGCTCACTCCCGCCGACTATGTGTACATGCTCACGCATAGCCACGCGCGCGCCGTGATCGCCTCGGGTGCGCTGGTGCAGAACGTGACGCAGGCGCTGGAGTCCGCCGAACATGACGGTTGTCAGTTGATCGTCTCGCAGCCGTGCGAAGGCGAGCCGCTTCTCGCGCCGTTGCTTGAAGAACTGATCGACGCCGCAGCGCCTGCCGCCAAAGCTGCGGCAACCGGTTGCGACGACATCGCCTTCTGGCTGTATTCATCAGGCTCGACCGGCAAACCGAAGGGCACCGTCCACACGCATGCGAACCTGTACTGGACCGCCGAGCTGTATGCGAAGCCGATCCTCGGTATCGCCGAGAGCGACGTGGTGTTCTCCGCGGCCAAGCTGTTCTTTGCGTACGGTCTCGGCAACGGCTTGACGTTCCCGCTGTCGGTCGGCGCCACGGCGATCCTGATGGCGGAGCGTCCCACCGCCGACGCGATTTTCACGCGCCTCGTCAAACATCGCCCGACGGTGTTTTACGGCGTGCCCACGCTCTACGCGAACATGCTGGTGTCGCCCAGCCTGCCTGCACGCGCCGACGTCGCAATGCGCATCTGCACGTCGGCGGGCGAAGCGTTACCGCGCGAAATCGGCGAGCGTTTCACCGCGCATTTCGGCTGCGAGATTCTCGATGGCATCGGCTCGACTGAAATGCTGCATATCTTCCTGTCCAATCGCGCGGGCGCGGTCGAGTACGGCACGACGGGCCGCCCGGTGCCGGGATACGAAGTCGAGTTGCGCGACGATGCCGGTCATGCGGTGGCCGATGGCGAAGTCGGCGACCTGTATATCAAAGGGCCGAGCGCGGCCGTGATGTACTGGAACAACCGCGAGAAGACGCGCGCGACTTTTCTCGGCGAATGGATTCGCAGCGGCGACAAGTACTGCCGGCTGGCGAACGGCTGCTATGTCTACGCAGGCCGCAGCGACGACATGCTCAAAGTAAGCGGCCAGTACGTCTCGCCCGTTGAAGTGGAAATGGTGCTGGTACAGCACGGCGCGGTGCTCGAAGCGGCGGTGGTCGGCGTCGATCACGGCGGCCTCGTCAAAACTCGCGCGTTCGTGGTGCTGAAGCGTGAATTCGCGGCCTCTGAGATACTCGCGGATGAGTTGAAGGCTTTCGTGAAGGATCGGCTCGCGCCGCATAAATATCCGCGCGATATCGTGTTCGTCGACGATCTGCCGAAGACTGCCACCGGAAAAATTCAACGCTTCAAACTGCGCGAGCAGTCATAAGGTGATTTATGCAGAACCCCGCCATTGGCAACGTTGCAGCGACCACCGCCAGCGAGTTCGCTGACTTGCCTGCTACCGCGTCGCATGGGCCGTCGCGCATCGAGTATCGCTGGGTGAATGAAGCGGTCGGCGACGCGCCGATCGCGGTCTTCCTCCATGAAGGTCTCGGTTCGATCGCGATGTGGCGCGACTGGCCGCAAGCGCTGTGCGAACGGCTCGGCATGCGCGGGCTTGTTTATTCGCGGCCCGGCTACGGACTTTCCACGCCGCGTCCGCATGAGGTGAAGTGGCCCGTCAATTTCATGACCGCGCAGGCTCGCGATATCCTGCCCGCTTTGCTCGACGCACTTCATATCGACACGCGCGAACGCCGGCGCATGTGGGTAATCGGCCATAGCGACGGCGGCTCGATCACGCTGCTGTACGCAGCGCTCCATCCGGAACAATTGGCCGGTGCGGTGGTAATTGCGCCGCATGTCTTCGTCGAAGATATTTCGGTGCAAAGCATCGCGCAGACCAAACAACTCTACGAAAGCACCGACCTGCGCAGCAAGCTCAGCCGCTATCACGCGGACGTCGATTCCGCGTTCTATGGCTGGAACGACATCTGGTTGAATCCGGCTTTCAGGCAGTGGTCGATTGCAGAAGAATTGGCATCGATCCGCAAGCCGTTGCTCGCGGTGCAAGGCCACGACGACAACTACGGCACGATGGCCCAGATCGATACGATCGCCGTACACGTGCCGCATGCGCAACGGGTCAAGCTCGACGCTTGCGGGCACTCGCCGCATCGCGATGCGCCGCAACCGCTGAACGAAGCCATTGCGGCATTCGTTTCCAACGCGGTGAGCTTTGACCATTGAGCGCATGATCGCGGCGCGTCTTCTCGACGCGCCGCGCAACAGCGCGACTGCCGGCAAACCGCTCAGATCACCGTCGACAAACCCAGCGTCAACAGCAGTCGAAGCCATCGTCGCGATCCAGGATTGACGGCCGCCCAATTCTCAACAAATACCCAAATTTCCACATCTTCACAAAAGTTACACAGGTAAGCGACTATTCTTGCGCATCGCTGACCTGGGCACATGGATGCCCTGGCGCATCTTCCCCGTGCCGGAGACATTGCCATGTCTGTTGTGTCGAACCCGTCGATTACCTTGCATCGCAAACGTTTGGCGGCCGCACTGGCCGCCGTGTCGCTGTGCATGCTGCTCGGCGCATGCGGCAACGACGACGACAAAAACCCCGATACGCGCGCGGTTAGTTCTACCGAGAGTTCCGCCGGCGACAGCAACGCCGCCGTAGTGCTGTCGGCGAATCCGTCCTCCGCTTCACCCGCGCCCGCTGCCGTTACGATTCAAACCCCCGCACTACCTGCATCAAGCGCCGACCCGGCATGGTCCGCCGCCGCGTCGACGCCGCTCGCCACACCTGTTATCCACACCGTCGACTGAGTTTCGCGCGTCACGCGACGCGCGGGCGAGTCTCGCGTGTTGCGTGCATCGTTCCTTCACCGAAGATCGAAAGCCAATACCATGACATCAAAAAATCGCCGTGATTTTCTGCGCTCCGCCGCGCATGCAGCCGGGTCCGCCACCGCGCTGAGCATGCTGCCTCTGGGCATTCGCAACGCACTCGCCATTCCCGCCAACAACAAGACCGGCACGATCCGCGACGTCGAGCACATCGTCGTGCTGATGCAGGAAAACCGTTCGTTCGACCACTACTTCGGCACGCTCAAGGGCGTGCGCGGTTTTGGCGACACGCGCGCGGTCAATCTGCCGAACGGCAAGCCCGTGTGGTATCAGCCGCTCGCGGCGGATGCCGGTTATGTGCTGCCGTTCCGCCCGAGCGCGCCGAATCTGGGTCTGCAATTCCTGCAGGATCTCGCGCACGACTGGACCAGCACGCACGCGGCGTGGAACGGCGGCCGCTACGATCAATGGGTGCCCGCCAAAAGCGCCACGACGATGGCCTATTTCACGCGCGAGGACATTCCGTTTCACTATCAACTCGCCGACGCCTTCACGATCTGCGACGCGTACCACTGCTCGCTGATGGGACCGACGGACCCGAACCGCTATTACATGTGGAGCGGCTGGGTCGGCAACGACGGCAGCGGCGGCGGCCCGGTGATCGACAACTCCGAACTCGGCTACGGCTGGTCCACCTATCCCGAAGTGCTGCAGAACGCGGGCATTTCGTGGAAGATCTATCAGGACATCGGCACCGGTCTCGACGCGAACGGCTCGTGGGGCTGGACGCAGAACCCGTACATCGGTAACTACGGCGACAACTCGCTGCTCTACCTCAACCAGTACCGCAACGCGCAGCCCGGCAATCCGCTTTACGACAACGCGCGCACCGGCACGAACGCGGCGAAGGGCGACGGCTACTTCGATATCCTCAAGCGCGACGTGCAGAACAACGCATTGCCGCAAGTCTCGTGGATCGTCGCGCCCGAAGCCTACTCCGAGCATCCGAACTGGCCGACGAACTACGGCGCGTGGTACATCGACCAGGTCTTGCAGATTCTCACGTCGAATCCCGAGGTGTGGAGCAAGACGGTGCTGCTGATCAACTACGACGAGAACGACGGCTTCTTCGATCACATGGTGCCGCCGTTCGCACCGTCGTCGAGCGCGAATGGTTTGTCCACCGTCGACACGAGCAACGAAATCTATCCGGGCGACGCGAAGATTCCCGCCGCCCCGTACGGACTCGGACCGCGTGTGCCGATGCTGGTGGTGTCGCCGTGGTCGAAAGGCGGCTACGTATGCTCGGAATTGTTCGACCACACGTCGGTGATCCGTTTCATCGAAAAGCGTTTCGGCCACGAGCGCAATCTCGGCGAATCGAACATCACGCCGTGGCGCCGCGCGGTGTGCGGCGATCTGATGTCGGCGTTCAACTTCAGCAACCCGAACGACGCTTTCCCGACACTGCCGGGCACGAGCGGCTACGTGCCGCCCGATCAGAACCGTCATCCGGATTACGTCCCGCTGCCGCCCGCCCTGCAGGCCGTGCCGAAGCAGGAACCCGGCGTGCGCCCTGCTCGCGCGCTGCCCTACGAGTTGTTCGTGCGCGTGCATGGCGAGGGCGCGACCAACCAGCTCACGATGCGCTTCGTCAACACGGGCCGCGCCGGCGCGGTGTTTCTCGTCTACGCCGCTCACAGTCTCGACGCGCCGCGCACCTATACGGTCGAAGCGGGCAAGCGCCTGCAGGACGTGTTGCCGTTGAACGCCGACGGCAGCTACGACTTCACCGTGTACGGTCCGAATGGCTTTCTGCGTCGGTTTGCGGGCAAGCCGGTCGCGCGCAGCTGGTGGAACGGCTCCGACATCGCGCGGCCTGAAGTTGAGGAAGGTTATGACGTCGCGAACGGCAATCTGCAATTGCGCCTGGAGAACGTGGGCAGCGCGCCTTGCCAGTTCAAAATCATCAACGCGTACGACCCGAACAATGTGATCCGGCATACGGTGCGCGGCGGCGATACCGACCAGATCTACCTCGATCTGCGTAACGCCCATGGTTGGTACGATTTGGCCATTACGGCCAATACGGATCCGCTGTTCGCGCGGCGTTTTGCCGGACACGTGGAAACCGGCAAGAGCAGCATGAGCGATCCGGCGCTGGGGAGCTAAGCCTTAGCCGAACGTTTCGGTGAAATACAGCGGCCGCTGCGATGAAGAACGCAGTGGCCGTTTTTTCTTGCGCCATCCTTAGCCCTTGCGCCGAGCAACGTCATGCGGCAACGGCGGCCGATAACGACGCGCGCTCGCGTGCCTTCTCGCGAATCGCGTGCACGATGAACTCCGCATCGCGCGCGACGCCGGAGAAACGCCCCGAGCCCCACGTATGCAGCCACGGCAAGCCGACGAAATACAAGCCGTCGATCGGCGTAATGCCACGCGTATGCGCCGGATAACCGCGACCGTTGAACACGGGTGCATCGAGCCAACTGAAGTCCGGCGTAAAACCGATGCACCAGATGATCGCGGCAATGCCGCTCGCTTCCAGATCAAGCGTGCTGCGCTCCTGTGCCGGACGCCAGACAGCTTCGTACGCGCCACCTTTCGGCGCGTCGATACCGCGCTTCTCGATGAAGCTGTCGATGCTCACGTTGATCCGGTTATACGTATCGTCCGCCGCATCGAGATTGGCCGCGAGCGTCGGCGAGAAATGGAAGTGGCCGTCGCGCAGATCGTCAAGGCGGCCGTACAACTCCATGCCTTCGGCGGCGAATTTGCGCAGATCGATATCTCGGCCACCATCGCGTCCCGTCACGTAGTGATTGGTGTTGTCGCGCACGCCTTCGCGCAACGGATGCTTTTCGACCGGCATATCGTAGTACTGCATGTCGGCCAGCCAGTCGACCACGTCGCGGCCACGATAGAAGCGCGCGCAACGCGGCGCCTCGCCGACCGCCAGCACCACCTCCCGGCCGGCCAGATGCAAATCTTCCGCGATCTGCGCGCCGGATTGCCCGGTGCCGACCACCATCACCGCGCCATCAGGCAGCGCCTGCGGGTTGCGATACGCCGACGACTGCAGTTGCACGATTCGCGCGGGCAAGCGCTCGGCCAGTCGCGGCACGATCGGCGTGTGGTAGCCGCCCGAGGCCACCACGACCTGATCCGCGGTGAAATCGCCCTGCGTCGTCCTGATCGCGTAGACGCCGTCGTCGCGCTGCTTGACGCGTTTGACTTCAGTACGCTCCATCAGCGGCGCATCGACATGTTCAATGAAGCCGTCGAGGTACGCCACGATCTCGTCCTTCCTCATGAAGCCGTGCGGATCGTCGCCACGATACGGATAATCGGGCAGCGCGCATTGCCAGTTCGGCGTGACCAGACAGAACGCGTCCCAGCGCTGCTCGCGCCACGTGTGCGTCACGGTGTTCTTTTCCACGACCAGATGGTCGATGCCGGCCTCTTTGAGGTAATAGCTGACCGATAGACCCGCCTGTCCGCCACCGATGACGAGCACGCTGTAATGGCCCTCGGCGCGCGCGTGATGTGCTGGATTTGACATGATGCGTCCTCTGAAAGAATAAGCACCTAGCTGAATTCGATGACCTTGACGGTCGCGTCCGGCCGATCGCGAAAGCGCGCCGCATCGCGCTCGATCTGCGCAAGCTGGTCCATCGCCGCCGAGCAGGCAAAGCCATATTTCTCGCGCACCCGCTCGGACGCGATACCTAGCGCCTGCCGCGATCGCGCGACGAAATCCTCCAGCTCGTAGGCCTCGCCCGGTGTGAAAAAATCGCCGATCACGAGCGAGGGCGAATAACAGTTCGCTTCGTCGCCATCGGGCCATTGAATGCGAAAGTGCATGACAGGCATCGCTACTCCTCGAATCAATGGGTAGGTACGAACACTATCGCGTCGTGCCCATGTATCGTCAAAACCGTCGCCAGTTCGAGCGTGTGCACGACGCCGCCGCGCGGGTTGACTGTGCACAACGCGCTCATGTCACGTCACCCTTCCCGACAATGAACGGCTCGCGCTGAAAATCCCACAACGTTGCAACATCGTCCCGCTGATGCAGGACCACCTGGCTCGTTGCATCAACGGAACCGATCACGGCGCAGGAGAGAGCACGCGCGTCGAACCGGGCCTGCACGGCATCGACATGCTCGGTCCGCACGGATAACAGATAGCCGAAACTCGGAAACGCGGTCACCCAGCGTTCCAGCGCCACGCCGCCGGGTTTGGGAATGCGCGCGAGATCGATCCGCGCCCCCACTCGCGAGCACTCGAGCAACATCAACGCCGTGCCGAGCGTACCCGCCATGCTGATATCTTTCGCGGCATCGCACAGGCCGCTTTCCGCCAACTGAGGCAGCAGTTCCAGATCGCCCCGCAAACGCTCGCCCGGTGCATCCACCGAAGCATTCCAGAACGGATACGGTTCTTCAAAACGGCCACGCAGATCGATCGCCATCATCAGACTGTCGCCCGGTTTCGCGTTGAAGCTCGACAGCAACGCCTTGGCGCGGCCGATAATCGACACCGCCAGTTGCGCCGCGTCGCTGCGCGTATTCGTGTGGCCGCCGACAATCGGCACACCATACGCGACCGACGCCGCCGCCATGCCCGCCAGCACCTCGTCGGCCGCGCCGATGCCCGGACTCCACAACGCATCCACCACCGCCAGCGGCCGTCCGCCCATCGCATAGATATCGCTGACGTTGACCATCACGCTGCTGTAGCCGGCAAACCACGGCATGGCGCTCACAAAATCGCTGACCATGCCTTCGATGGCGAAGAGCAGATAGCCGTCGCCATCGGCGAGCGCGGCGCAGTCGTCGCCGAGCGCCACGGCTTGCGCGAGATCGTGCGTGCCGCGAGGCAAACGCTTCGCCAGCGCGCCGACCACGTCGACGATATCGGTCTTGTGACGGAACCCACGGCTTTCGCGCAAGCTGGCGACGAGTTCGGCGACGGTCATGCCGCACTCCGCACGGGCTCGGGACGACGCGAATACGCTTGCGCTTGCGTCCGCGTGACGAAACCGCCAAAGGGCGTCACACACGGCGGATACCGGTCCAATTGCGCCTGCATCAGATGATGCGGCCTGCCCAGCAGGGTTTCCTCCGCGAGCACGTCCCAGTGCATCGCGCGAAAGAGCGGCACATTCTGGCTCTGCACATGCGCTAGGAACGTCTCACAGCCCAACGCATGTGCGCTGCTAACCGCAAGACGAATCAGCGTCGCGCCGATCTTTCCATGCCGACGAAACGCCGCGTGCACGGCGAGCCGCGAACCGAACCACACGTTGTCGTGATCGCGATGAATCCGCACGGCGCCGACCACCTGCTCAGGCATGCCGCCAAGACAACTGACGGCCACCAGTTGCTGCGCGTGCGGATCGATATCATCACGATCATCCGCGGCGAAAATGCCTTGCTCGATGCAGAACACCGCCCGCCGCAATTTGAATGCCGCTTCGGCTTCCCAATTCAACGTGGTCCACTTGATGCGGAATTCGTTCGGCGCATACGGCGCGAAATCGACGTCACCATCCAGCGCCTCGCCTGCAATCGCTTCACCGAACATGATCACTCCTCGTACGACGACAGCGACGAACACGCGCCGCATTTACCGCAGCCCGCCTTGATATCGCTCGAACGCATGGCCGCGGCGTTGAGCATGCCGCCAAGCGGCTGCAACACCGACTTCATGAATTCGGGCGTAGGCGCCGGATGATCTTCGAGCGGCGTGCCGCTGATCGGCACGAACGGCACGACAAACGGATAGACGCCCAACTCGATCAACTCGCGCGACATCGCCAGAATCGCTGCCGCGCTATCGCCGAGCCCCGCGAGAATGTACGTACTGACCTGGCCGCGTCCGAATACGGCGACGGCGGACTTGAACGCTTCCATGTAGCGCGACAGTGGCACGCTCGCCTTGCCCGGCATGATGCGTTCGCGCAAAGCGGGCGTCACCACTTCCAGATGCATGCCGAGCGTGTCGATGCCGCTCGCTTTCATGCGCGCGAACCAGCGGTCGTCGTCGGGCGGCTCGCATTGCGCCTGGATCGGCAGATCGACCGCGGCCTTGATCGCGAACGCGCTCTCGCACAGAATCTGCGCGCCGCGATCCGGCGTGGGCGGCGTGCCCGTGGTCAGCACCATATGCTTTACGCCGTCGAGCAAGACCGCCGCACGCGCCACTTCCGCGAGTTGCTCCGGCGTCTTGCGCGCAATCGTGCGGCCCGCCGCGAGCGACTGCCCGATTGCGCAGAACTTGCAACTCTTGCGCCGGCTCTCGTAGCGAATGCAGGTTTGCAATACGGTCGTAGCAAGCACGTCCGCGCTATGCAATGCGGCGATATGCGAGTACGGCACGCCGTCGAGCGTCTGCATGCCGTAGAAACGCGGCGCCTTCGGAAAGCTGATGTTGGCGATTGGAATCGTGCCGCGCAATAGCGCGCTCGACCCGCTCGCGTCCGGCGTCTGCGCGACGAATGGCGAGTGCCACGCGGTGCTCGTATGCACGGGCACCATGATCGTCACGCCGTCCACCGTTACCGCCTTGTGATCCGACGGACCCGCGCCACCGCGCCGGCTCGCCGCGCCCGCATCCGGCGACACGAGCCGCAAACCGGTCGACTGCAACTCAGTCATCAATTGCCGGCTCTGCGCCGACAGCGACTCGCTGGCGTTCATCGCATCCTCCTTCGGTTGAATTGAAATCGACACTCGATGCGGCCGGCCACGCCGGCATCGGCGCCACGGTTTCCGCGGGCCGCCGGTTGATCGCGAGACTCAGCAATTCGGGCCGCGCGTAATGACCGACCGAATCCATCATGCGTTTGCGCTTGGTGATCAAGGCCATGTCGAGATCGGCGATCACCATGCCCTCACCCTCGCGCAGCGGCTCGGCGAGATGCTGGCCTTCCGGCGACACGATCGCGGTATTGCAGCCGCCCCGCAGCGCCTTCTGCAAATTCGTATCCGGCGTCACGGAAGCAATCTGCGCCTCGGTGAGCCATCCCGTTGCATTGACGACGAAGCATCCCGACTCCAGCGCGTGATGCCGGATCGTCACCTCGATCTGCTCGGCGAAGATCGGCCCCACGAGAGAACCGGGGAACTGGCTGCAATGAATCTCTTCGTGCTGTGTCATCAACGCATAGCGCGCGAGCGGGTTGTAATGCTCCCAACAGGCCAGCGCGCCGACACGTCCAACCGCCGTATTCGCCACCGTCAAACCTGAAGCGTCGCCCTGCCCCCAGATCATCCGTTCATGAAACGTCGGGGTGATCTTGCGGCGCTTGAGGACGATCCGGCCATCCACGTCGAAGATCAACTGCGTGTTGTAGAGACTGCCGTGATCGCGTTCGTTGACGCCGAGCACCACCACCATCCGATGCAAACGCGCCTGCTCGGCCACCGCCTGCGTCACCGGGCCCGGCACGATCACGGCCTCTTCATAGAGTTTCATGTGTTCGGCGCCGGACACGACCGGTGGCCGCACGAAAGAGAAGTACGGGTAATACGGCACGAAGGTTTCGGGGAACACGATCAGTTGCACGCCTTCGCGTGCGGCTTTCCCGATGGCCTCGCAAACCTTCTCGAGCGTGCCGCCGCTGCGCTCGAAGTCGGGTGCGATCTGAACCGCTGCGGCGCGCACGATACGTTTGTCGGACATGGTGGTCACTTGCCTCTCGTCAAACTGTCGTCAGACCGTCCATGTGTGGATGACCAACGCATTGTCCTTACGGTGAAGCAACTGGATGTCGAGCACGTCGAGCGGGCTGATCGGCCGAATGCCTTCGATTAGCGAAGCTTCGCCGTGTCCATACAGCGCCTGCAGTGCGAAGCGGCACGCGTAGACCTTGCCGCCCTCTTCCATGAACTTCATCAATTGTTTGTTGAAGTTCAGGTGGCCGGGAAATGCTTCATCGCCGAGTGTCGGAAAGCCGCGCTGCAAGCCGAGCGTAACGCCCGGTCCATACAGCAGCACCGATGTTTCGAAGCCCTTACGTTGCAGGCGCGTTGCCTGCAGCATATTGACGAAACCGATCGAGCCTTCGAACGCGACCGTATGAAACGTGACGAGCGCCTTCTCGCCCGGCTCGGCTTTCACGTCTTCGAAGACTTTCTCCTCGTAGTCGACAAGGTAATCGCCTTTCTGATGCAGCGGTTTGTTGACGGCTGGCATGACACTCTCCGATCAGGTTTGCTAAGTAAAAGAGGGCGCGCGTTCAAGCTGTGCGCGCTTCTTCCAATGCAACGGCCGTGCCATTGATCGGCCGCGCGAATGCGATCAATCAGCAATCAATTCCGTCTCGATTCGAAGTGCGACTCGAAAAATTTTGGGCGCGAAGGTTGCATACGACCCAGGCAATCAGCGCGAACGCCGTTGGCGCGGCGTTACCGCACCAGCCATGTGCGATTCGCGCATACGTACGTGTCGGCGTGGTGCAGTCATTCACCACGGTCGATCAATCCGATCATTGATCGCATGCAGATGCGATCAAGTTTTTTCAACGTGAATAGAGACCCGAAACCAATGAGCAGCCCGACACATCACTGGATCAAACGTCTCGCCGACATTCGCAAGCCGGCCTATCTGGCGATTCCCGATCTGATCGAAGAAGATCTCGCCACCGGGCGGCTGCGTCCACGCGACCGCTTGCCGGGGCTGCGCGATCTCGCCCTGGAACTCGCGCTGAACTACACGACCGTGGCGCGCGCCTACGCCGAAGCACGCAAGCGTGGCCTGCTCGATTCGCGCGCGGGCAGCGGCACGTTCGTGCGCGGCCGTACAGCCACTTTGCCGCTCGCGGGTGGCAGCAGCATCGAGATGTCGATGAACACGCCGCCCGAGCCGCCCGACTACGCGATGCGGCTGCGCGAATCCGCCGCACGGCAGATGGCCGATAGCGATCCTTATCAGTTACTGCGTTATCAGGACTTCGGCGGCTCGGCGGCCGACAAGGACGCGGGCGCCGAATGGTTGAGGCGCCGTGTGCCGCATTGCGACGCACAGAACGTGCTGGTGTGCCCCGGCATCCATAGCGCGCTGGTGGCGCTCGTCTCACAGCTCGCGCGGCCCGGCGGCACCATTTGCCTCGATGCACTCGCCTACCCCGGCATCAAGGCAATCGCCGCGCAACTCGGTGTGCGTCTGCAAGCGTTGCCGCGCGATGACGAAGGGCCGCTCGCGCACGCCTTCGAGGCGCTCTGCAAGACCGACAAGCCGAGCGCGTTCTATTGCAATCCGACGCTGCAGAATCCGAGCACGCTCACGCTCACGCACAAACGGCGCGAGGCGCTCGCCGACGTGGCGCTGCGCTACAGCGTGCCGATCATCGAAGACGATGCCTACGCGATGCTGCCGCAGAACGCGCCCGATGCACTCGCGAGTTTCGCGCCCGAACTGACGTATTACGTGACTGGTTTGTCGAAGAGTTTCGGCGCCGGTTTGCGCGTCGCGCATCTGCATGCGCCGACGCCGCGACAAACGCAGCGGCTAGCCGGCGCATTGCGCGCCACCACCGTGATGGCGAGTCCGTTCACGGTCACGCTCGCGACGCAGTGGATCGTGGACGGCACCGCGGCTGACATGCTCAACGCGATTCGCAACGAGTCGCGCGCTCGCCAGGCCATTGCCTCGCGCATGCTCGAAGCGTGGCCTTACGAAGCGCATCCGGATGGCTTTCATTTGTGGTTGCCGGTGCCGATGGAAAGCGGCTGGAGCGCGTCCGAGCTCGCGTTGCAGTTGCGTAATCAGGGCATCGCCGCCGTGGCCGGCGCCGCCTTTTCGACCGATGGCAATCCGCCCAACGCCATGCGCGTCTGCCTCGGCGGATCGAAAACGCGCGACGAATGCGAAGAGGCGCTGCGCATCGTCGCGGAGACACTCGATCATCCGCATCATCTGCACTCGCCGGTGATGTGAAGCGATCCTTAGGCGACGGCAGTCAGCGTTATTGTCATATGAATACAACGCGTCGCAAGCTGTTGATAAGCGCGCAAAGACGCGCTGTTTCCGCGCGCATTGAAAAAGCCGACACGCAAGAAAAATTTCGCGTGCACTCGACACGCCGCCCCGCACGGCCCACCCGCCGTTGGTGAGCAATTGAAAGCATTTCCCGCTCAAGTCCCACATGTTGAAGCCGTATACACCGTGTGAGGCCCCCGCTTCACCGACTCCGACTCCGGCTCACCGCTCACTCCGAAAGACTCCCGACATGTTCACCTCCATTCGCGCGCGCATCGTCGCCCTGTGCGTCGCTATCGTTGTGGTCGCGCTCGCCGCCAACGCGGTTCTCAACTATGTGGTCGCCAACTCGTATAACGCCGATGCCATCGACAGCAGTCTGACTGCGGTCGAAAGCGGTCACGCGGACGGCATCGGCGACTGGGTCGCCGCCAACAGCCAGATGATCAACTCGCTACAGGACGCGGTGCTGCAGCCGGATCCATCCGCCGCGCTGAAGCAGATCGCCGCGGCCGGCAAGTTCACCAACGTGTACGTCGGCTATGCGGACAAGACGGCGAAATTCTCCGACCCGACCAACATTCCGCCCGACTACGATCCGACCGGCCGTCCCTGGTACAAGCAGGCAGCGGAAGCGGGCAAGCCGGTGGTCACGCCGCCTTACGTGGACGTAGGCACGGGCAAGCTGGTGGTGGCGTTCGCCGCGCCCGTGGTGCGCGACGGCGCGGTGAAAGGCGTGGTCTCCGGCGACGTCGCGATGGACAGCGTGATCGCCAACGTCAAGGCGATTCATCCGACGCCGGCGAGCTTCGGCATGTTGATCGATGCGAGCGGCCACATCGTCGCGCATCCCGATCCGAAGCTGACCTTGAAGCCGGTCTCCGACGTGGCGCCGGGCCTGACCAGCGACAAGCTCGCCGCCCTCTTCAGCGCCGACCGTCCGCTCGAAATGGACGTGAACGGCAGCACGAAGCTGATGCGCGCACAAGCGATTCCCGGCACGGATTGGTACGCGGTCGTCGCACTCGATAAAGCCGAAGCGACCGCCGGCATGCGTTCGCTGCTGACCGTTTCGGTGATCGCGCTGATCGTGATCGCCGGCATCGCCGCCGCGGTCGTGGCGGCGCTCACTGCCGTGTCGTTTCAGCGTCTGTCGAAAGTGCGCGATGCGATGGATGCCATCGGCTCCGGTGAAGGCGACCTCACGCAACGCCTGCCGGCCGTCGGCAACGACGAAGTCGCGCAAATCGCGCGTTCGTTCAACACCTTCATCGACAAACTCAGCCACGTGATGCGCCAGATTCGCGACGCCAGCGAATCGGTGCGCGTGGCCGCGAATGAAATCGCCGCGGGCAACGTCGATCTGTCGGGCCGCACGGAATCCGCGGCGGCGAGCTTGCAGCAAACCGCCGCGTCAATGGAAGAAATCACTTCGACCGTCACGCAATCGGCAAGCGCCGCGAAGCAGGCCGACGATACCGCGGTGTCCGCCTCGCAGGTCGCCTCGCGCGGCGGCGTCGTGATCTCCGAAGTGATTGCGACGATGGGCGAGATCCAGCATGCGTCGGTGAAGATCTCCGACATCATCGGCGTGATCGACGGCATTGCGTTCCAGACCAACATCCTCGCGTTGAACGCCGCGGTGGAAGCCGCGCGCGCGGGCGAACAGGGCCGCGGCTTCGCAGTGGTGGCCGGTGAAGTGCGCAGCCTCGCGCAACGCAGCGCGCAGGCGGCGAAGGAAATCAAGGCGCTGATCGAATCGACTGTGGCGAGCGTCACGTCGGGTTCGGGCCAGGTGCGCCAGGCTGGCGAAACGATGACGGAGATCGTCAGCAACGTCGCCAACGTGACGACCATCATTTCCGAAATCACTCAGGCCGCCAACGAGCAGACGCGCGGCATTCAGGAAGTGAACCGCGCGGTCAGCCAGCTCGACGAGATGGTTCAGCAGAACGCCGCGCTGGTCGAGGAATCCACGGCGGCGGCCGCCGCGCTGCAAAGCCAGGCGGTGAGCCTCGCAAGCGCGGTGACGCAATTCAAGCTCGACTAATCGCTACCTCTGGGACATCGCAGTGACGTTCTATAGAAATCTGAAGATCGCCGTTAAATTGGCATTGCTCGGCGCGGTGTTGCTGGCCGCGACGATGATCGTGGGTCTGGAAGGCTGGCACGCGTTGTCGAAAACGCATGCGCTGCAAATCGAGTCGGCGCAATCGCTCGGTCAATATGCGCAAGCCGCCGATACGGCGCGCGTCGCGCAGGTCGAGTTCAAGAAGCAGGTGCAGGAATGGAAGGACCTGTTGCTGCGCGGCGCCGATCCGGCCGCGTTCGCCAAATACCGTGATGCCTTCAGCAAGGAAAGCGGCACGACGCACGCCGCCCTGCTGCGCCTGAAGGATCAGTTGAGCGCATTGGGCGCGAACGTGGACGGCGTCGACAAGGCGCTCGCCACGCACGCTTCGCTGCAGGACAGTTACCTCGATGCGCTCAAGCATTACGACGCCGCCGATCCGAACACCGCGCACGTGGTCGACGCTCTCGTGAAGGGCATCGACCGCGCGCCGACCGCCGCGATCGACGACATCGTCGCCAGTGTGATGCAGCAGGCGCAGGACTCCAGCGTGCGCACGAGCGAAGCGGCGGAACGCTCCTATACGATCGCCACGGCGCTGTTGCTGTCGGTCGTGATCGGTTCGCTCGGCGTCGGTGCGTTCGCGGTCTGGTTTCTCAGCCGCAGCATCACGCTGCCGGTCAGGCAGGCCGTGGGCGTCGCGCAAGCGGTTGCGGCAGGCGATCTGCGCGCGGACGTGGCCGTGGTGAGCCGCGACGAAACCGGCCAGTTGCTCATCGCGCTCAACGACATGAACCAGCGCTTGCGGTATATCGTCAGCGAGATTCGTGAAGGCGCGACTACGATTTCGTCGGCCACGCAGGAGATCGCCGCGGGCAATCTCGATCTGTCCGCGCGCACCGAACAGCAGGCGGCCTCGCTCGAAGAAACCGCCGCGTCGATGCAGCATTTCACCGACTCGGTTCAGCGCAACGCCGCCAACGCACGCGAGGCCACCACGCTCGCGCAAACCGCCGCGCAAGCCGCACGCGAAGGCGGCGCCGTCATGAGCGACGCGGTACGCACGATGGGCCAGATCGACGCGGCGTCCAAGCGCATCGTCGATATCATCGCGGTGGTGGAAGCGATCGCGGCGCAGACCAATATCCTCGCGCTCAACGCCGCCGTCGAAGCAGCGCGCGCCGGTACGCAAGGGCGCGGCTTCGCAGTGGTGGCGAGCGAAGTGCGCAGTCTCGCGCAACGTTCCGCCGATGCCGCGCAGGAGATCAAGGCGCTGATTCGCGAGTCGGTCGCCACGATCGACGCGGGCACGCAACTGATCAATCACGCGAGCAATACGATGGACGGCGTGGTGGCAAGCGCGGGCAGCGTGACGCGCATCGTCGAATCGATCGCGACGGCAAGCGTCGATCAGGCAGCGGGTATCGCGGAAGTGAACGATGCCGTCACGCAGATGGATCAGGTGACGCAAAGCAACGCGGCGCTCGTCGAGCAAGCGGCTGCCGCAGCCGATGCGGTGCAAAGCAAGGCATCGGGGCTCGTGCAAAGCGTGAGTTTCTTCAGGCTGGGCGCCGCGGCTTGATGGGGTGGCGCCGCGCGGCGCCTGTTGTAGTGCGAGGGTGAAGCGGCGCAATGCGCCGCTTACGACTCGAAATCGAGTCCGCCGATCAACACCAGAGGATCGGCCTGCGTATGCGAGAGAAAATCCAGTTCGCGCGCATGATTCCAGGCTGCGAGCTTGCGCGGCAACGCGGCCAGATAGCCGGCGAAACGCAACGGCCCTTCCGCGCCCATCAGTCGCTCGATTTCGTCGCTGTCCCAGGTCAGATACAGATTCAGCGGATACGGGTACTGCCCCATGTCTTCGATGGGCGCCGCGTGAATCCGCACGCGAGTGGGATGCCCATGGCCGCCGTACGGCAGCACTTTGGTCTGCACGGTAGTAGCGAAGCAGGCGGCAATAGCCTCGGCGATGCGAGGCGCGAACTCTTCATCGAAACGGGCGGCACTCTCGGGACGCATTTAGGTCTCCAGCTTTATGCGTGATGAGCTGGATATCGTAGCACGCGGGTAGGCGCGCGCCTGTTGAGTCGCGGCATGTCTGCCTCGTGGTCATGCGCAACCGCAGCAGCCGCTTCGCGTCGGCCTCCCGCATCAAACCGTCTTCAGAATTCGCGGCTTCGCTTCGTTCACGGCAGCCGCCAGTTCGGGCACCGCATCGGGTGCGCTGGCGCCCTTCTCCGTACGCATCGACAGATAGCGCAAACAGCACACCCGCAAAAACGACGCGAAGTTGGTCGGCAGCTCGCCGCGCAACGCGATCAGCTCGTCATAGAGCTTCACGGCGAACTGGCTGGTCGTCATGCTCTCGCGCGCGGCGATTTCGTGCAGCACGTCCCAGAACAGATTCTCCAGCCGCACCGTGGTGATCACGCCGTGAATGCGCAACGAGCGCGTGCGCGATTCGTACAGGATCGGATCGGCGTTGATGTATATCCCACACATAACGTTTGCTCCTTGTTTCCGGGCACGCGCGCCGTGGCGCTTTTCATGCAGCCACGGCACGCCGCCCGCCTTCGTCAACATACGCCGGCCTCCGCCGCCCGACAATCGCATCGAACCCGAACGCCGCGCCTGCCCCGTCGAACCGCTTTACACCACGCGTTTATTCATCTGCCCCGCGATGTGATCCGCCTGACGGATCGCCAGCGTGACGATCGTCAGGGTCGGATTTTCCGCGGCACCGGTGGTGAACTGGCTGCCGTCCGAAATGAACAGATTCGACACTTCATGCGTCTGGCCGAAGCGGTTGCACACCCCGTCTTCAGCGCGTGCGCTCATGCGGGCGGTGCCGAGGTTGTGCGTGGACGGATACGGCGGCACGCGATACACCGTCTTCGCGCCCGCCGCTTCGTACACCGCCGTGCCCTGCTTGAACGCGTGCTCGCGCATCGCTTCGTCGTTGGGATGATCGTCGAAATGCACGTTGGCGACCGGCTGGCCGTACTGATCCTTCACGTCCGTATTCAAGGTCACACGATTGCTCTCGCGCGGCATATCCTCACCGACGATCCACATGCCCGCCGTGTACGCGTATTGATCCATCGCCTGGCTGAAGGTCGGCCCCCATGCGCCCGGATTGAGAAAGGCCGCGTAAAACGGCAGGCCGAGCGACACGGTCTCCATGTGATAGCCGCCCGCGAAACCGCGCTGCGGATTGAACACCGCTTCGTCCTCGATGATGCCGGCCATCGTGGTGCCTTTGAACATCTCCACCTTGTCGTTGAACACCGCATACACCGAGCCCGTGGTGTGACGCATGTAGTTGCGGCCCACCTGGCCCGAGCCGTTCGCGAGCCCTTGCGGGAATTTGCTCGAATGCGAGTTCAGCAAAAGCCGCGGGGTCTCGATCGAGTTGCCGGCCACCGCGACGACGCGCGCCTTCTGCCGCTGTAATTTGCCGTTGCCATCGTAGTAGAGCACCTCCTTCGCCTTGCCGCGCGCGTCGGTTTCAATGCGCACCACCTGGGCCTGCGTGCGCAACTCCATATGGCCGGTCGCCTGGGCGCGCGGCAATTCGGTGTAGAGCGTCGACCACTTCGCGCCCGTGCGGCAACCCTGAAAACAGAAGCCGCGCTGGAAGCAATGTGCGCGGTCGTCGCGCACCACGCTATTGATCGCCATGTGGCCGGTGTTGCATTCCTTGTAGCCGACTTTCATCGCGCCGGCCGACATCACCTTGAAGTTGTTGTTGCCCGGCAGGCCCGGCAAACCGTTGGTGCGCGTCACGCCCAACTTTTGCTGCGCACGGTCGTAGTACGGATCGAGCTCTTCGCGCGTGAGCGGCCAGTCGAGCAGATTGGCGTCCTTGATATCGCCGTAGGTCGTCTTCGCCTTGAACTCGTACGGCTGGATGCGCAGACTCGCGCCGGCCCAGTGCGTGGTCGAGCCGCCCACCGTCTTGCAGATCCACGCGGGCAGATTCGGAAAGTCCTTGGCGATGCGCCAGGTGCCCGACGTGGTGCGTTTGTCGAGCCATGACAGCATCTGAAACGAGCCCCATTCGTCAGTCGTGAAATCGGCCTGCGTATGCAGCTTGCCCGCTTCCAATACGACGACGTTGATGCCCTTCTGCGCCAACTCGTTGGCGAGCGTGCCACCGCCCGCACCCGAACCGATGATCACGACGACCTTGTCGTCGTTGTGCGAAAAACGCACCTTGTTGTTGTCCTGATTCATGTCTTGCCTCCGCTGTCGACCAGAGTTGGCGCTTCAGCGCTTACTCTGGTCCCATGCAACGCTGTCGGCAGGAGTTGGCGCTATAGCGCTTACTCCTGCCCCATGCAAAGCTGTCGTCGCGATTAGCTATCCGTCGGGATTGGGCCGCTGGCGGCGGCCGGCGGATTGGGCAGCCACGAGAGGCTGTTGAACCCTTTGGTCAGGTAGCCGCCGTCGCCTTCCGAAGCGCCGTAGCCGAAGTGCGCATACGCCATGGTGTTGGCGTACAGCGAAACCACCGCGGTGCTGCGTATCGTGTTGAAGAACGGCGTGCCCGCGAGCGCCGCAACGTCTTTCGCCTGGTCCGCGGGCGTGCGCTTGAGCCAGTCGGAACCCGCTTGCGCGTCGAGTTGTTTGACGCCGTCCGCAAGTTGCTGACGTACCGCCGGATCGGTTTTCGCTTTCGCGTCGAGGTCCTTGACCACCAGCGCGTAGACCGCGTTGTCGAGCGTGGGGTGCGGATAGAGCTGCCGCGTGAAGGCCAGAATCACTTCGCCCTGGTGCGTGTCGAGCCCTTGCAGTTCGAGCGCCCACGCGCGGCTCGGCGCGAATGTCGACAGCACCGACGAGAACGCCAGCGTGCCCATCAGCACACCTGTGCCTCTCAATAGCTCGCGGCGCGTGAGTGGAATGCGCAATGCGGCTGCGGCAGCAT
Organism: Paraburkholderia aromaticivorans; assembly: GCF_012689525.1. Classification (NCBI taxonomy): domain Bacteria; kingdom Pseudomonadati; phylum Pseudomonadota; class Betaproteobacteria; order Burkholderiales; family Burkholderiaceae; genus Paraburkholderia; species Paraburkholderia aromaticivorans. Next base: position 3,195,625 of record NZ_CP051516.1, read on the forward strand.
TCGCCGCGCGATGCTCGTCGCCGTGTTCATGATTGTGTTCGTGAGGATGCTCATGGCGTGCGTGATCGGACGCGACGATCGGGATGACCGTTGTCTTCATGGTTGTCTCCTGTCGACCAGAGTTGGCGCTTTTACGCCTTATTCCGGTCCCATCCAAGATGGTTGCTTGTGGGGCACTACAACTCCGCGCGGCGGCCACCGGATTACTTTTACTATTGATAGTGGCCGTAGCGTTCCAACACTTCAACTTTGTAACCGTCAGGGTCCTGAATGAAAAAATAACGCGCCAGCAACTCGCCGCTATCGTTGTGAAACTCGCGCAGATCGTTGGGCGTCATGCCGAGATCGAGCAGACGCTGCCGTTCGTTTTTCGCATCGTCGACAACGAAAGCGACGTGACCGTAGCCATCGCCGTGCGAATACGGTTCCTCGCGGCCTTTATTCCAGGTCAGTTCTATCTCGGCATCGGCTTCGGCGTTGCGCAAATAGGCGAGCGTAAAGTCCGGAAAATCGAGCCGGTGCGATACGTCGAAATTGAAAGCCTTTTGATAGAACGCGAGCGAGCGCGGCAGATCCTGCACACGGATCATCGTGTGAATGAGTTTGGCCATCGGTGTCCCCTCCTGGTTGAATCAAGTTTAGGAGGCCGCACACGCGAGTGGTAATGCACGGCTAAATCGCGCCAAAGACTTGCCCTATGTTGCAGGAGCGTCGATTGAGGGGACTTCGTTCGCGCGTCAACGGCGCAAACAGCGATGGACATGGCGTTACGTCAGATTGCATTGCAGCACGCCGGGCCATTCAAGCAGGCATGCGCCGAATGGCGTTAGGCAAAACCCGACGTCGATGTTGTGCTAACGCGTATCCGGTGAAGCCCATTCGTTTTTGCCCGATGGGCATGCACACGCGCGCCGAGTTTCCACAAGATCGGGTTTGGGCGTCTTTCTAAATGTTGTGGAGTGTAGTGCGTTATGGAATTCGATACGAAAGTCGCGATCATCGTGCTGGACGATCTCGCTGTCTGGCAAAAACTCAATGTGACCGCGTTTCTCGCGACAGGCATCGCGGGCGCCGCCCCGGAGGCCATGGGCGAGCCGTACGAGGACGCGGCGGGCCGCCGGCACGCACCGCTGCTCAGCCAGCCGATGACGGTGTATCAGGCGGACAACGCGGGTTTGCTGCGCGCGTTTCGCCTTGTTCGAGCGATTGCGTATCGCGCGTGCGGACCTTGAGCAAAATTGCGCTCTCGCCCGTCACGGTATGAATCTCCTCGACATCCGATAGCTCCTGCAGTGCCAGCAGTTGCCGCGTCACCACCCAGCTCGTCGTATCGACATGCACGAACGCACGCAGCGGGCGGTTGAGCCTCGCGGCGTCGAGCGTGGCGACGGTGGCCTTGATCACGCCTTCTTTCTTCAACGCCGGGCGCGCTCGTGGACCGCGGGCGCCGACAGAAACAGCAGCTTGCCGAGTTCCGCATAAGTGCGCGTGGCGTCTTCGGCGAGTAGCGCGAGCAGCTTGCGGTCGGTGTCGTCGAGCGAGGCCGCGCCCGGTTGGGCGCCCGCTGCCCGGAGCGCTCTGCCGCTGCGGGTGGAAGGTGGGCGCGGACCCGTGCTCACGGTTTTGCCGCGGAATTGTCCCCGTCTTGTCCGAGTCCCTCGCGCAAGGCTTTGCGGATCACCTTGCCGGTCGGCGTCATCGGCAGGCTGTCGACAAAGCGGATCTCGCGCGGATATTCGTGCGCGGCGAGGCGCGTTTTGACGTGGTGCTGGATCTCGCGCACGAGCGCCTCGTCGCCGACAAAACCGGCCTTGAGCACCACGAACGCCATCACGATCTCCGTGCGCTCGGGATCCGGCGCGCCGATCACGGCCGCCATCGAAACGGCCGGGTGACGCAGCAATGAATCTTCGATCGAAGCCGGCCCGATTCGATAACCGGCGCTCGTGATCACGTCGTCACCACGGCCGACGAAGCGGATGAAACCGTCCGCGTCGCGCGTGCCGAGGTCGCCGGTCAGCAGAAACTTGCCGCGGAATTTTTCGCGGGTCGCCGCCTCGTTGCCCCAGTAGCCGAGGAACATGACCGGATCGGGCGCGGCCACCGCGATATCGCCGATTGCGCCTTGCGGCAGTTCGTTGCCGTCCATGTCGACGATCGCGACATGATGCCCCGGCACCGCGCGGCCGATCGCGCCGAAACACGGCTCGAACAGCGCCGCACACGACGACACCACCACGTTGCACTCCGTCTGCCCGTAGAACTCGTTGATCGTCACGCCCAGCGCCGTGCGGCCCCAGCCGATCAATTCCTCGCCGAGCGATTCGCCGCCGCTTGCCACCGAGCGCAACGCGAGGCGCCAGCGTTCGGGATGTTCGACGCCGCGCATCATCTTCAGCGCGGTCGGCGGCAAAAACGTATGCGAGACCGCGTGACGCGCCATCAGATCGAACGCGGCCTGGCCGTCGAATTTCGCAAAGCGGCGCGCCAGCACCGCGACGCCGTGATGCCACGACGGCAGCAGCACGTCGAACAGGCCGCCGATCCACGCCCAGTCCGCCGGCGTCCACATCAGCGTGGCGTGCGCGGGAAAGCCCTGTTGCGACATCTCGACGCCCGGCAGATGACCGGGCAACACGCGATGCCCATGCAGCGCGCCCTTCGGCTTGCCGGTCGTGCCCGATGTATAGATGATCACCGCGGGATCGTCGGCGCCGGTGTCGGCGGGCGTGAAGCTGGCGGACGCGCCGTTCAGCGCCTGCCAGAATGAACGCACGGGTACTTGCGGATCGCCGTTGTCCTGATCGATATCCACGCTGAAGACATTGCGCAAAGCTGGCAACCCTGCGCGGATTTCGTCGACTTTCCGCACGCCCGCATGATCGGTAATCAACGCCACCGCGCCGCTGTCGCCGAGCCGGTGTTCGATCGCGTCGACGCCGAATAGCGCGAAGAGCGGCACGGCCACCATGCCAGCCTTGTAGGCGGCGAGATGCGCGACCGCCGTTTCAATCGATTGCGACAGGAAGATGCCGATGCGGTCGCCACGTTGCGCGCCCGCTGCGAGCAGCACATTGGCGAAGCGGTCGGACAGCGCCTTCAACTGGTCGAACGTGTAGCGTGTGGCGTTGCCCTCGGCGTCCTCGTAGATCAGCGCAAGGCGGCCCGAACCGTCGGCCCATTTGTCGCATACGTCGACGCCGATGTTGTAGCGCGCCGGGATGTCCCACACGAAGTTAGCCGCGAGCGATTCGTAGGTCTGGCCGTCGAGATTCATCGTGTCTGCTCCTGCAAGCCCGTCGGCGGTTGATAGCGCGGGAAGCCGTTATATTCGATCGTACGCTCCGCTTCAGCGAGCGGCCATGAATGGCGCGCGTTCGGCACGCCGCCGTCGACGCGGATCACCGTGCCGTTGATGAACGCGGACGCCTCCGACAACAGAAAGACCGCCGCGCTGGCGAGTTCCGATTCCGTGCCGAAACGCTGCAATGGCACCTTGTGCTTCAGCGTGCGCAGCAGCGCCTGGTACTCTTCGTTGTAGCTGTCCATGCCCGCTGACGCAATCCAACCGGGCGCGACCGCGTTGACTCTGACGCCGGCGTGGCCCCATTCGCATGCGGCCGTTTCGGTGAAGTTCCATACGCCCGCGCGCGCCGCGCCCGAGTGCCCCATGCCGGGCATGCCGCCCCAGATGTCCGCCAGCATGTTCACGATTGCGCCGCCGTGGTTTTGCATCCATTGGGTATAGCACTCGCGTGACATCAGAAACGTGCCGTGCAGATTGTTGCGCACGACCGCGTCCCAGCCGTTCAAGGAGATCTTTTCGAGCCTGGCGGGGAATTGGCCGCCGGCGCAGTTGAAAAGACCGTCCACGTGGCCCAGATCCGTGATGATCGAAGCGATCGTTTCACGGACCTGCTGCTCGTTGCGGATGTCGCAGGAGTAAATCTTGTGGCCGTTGGCGGAGGATGGATGATCCGCGGCCAGTTCGGCTTGCACCGCTTTCAGCTTGCCTTCGCTTCGGCCGACTAGCGCCAGGGTCGCCCCTAAAGATGCGAGTTCGTGAGCCGTGCATCGGCCAAGCCCGCTGCCCGCGCCGGTGACGATGACCACCTTGCGGGCGAAAAGACCTTCGCGGAAAACTGAACGATAGCCGCTGGATGGCGGCGAGGTGCTCGACGAAGCTGCGGGCATTCGGGTGTCTCCTCCATGTGCTGCGCTTTCGATGTTTTCTGAGTTTAGCTCAAGTTTTATCAGCGCGTTGTTGTCACCCTCAATTTTCTTTCCATTATTTCCTGCTTGGCATTTCCTTAATTTTTGAGCTAGGCTCAATTCGAACCCACTCAACTTCCCGCGCGGCACCCATCCTCGCGCCTTCATCGAGCGCCCCGGCCAGATCGGCAACCGGCCGCGAACGTGGCCGCGCCAACGCCGCGTTCAGCTTGTCCCGATCCAGTTCCTTCTCCCACGCCGCAATCACAATCGACGCCACGCCATTGCCCATCGTATTGGTCAGCGCCCGGCACTCCGACATGAAACGGTCGATGCCGAGAATCAGCACCATCGCCGTCACCGGCACGGTCGGCACCACGGAAAGACTCGCGGCCAGCGTGATGAAGCCCGCCCCCGTGACGCCCGTCGAACCCTTGGACGTCAGCATCGTCACCGCCAGCAGCGTGATTTCCTGAGCGATCGTCAAATGCGTGTTGGTGGCCTGCGCGAGAAACAGCACCGCGAGCGTCATGTAGATATTGGTGCCGTCGAGATTGAACGAGTAGCCGGTCGGCACCACGAGTCCGACAATGCCGCGCGAGCAGCCGAGCCGTTCGAGCTTCTCCATCAATTGCGGCAGCGCGGCTTCCGACGTGGAAGTGCCGAGCACGATCAGCAACTCGTCCTTGATATACACGACGAAGCGCCACAAGCTGAATCCGCATGCTCTCGCAATCAAACCAAGGCCGCACGAGACGAACAGAAACGCGGTCAGATAGAACGTGCCGATCAGCTTCATCATCGGCAGCAAGGAGACGATGCCGTATTTGCCGATCGTGAATGCAATCGCGCCGAATGCACCGATCGGCGCGAGGCTGGTGATCATCCGCACGATGCGGAAGAACGTTTTCGACAGCAGTTCAACGAGGCCGATCAGCGGTTTGGCGGGTTCCCCCATCATCGCGAGCGCGGTGCCGAACAACATCGCGATCAGCAGCACCGGCAAAATATCGCCCTGCGTGAAAGCGCCGGCGAACGTGTCGGGAATGATGTGCATGAAGAAGCCCGCGAGCCCTTCGCCGTGTGCGGCTTGCGCGGCATAACCCGCGATCGCGCCGGCATCGAGCGTGGCGGGATCAACATTGAAGCCAGCGCCCGGCTTCAGCACATGCGCGGCGAGCAGGCCGATCGCCAGTGCGAGCGTCGACACCACCTCGAAATACAGCAAGGCCTTGCCACCGACGCGCCCGACCTTGCGCATGTCGTGCATGCTGGCAATGCCGGTCACGACCGTGCAGAAAATCACCGGGCTGATGATCATGCGCACGAGTTTGATGAAGGCGTCGCCGAGCGGTTTCATCGCCACGGCGTCCGCGGGCAGAAAATGCCCCAATGCCACGCCGATCACGATCGCCACGATCACCTGCACGTACAGCACCTTGTAGAGCGGCTTGCGTTTCATGTCTCCTCCGTTTTTGAGGGCAAAGCGCGTCCCTTCCCGTCTGGTGGGGAATCTGTCACGCGCAGTTCGTTGAATGGCGGCGCAAGGGCCGCCGGGGGCGTTACAACACGGCGGCCCAGCTATGCCGTGCGAAATGGGCCCGCTCGAATGCTTCGATGTCGTGCAATGAAGCGAGCGTCAGATCGATGGTGTCCATGCCTTCGACCACCATCCGTTTATGGCGAGCGCCTAAAGGAAAAGTGAACATGCGTCCCGTCGTGGACGTCACCGTTTGCCGTTCGATATCAATATGCAGCGGCGCAGCGGGTTGTGTGGCTGCGTCGTGCAAGAGGACATCTATCTCGTCGCGTTCAAGTTGCACGAGCAGCAGACGATTGTTCATCGCGTTCGAATAGAAGATCTCCGCGAAGCTCGGCGCGATGACCGCCTCGAAACCGGATTGCTGAAGTCCCCACACCGCGTGCTCGCGGCTCGACCCACAGCCGAAGTTCGAGCCGCCGATCAGAATCCGCGCGCCGCGATACGCCGGCTGATTCAGCACGCAATCGCTACGCGGCTCGCCTTGCGCGTCGAAACGCAAGTCGTAGAGCAAGCCTTCCTTGAGCCCGGCTTTGTCGATGATGCGCAGGAACTGCTTCGGCATGATCTGATCGGTATCGAGGTTTTCGATGGGCAATGGCGCGGCAGTGCCGTGAATTTCAGTGAGTCTCATGACTGCGTCTCCAGCGTGCGGACGTCGGTGATGCGTCCGGTCAGTGCAGCCGCCGCGGCCATCGCGGGGCTCATCAAATGGGTGCGGCCGCCGCGGCCCTGGCGTCCTTCGAAGTTGCGGTTGGTGGTCGATGCACACCGTTCGCCGAGCGCCAGAAAATCGTCGTTCATCGCGAGACACATGGAGCAGCCCGGCTCGCGCCATTCGAAGCCGGCCTCGCGCAACGCGGCTGCGATGCCTTCGGCTTCCGCCTGGCGCCGCACGCTGCCCGAACCGGGCACGACCATCGCGCGCACGCCTTGCGCGACGTGGCGGCCCGCGACGATCGACGCGACGATGCGCAGGTCTTCAATGCGTCCATTGGTGCAGGAACCGATGAACACGCGATCGATCGGCGTCCCGGCAATCGGCTGGTCCGCGTCGAGGCCGATATAGTCGAGCGCGCGGCGCAACGCGGCGGCGGCTTCCGGTGTCTTTTGCGCGGCCGCGACGGGAATCCGTTCGTCGACGGCAATCGCCTGGTCGGGACTCGTGCCCCACGTGACGAACGGCGCGATATCGCGCGCATCGAAACGATGCTCGCTATCGAAGGGCACGCCCGGGTCCGATTTCAGTTCGCGCCAGTCGTTCATCGCGGCGCGCCACGCGGCCTCACCGAGCGACGTTGCGTGTGCGCGGACGTAGTCGAACGTGGTGGCATCGGGTTCGATCAGCGCGGCACGCGCGCCCGCTTCGACGGTCATGTTGCACAAGGTCATGCGCGCTTCCGCCGACAGCGACGCGATGGTCGAACCGGCGAATTCCACCGCGTAGCCGCGCGCGCCCTGCGCGCCGATGCGGCTGATGATCCACAGAATCAGATCCTTCGACGAAGTACCGTACGGCAACGCGCCCTCGATCGTGATGCGCATGGTCTGCGCGACGCGATACACCAGGGTCTGCGTGGCGAGCACATGCTCGACTTCGGACGTGCCGATACCGAAACCCAACGCGCCGAGCGCGCCATACGTGGTGGTGTGGCTATCGCCACACAACACGACCATGCCCGGCCGAACCAGCCCGCGCTCGGGCGCGACGATATGTTCGATGCCTTGCAGCGGATCGTTCGCCGCATGCAGCGCGACGCCGGCCTCCGCGCAATTGCGCGCCAGGTTATTCGCCAGCAGCAACGACGAGGCATCGCGAATCACCCGCGGCGATTCCGCATGCGTCGGAATGATGTGACTGACCACCGCGAGCTGCTGCTTAGGCCGGCGCACGCGCCGCGTTTTCGCGGCCAGCGCGCTGAATGCCTGCGGACTGGTGTATTCGTTCATCAGATGCAGATCGACGTACAGCAGCACATTCTGCTCATCGACACGCGTGACGACATGCGAATCGACCAGCTTCTGGTAAAGGGTTTGTGTTGACATGATGAAGGTCCGCGCAATCAGGACAGCAAAAACGGAAGGACGCGTTCGAGCAGTAACTCGGGCGCTTCCTCGGGAATGTAGTGACCGCACGGCAACGCTTCGCCGCTCACATTGGCCGACCACTTTCGCCATTCGGCCAGCGGCTCGAAACATTGTTCGATCACGCCTTGCGCGCCCCACAACGCCAGGAAATCGCATTCGATCTTCTGCCCTTCAGCCAGCGACGCGCGATCATGATCGAGATCGATCGTGATGCTCGCGCGATAGTCCTCGCAGATGCCGTGCGCGGTGCCGGGGTCGCTCAGGCAGCGCAGATATTCGGCGTAGGCCGCGTCGGTGAAGGGTGCGAGCCCGGCGCTGCGCGCGCCGATGGTCTGCTTGAGATAAAGGTCGGGATCCGCGCGAATCAGCGTCTCGGGAAACGGCGCGGGACGCACGAGAAAGAACCAGTGCCAGTAAGCACGCGCGAAATCGAACGAGGTCTGTTCGTACATCGCGAGTGTCGGCGCGACGTCGAGCGTCACGAGTCGCGTCACGGTCTGCGAATGATCGAGCGCCATGCGGGCGGCCACGCGTCCGCCGCGATCGTGACCGAGCACGGCGAAGCGGTCGAAACCTTGCGCGCGCATCAGGGCGACCTGATCGGCGGCCATGCGGCGCTTGGAATAGTTGCCGTGGTCGTGGGTGCCCTGCGGTTTGCCGCTGTCGCCGTAACCGCGCAAATCCGCGGCGATCAGCGTGAAGTGTCGAGCCAGCGTCGGCGCGACCCTGTGCCAGATCGCGTGGGTCTGCGGATGGCCGTGTAACAACAGCAATGCCGGCCCGCTCCCGCCGCGTATTGCGTTGATGCGGATGCCGTCGACTTCGGCCGACGCGTCTGTGAAACCTTCAAACATCATTGCCTCCCATGTTTGAATGAAGTCTAATTGATGCCTGCAGCGATATGGTTTCTCTTAACGCAATCCGGAATTAACTTTTAGGAACGAATCGATGGACGGCTTTTCCGACCTGAATCTGTTCGCGCTGGTGGCGCGCCATCGCAATCTTGCCGCTGCCGCACGCGAACTCGGCGTCACGCCGCCGTCCATCAGCAAGCGGCTCGCGCAACTCGAACAACGCCTCGGCGTGCGGCTCGTGAACCGCACCACGCGGCGCGTGAGTCTGACGGCGGAGGGCGAGATTTATCTGGCGAATGGCTCGCGCATCCTCGACGACCTCGCCGAACTCGAACAACTGGTCACCCAGAGCCGCGCCGAACCGGCCGGTCTGTTACGTGTGAACGCGTCGTTCGGTTTCGGCCGCGCGCACATCGCTCCGGCAATTTCGCGTTTCAGCGAGCGGTTCCCATCGATGAAGATTCAGTTGCATCTGACGGATCGGCCTGTGAGCTTGCAGGAAGAAGGCTTCGATCTTGGGATTCGTTTCGGCGAAGTGCCGGATGCGCGCATCAATGCGCGTTTGCTGCTGAAGAACCAGCGCGTCGTGTGCGCGTCGCCGGCTTATGTGAAGCGGCACGGCGCACCGCAAATGCCGCACGATCTCACGCGCCATGCCTGCCTCGTCTTACGCGAAAACGAATCGGCGTACGGCACGTGGCATTTTTCGCGCGGCAAGAAATCGGAGACGGTGAAGGTGGACGGTCCGTTGAGCAGCAACGACGGCAGCGCCGTGCTGAAGTGGGCGCTCGATGGCCGCGGTGTCGCCGTGCGCTCGGCGTGGGAAATCGCGGGACATCTACGGCGCGGGGAACTGGTGCCGCTTCTCGCCGAGTGGACCTTGCCGAACGCGGACATTCACGCGATCTATCTGGAGCGGCATCGTCTGTCGGCCAAGCTGAGGACGTTTATCGATTTTCTCGGCGACGAGTTGCGCGAGAGTGTTCAGGCCACATAGCGAGACGTGCGCTCACCCTGCCCGCTTATTCCGCTGTTGCGCCCGGCTAGCGCGCCAGCGCAGCAGAAACCCGACGAGCGCGGCGAAGGCGGCAGTGGCCGCATAACCGGCGAGGCGAATCGCGTCTTCGCTCGGCAAGCGGGAGATCAACAGAACGACTACGGCGAGTGCCAGCACGGCTAGAAGCCCGATGATCCATTTCATCTCTTGTCTCCGCTTTTTTGCGTAGCATACCCGCGCGAAGCGCAAGATGAACGTCGTCGTTTACGTGGGCAAGCCTCTGCCCGTGCCATGCGCCTGCTGCAAAATGAAATCGATGAACGTCGACGCCGCGCGCGTGTGATGCCGGTTCGGCATATACAGCATGTACATGTGCGTGCCGAAGATGCTCAAGCGCCATTCATCGAGCGCGGTCACCACGTCGCCGCGCCGCAGATCGTCCTGCACCACATAGTCCGGCACGAGGCCCACGCCAAGTCCGGCGAGCACCGCCTGGCGCAAGAACAGAAAATTCTCGGAGATGATGCTCGGCTCCAGCAGCACTTCATGCCGTTCGTCGCGCAGATAAGCGGCTACGCGCAGTTGCCGGCCGACCACCGCCGCCGTAATCAGCGGCGCCGTGCGCAGGTCGTCGAGTCGCGCCGGCATGCCGTGTTTTTCAGCGAAGTCCGGCGACGCGCACGCCACGTACCGCACCGGCCCCATGTCGCGCGCGACGAGGTTTTGCGGCGGCTCGGACATCACGCGCACGGCAATATCGACTTCATCGCGCATCAGGTCTTCGACGCGGTTCTCGAACATCACATCCAGCACGATGCCCGGATAAAGCCGCTTGAACGCGATCAGCCAATCCGACATGACGAGTTGCCCGTAACCGCTCGGCACGCTCAGCCGCACGCGCCCCTGCAGGCTCTGCCCGAGCGTGGTGACGGATTCGCGCGCGGCGAGCAGCGCGTTCTGGATGGTGCGGCCATGTTCGTAGAGTTGCAGGCCGATTTCGGTCGGCTCGACGCGGCGAGTGGTGCGCCTCACCAGTTGCAGCCCGATGGAGCGCTCCAGCTGGTTCAGGTGATAACTCACATTCGCACGGCTCATTTTCAGCCGGCGCGCGGCTTCGCTGAGATTGCCCGCGTCCAGAATGTCCACCAGCAGGGTCAGGGAATTGACGTCCATGGCGGCGCCTTTGTCAAAGAAACTTTGACAGTCTGTCAACCGTCCATGTAATTGTCAATAAACCTTGACCGACCGACAATCGCAGAACTCGCCAGACCCGGCATGCTTTGCCATGCGACCCATCACAATCAGGAGACGCCATGACCCCCAACCCTTCGGCCGATGTTGTGACGCGCGAATTGCGCGGCAAGGTGCTGCTCGTGACGATCGACCACGCGCCGGTCAACGCGCTATCCGCCGACGTGCGGCGCGGCCTGCTCGCCGCCGTCGAAGCCGCGGATGCCGACAAGGCCGTGGAAGCCGTGCTGATCGTCGGCGCGGGGCGCAATTTCATCGCCGGCGCGGACATTCGCGAGTTCGGCAAGCCGCCGGTGCCGCCCTCGCTGCCGGACGTGTGCAACCGCATCGAAGCATGCACGAAGCCGGTGGTCGCCGCGATTCACGGCGCGGCGCTCGGTGGCGGCCTGGAAGTGGCGCTCGCGGCGCATTACCGGATTGCCGTCGACGGCGCGAAGCTCGGCTTGCCCGAAGTGCAACTCGGCCTGTTGCCGGGCGCGGGCGGCACACAGCGCACGCCGCGTTTGATCGGCGCCCAGGCCGCGCTCGATCTGATCTTGAGCGGCCGTCACGCTAACGCGAAGGAAGCACTGGCGCTGGGTTTGATCGACCGCCTCGGCAGCAGCGACGACATCCTCGCCGAAGGGCTCGCCTACGTGCACGAGTTGCTGGCCGCCCACGTCCCGGTGCGCCGCACGCGTGACGCGACGGCGCTCGGCGACCGCGCCGCGAGTCTCGCCGCCGTGGCCTCGGCGCGTGCGGAAACCGCGAAGAGATCGCGCGGCCTGTTCTCGCCGCTGAAAATCGTCGACGCCGTCGAGGCCGCCATCGAACAGCCTTTCGACGACGGTCTGCGGCTCGAACGCAAGCTGTTCCTCGAATGCATCGACAGCCCGCAACGCGCCGGCCTGATTCACGCGTTCTTTGCCGAGCGCGAAGTGCTCAAGGCGCCGGAAACGCGCGATGCCAAACCACGCGCGTTGAACACGATCGGCGTGGTGGGCGGCGGCACGATGGGCGCGGGCATCGCCGTCGCGGTGCTCGACGCGGGCTTGCCGGTGACGATGATCGAACGCGACGACGCGTCGCTCTCGCGTGGCCGCGCGCACATCGAAAAAGTCTACGACGGCCTGATCGCCAAAGGCCGCCTGAGCGCGGAGAAGAAAGCGGCGCTCATGGCGCGCTGGAACGGCAGCACGTCGTACGATGCGCTCGCCGACGCCGACCTCGTGATCGAAGCCGTATTCGAAGACCTCGCCGTCAAACAGGCCGTGTTCGCCGAACTCGATCGCGTCTGCAAGGCGGGCGCGGTGCTCGCGACCAACACCTCGTATCTCGACATCGACGCGATCGCGTCGAGCATTTCGCGTCCCGCCGACGTGATCGGCCTGCACTTCTTCTCGCCCGCCAACATCATGAAGCTGCTGGAAGTGGTCGTGCCGAAACAGGTCAGCGCCGACGTGGTCGCCACCGCGTTCGAGCTGGCGAAAAAGTTGCGCAAGACGCCGGTGCGCGCGGGCGTGTGCGACGGCTTTATCGGCAACCGTGTGCTGGCCGTGTATCGCAGCGCCGCCGACGCCATGATGGAAGATGGCGCCTCGCCCTATCAGATCGACGCCGCCGTGCGCGCGTTCGGCTTTCCGATGGGACCGTTCCAGGTGGTGGATCTGGCGGGCGGCGACATCGGCTGGGCGGCACGCAAGCGGCGCGCGGCCACCCGCAATCCCGCGGCGCGTTATGTGCAGATCGCCGACCGCCTGTGCGAGCGCGGCTGGTTCGGCCAGAAGACCGGGCGCGGCTTCTATCTGTACCCCGAAGGATCGCGCAGCGGCACGCCCGACCCGGAAGTCGAGGCGATCATCGACGCCGAGCGTGCACGCGCCGGCATCACGCCGCGCAGCTTCACCGACGAAGAGATCATCCGCCGCTACATGGCCGCGATGATCAACGAAGGCGCCAACGTCGTGCACGAGCGCATCGCGTTGCGGCCGTTGGACGTCGACGTGACCTTCCTGTACGGCTACGGCTTTCCGCGTTATCGCGGCGGTCCAATGAAATATGCGGACATGGTCGGCCTGCCGCAAATCCTCGCCGACATCCGCGAGTTCGCCAAGGAAGATCCGCTCTTCTGGAAGGCCTCGCCGCTGCTGGTCGAACTGGTGGAACGCGGCGCCGATTTCGCGAGCCTGAACCAGAGCATCTGAAACGGCGCATCATCATCGACGTGCACCATGATGACCGGCCGCGCCCCACGCGCGCCGGTCGCTCAACCCTATCCGGAACACCCGCCATGGATCTGAACTTCACTCCCGAGGAAGAAGCCTTCCGCGCCGACGTGCAGGCCTTTCTGCGCGACAAGCTCCCGCAGCGTCTCGCCGACAAGGTGCACGGCGGCCGCCGTCTCACGCGCGACGACATGGCCGAGTGGCACGCCATTCTCAACGCGCGAGGCTGGCTCGCCAATCACTGGCCGAAAGAGTACGGCGGCCCGGGTTGGAACGCGGTGCAGAAATTCATCTTCGAAAACGAATGTGCGCTGGCCGGCGCGCCGCGCGTGGTGCCGTTCGGCGTCAACATGCTCGGCCCGGTGCTGATCAAATACGGCAGTGAAGCGCAAAAACGCCATTGGCTGCCGCGTATTCTCGACGGTTCGGACTGGTGGTGCCAAGGCTATTCGGAACCGGGCGCCGGCTCCGATCTCGCGTCGGTCAAGACCACCGCCGTGCGCGGCATGGACGCGCAAGGCCAGCACTACATCGTCAATGGACAGAAGACGTGGACCACGCTCGGCCACTACGCGAACATGATTTTCTGCCTCGTGCGTAGCGCGACCGACGTGCGCAAACAGGAAGGCATCAGCTTCCTGCTGATCGACATGAAGACGCCGGGCGTCGAAGTGCGCCCGATCATCACGCTCGACGGCGAGCACGAAGTCAACGAAGTGTTTTTCACCGACGTGCGCGTGCCGGTCGAGAACCTGGTCGGCGAAGAGAACAAGGGTTGGACCTACGCCAAGTATCTGCTCACGTATGAGCGCACCAACATTGCGGGCGTCGGCTTCTCGGTGGCCGCGTTCAATCGCCTGCGCAAGATCGCCGCAAAACAGCGGCGCAATGGCCGGCCGCTCGCGGATGACCCGGCGTTCGCGGCGCGCATGGCGCGCGTCGAGATCGATCTGGAGAACATGAAGACCACCAACCTGCGCGTGATCGCGGCGGTGGCGGGCGGCGGCGTGCCCGGCGCCGAAAGTTCGATGCTGAAGATTCGCGGCACCGAGATCCGTCAGGAGATCTCGTCGCTTACGCGGCGCGCGATGGGTCCGTACGCGCAGCCGTTCGTCGAGGAAGCCTTGCATGATGGCTTCGTAGGCACGCCGGTCGGCCCCGACGAAGCCGCGAGCGCCGCCTCGCTGTATTTCAATAATCGCAAGCTGTCGATCTTCGGCGGCTCGAACGAAATCCAGAAGAACATCATTTCCAAAATGATCCTGGGACTGTAAGGGGCGCACGTCATGAATTTCCAGCACACCGAAGACCGCCGCATGCTGGCGGATACGCTCAACCGTTTTGTCAGCGAGCAATACGGCTTCGCGACGCGCGACCGGATCGCGCAGTCTGACGAAGGCTACAGCAGCGAATTGTGGAGCCGCTTTGCCGAGCTCGGCATTATCGGCGCGCTGTTCGATGAAGCGGACGGCGGATTCGGCGGCGGCGGTTTCGATATCGCCGTGGTGTTCGAGAGCCTCGGTCGCGGTCTCGTGGTCGAGCCGTTTCTCGATACGCTGATCGTCGGACGCGCCATTGCGCAGAGCGGCAACGACGCGCAAAAAGCCGCGCTCGGTGAATTGATCGACGGCTCGCGGATCGTTGCGCTCGCGCATGGCGAACCGGACAGCCACTATGAACTGTCCCGCGTGTCGACGCGCGCGCAGCGCAGCGGTGCCAAGTGGCAACTGAGCGGCGCGAAAGCGGTGGTGCAGCACGGCGAACACGCTGCGCTCTTTCTGGTCTCGGCGCGCACGAGCGGTGACGACGATAGCGAAGCGGGCGTGACGCTCTTTCTCGTGCCGCGCGATACGCCAGGCGTTAGCGTGCGCGGCTATCGCAAGATCGACGGCGGCCGCGCTGCTGAAGTGACGTTCGAGAACGTCACGCTCAGCGACGACGCATTGCTCGGCACGACGGACGCGGGCTTCGTGACGCTCGAATACGCGATCGGCTGTGGCGTGCTCGCGCTGTGTTCCGAAGCCGTCGGCGCGATGGATGTCGCCAAGGACTACACCCTCGAGTATCTGCGCACGCGCAAGCAGTTCGGCGTGCCGATCGGCAGCTTCCAGGCATTGCAGCATCGCATGGCCGATCTGCTGCTGGAGATCGAGCAGGCCCGCTCGGCAGTGATCAATGCAGCGGCGGCGCTCGGCGCCGAGCGCAAGGTCCGGGAGCGCGCGGTGTCGGCGGCCAAGTACAGCATCGGGCGGATCGGCGCGCTAGTCGCGGAAGAATGCATTCAGTTGCATGGCGGGATCGGCATGACGTGGGAGCTGCCGCTCGCGCACTATGCGAAGCGCCTCGTGATGATCGATCATCAACTCGGCGACGAGGACCATCATCTCGAACGGTTCATCGCGCTGGGCCGCGAATAAGCGCACTGCACTCTACGTTGCAATCCGCAAGATACCTTGACATGACTTTCCATGGAAACCACAATGATTTCCATGGAAGCCAATCAATAGCCGAGGTACAGGTCGTGCGCAATCAGAAGAAATTGGTGCAATCCTCGCCTGCCCTCGAAAGACATCTGGGTTATTGGCTGAGGCTCGTATCCAATCATGTCTCAGGCAACTTCGCTCGTGCTTTGCAGGAACGAAGTGTCTCCGTAGCCGAATGGGTCGCGCTCAATCAGATTCAAAGGTGGACTGACCTGACGCCGGCCCAACTCGCCGACGCGATGGGCATGACGCGTGGCGCGATCTCGAAGGTGCTGGACAAGCTGCAAGAGAAAAAATGGATCTCGCGCGCGACGAGCGAGGAGGACAACCGCGTGCAATTCCTTTCGCTGACTCCGCAGGGAAAACGCGCGCTGCCCGATCTCGCGTCGATTGCCGATGAAAACGACGACCACTTCTTTAACGCGCTGGATGCCGGCGAGCAGAGCACGCTTCGAAGCCTGTTGAGCAAGCTTGCGGATGTGCATCGGATCAGCAACGTGCCGGTCGATTGAGACTCGCCAGCTCCGCACGGTTGTTGCGAACCTGCGTGAGCGTGCGGTCAGCGTCGGCGACGAACGCGCCAAATAAGAATTGTTCGCGTTTATGACCAGATCGGCATTTTCCCGCCAACCTGGCCGACGTCGCCTGACGCCCGATGATGGGGCGCTTCACGCTCAGGCCAGGTTGCCGGCGTTCAGTTCGCCGTCTGTCAGCCATTCGCTAAAGCGAACTCACTCCGGCGATTCCATTCCCGATTGCAGATAATTCTGGATGCCGACCTTGTCGATCAATTCCAGATTCGTCTCGAGCCAGTCGATATGGTCCTCGGTGTCGTCGAGAATATGGGTCAGTATCTCCCGCGAGATGAAGTCGCGAACCGATTCGCAATAGACGATGGCTTCCTTGCAGGTGGCCTGCGACATCTGTTCCAGCTTCAGATCGCACTCCATGATCTCTTTGGTTTCTTCGCCGATCAGCAGCTTGTGGAGGTCTTGCAGATTCGGCAAGCCGTTCAGCAGGAAGATGCGTTCGATCAGCAGATCGGCGTGCTTCATCTCGCCGATGGATTCGTCATATTCATGCTTGCCGAGTTTGTCGAGCCCCCAGTGCTTGTACATGCGCGCGTGCAGGAAATACTGATTGATCGCGGAGAGTTCGTTCTTCAGTTGCGAGTTCAGGTATTCCAGGACCTTTGGGTCGCCTTGCATATCACCTCCCTGTTTCGTGTGCGAAGACCCCGGTGCCGGCGAAGGATGATGGATCGGGCCGGCTCTTCGGTGGCATTGCACCAACACGGAACCGGCCTCACGTCTTATATTTTTTGGCCGTTATCCCAGCATAGCGCATCGAATCGGCAAGGCAAAAAATGAGAATCGTTACCAATGCATGACGGTAAGCTTACGTCAGTGTGGACGACGCGCCGCAAGCGTGACACCGCAAGCGGCATGCCACATTATTCGACTTTGGCATTCGCCCGCAGGCCGGCAATCATGCCGTCGATCATCTGCGATTGCGCTTGCTGAAGCAGCATCGGCTTCATGTCCTCGAATGAGGGGACCTTCAATGGCCGCGTATCGTCGAGTTCGACAACGTAGTATCCATAGCCGGACTTAACCGGAGTCTGGGTGTACTGCCGTTTCTTCAAACCGGCCAAGGCGTCCGCAACCGGCTTCACGAATTTGCTGGGCGCGGACCAGCCCACGCTGCCGCCGTTGTATTTGGAGTTGGGATCGATCGACTCCTTCGCCAGGCTTGCAAACGAAGCGCCTTTGTTGAGCCTCGCAATGATCGAAGCCGCTTCGTCCTCCGTTTTCACCAGAATGACGCTCGCGCTGTATTCCGTGTCGCCGCCTTTGACTCGCATGGCGTCGTAAAGGGACTTCAACGCGCTGTCGCCGATCGGATGAGTCTTGATGAAGTCCTGCACATAGGCACGAATGATGACGACCTGTCTGGCCGCGTCAGCCTGAGCGATGATTTTTTGCCGCGCCTCCTCCGCTTGCGCGGCGACGTCCGGTTTCCTGTCGAAGCCGGCTTGCTGCGCCTTCTGGAACATCAACTCACGCCGGATCACCTCTTCCCTGACGTGACTTCTCAATTCTTGCGTGTCAGCCGCGCCTTCCGACTGGGCCCGGGCGATGTAGACATCGGCGTCGGCTTGCGAAACGGCCGCGCCGTTCACCGTCACAAATGGCCTATCAGATGCCATCGACGTGGCGACTGCAACCGATCCCAGCAACACTGCTGTCGCGACTCTGAAAATGTTGTGCATGATCTGTCCCATGAAAAGGGCGTGATACGCCGGTCCGACAAACTGGACCGGAGGCGATGCGAAAACAGTGCGCGAAGACAACCGCAAGTCTTTGACCGACGCGATGAATAAAAACCTCATCGCGTCCGGCCAATGCAACTCATGCGGGACGTGCCGACGCTTCACGCAACCTGAAGCACGGGTAGAGAGGCCCGGCCTACTGACTAATGGCGCCCGCCGCAGCAAGCTTTCTGGACGAGTTACCCAGATACACCGGGTAAGAACCGCTCGCGTTGACCCACTGCTGCGTGTCCTTATTCCAGGTGCCGAGGGGATGGCTGGCCGAGTTCGGATCGATCGCGATCTTCACCACCTGCGAAGCACCGGCAGCGAGCGAGATTTTCTGGAACCCGACAAGGCGCTTCGGCGGCTCGCCCGTGCTGGCCGGCATGCCGACATAGGCTTGCGCCACTTCGGCGCCGGCCAGCTTCCCGGTATTGGTCACCGTGGCCGACACCACATAGGTGCCGTTGGCGCCCGGCGAGACACTCGGGTTGGTGATCGTGAAGGTCGTGTACGACAATCCGTATCCGAACTCGAATGCGGGCGTCTTGTTGTTGGCGTCATACCAGCGGTAGCCCATGTTCAGACCTTCGGAGTACGTGACCGTCGGGTTGCCGTCGATCATGACGCCGGGGTACTGTACCTGGGTTATCGAATCCATGAAGCCCTGACCCACGCGAGGGAAAGTCACCGGCAGCTTGCCTGAAGGATTGGCCACGCCGAACAGCAGATCCGCCACGATATGACCGTCCTCCTCACCCGGATACCAGGCTTCGAGAATCGCAGCCGGCGCGGATGCACCGCCCGCGAGCAGCGACGCATCCAGCGCCTGCGCCGCGTTGTCCTTGAGCACCAGCACCGTCTTGCTGTTGGCGGCCACGAGTGCCTGAATCATCGCGAGCGTGTTGCTGGTCTTCGCGGTGACGGTCGTCGTGATCGCGCTCGGCTTCGGCCCGTACCAGTCCAGCGTGTTCAGATATTTGCCGGTATCCAGCGTCATGCCGGTAGCGTCCGTGAAGGTTGCCTGGTCCGCGCCTTCCTCGGACATCGAACCTGCCATCACAATCACGGCATCGGCGCTCGTAGCAGCAGTTTTCGCTGCCGCGAAAGTGGTCGCCGCGCCGTCGATTGTGGCCGTGGTATTGGTGTCGTCAACGAGGATCAGATGCACTTTCGCGCTGGTATTGCCCAGACTGGTCAGCACATCCCGCAAGCCCTGAACCGGTGCCACCGTATACAACGGTTCCACATCGGAACTGCCACCGGCCACTGTGGAGCCGAACACCTGCCCGTTAGCGACCGATTGCTGCGCATACACCTGTGATGCCTTGCCGACTACGACGACGTTCTGAACGGTTTTGCTCATCGGCAGCACGCCATTGTTCTGCAACAAAACGGCCGACTGCTCGCCCATGTCTTTGGCGATCGAACCGTCCGCGCTTGCATTGATCGCTGTCTGCACGATCGCCCGGTCGAAGACACCTGCCTGGAACATTTGCGTGTAACGGCGCGTCAACGCAGTGTCGATATCGGACGTCTGAATCTGGCCCGACGCAAGCGCCGCGTTCAGGTTGGCCGGCGTCCACCAGGTCACCGCTCCTGGGGCGCTCAGTCCCGGCATTTCGTTGTCCAGACCGGCAAGCATCGTATTCGCCGTGCTGTGCGCGGCAAAGAAGTCGGATTGAACATAACCCTTGAAACCCCATTGACCGCGCAATACGTCGGTCATGAGATGCTTGTTTTCGCACATCGAGAACCCGTTGACCGAGTTGTACGAACACATCAGCGCTCCAACCTGGCCATTTTTTACCGCCATTTCGAACGGCAGCAGATAAAGCTCATGCAAAGTCCTGTCGTCGATGCTCTCTTGCACGCTTAAACGATTTGTCTCCTGCTCGTTGGCGACGAAATGCTTGGCCATCGCAATCATGCCGTGAGCTTGAACGGCCTGAATCTCGGCAGACCCCATCGTGCCCGTGAGAAACGGGTCTTCACCCATATATTCGAAATTCCGCCCGCCGACAGGAAGGCGCGCCTGATTCATCCCCGGCGCTTCAAACACCTGTAGCGCGAGGTTGCTCCCTTCCGTGCCGATCAGATTGCCGAACTGCGTGGCAACAGCGGGATCGAAAGAGGCGGCCGTTGCAAGCGCGGACGGCACCGCGGTTGCCTTCGCTGAACTGGGATCGCCGAGTGCGGAAAACGTGCTGCTGACCGAAGTCGACACGCAATCGTTCTGACCGACGCCGACCGGTCCGTTGGTGATGCGCAAGGTCGGGATCTGATATTTGGGCAACCCTGAAATATGGCGGGAGCCGAGGCAATTGGGCAGTTCCGGCACGATGCCGGGCGAGCCGACCAACTGCTCCTCCTTATCCGCGAGTGTCATTGCGGCAACCAGCAATGTCGCGCGTTGGGCCGGAGGGAGTGTGGTGTTCATCCACGCGTTTCCTGCCGCGCTGCCGGCACCGGCGGTGCTGGCACTGTCCACTCCTCCGCCACCGCACGCGCCGACCAGTAGCGCTGCGCTGACCGCCGCCGACGTCCTTCTCTTAACGAACACTTGATACATGGTCCCTCCTCCATTAAATATAGTAATCCTATTGATATAGGTGACTCTTGCGACACACCTTGATAACCAATCGAGTTCGATACGCAACGCTCCGCCGTGCCGACTCGCACGCGCGGGCCGTGTGCTTTAGGACTGAAGCACCGGCTGCGCGGTCGGCGTCGTTTCCGTGGAGGACAACACTGTCCAAAGGACGATTGCACCCAGCACATCGAAAAGCGCGAGACAAACGAACAGCGGGTTGTAACCAATCGTCGTTGCCACGGCACCGATGATCAGCGAAAAGCTGATACTTCCGAGCCACGCGGCCGTGCCGGTCAAGCCGCTCGCCGTTGCAACCTCGTTCTTGCCGAATACATCCGACGCCAACGTGATCAACGCACCCGAGAGCGCCTGGTGCGCAAACCCGCCGACACAGAATAGATAGACTGCCGTATGCGCATCCGTCGCCAGACCGATGCATGCGGGCCCGAACATCAGGATCGCGCCCGTGGTCACGACCAGCTTGCGCGATGAAATCAGCGACACGTTGAACCACTTCATGAACAGCGGGGACAGGTAGCCGCCGACGATGCTGCCCAGATCCGCCGCCAGAAATGGCAGCCATGCAAACATCGCGATTTCCTTCAGGCTCATATGCCTGACGGTGGACAGGTAGAGCGGAATCCAGAAGTTGAATGTCGCCCATGCCGGATCGGCGAGAAAGCGAGGAATCGCTATGCCCCAGAATTTTCTGGAACTCAGAATATGCTTCCAGGAAGCCTTCTCGATGTCTGTGTTGGACTGGCCATCGACAATGTACTGGCGTTCCGAGGGCTCGAGACGGACGTGGTCCCGCGGCGTCCGGTAGGCAAACAGCCAGATCGCCACCCAAACGAAGCCAAGGCCGCCGGTCACGACGAACGCCATTTGCCAGCTTGAATGAAGGATGCACCAGACCACGAGAGGAGGCGCGATCATGGCGCCGATCGCGGTGCCCGCGTTAAACCAGCCAGTCGCAATGGAACGCTCCTTGTCCGGAAACCATTCGGATACGACCTTCAGACCGGCAGGAATAACCGAGGCTTCGGTCAGCCCCAGCAAGCCACGGAAGAACGCCAGCGACAGCCAACCTGAAGCGAAGCCGTGCAGCGCATTGGCCAGTGACCATGCCAATGCAAAAATGGCAAAACCGATCTTTGTGCCGAGCATGTCGAGAACATAGCCGGCGATAGGTTGCATGACGGTATAAGCAGCCTGAAACGCAGCCACAACGTATGAATACTGCTGCGTGGAAATGCCCAGTTGCTTGCTCAAAGTGGGCATCGCGACCGACAGCGAACTTCGGGACAGATAGTTCAAGGCAACGCCTATCATCACGAGCCCGATGATCCACCAGCGCAGGCCTTTCATATAACGTTTGCTCACCGACTGTCTCCTGTATCGTTTCAATTCCGCTTTGCCGGACGCTCACTGGTGTGTGCTGACCAAGCAACGACCGACAGAATTGCTTTGCCTCGCGAACGGCGCATGTCGGATCACCGTGCCCCGCCGTGTTTGTCCGCGCGTCAGTCCGCGCCGCGCACATTCGCGCATTCCGCGGTTGATCGTATTCACATGTAAGCCCAACAGATCCGCGAGCATTCTTTGCGGCGGCAGCGTGTCGCCCGTCCTCAATGCCCCACCGTGAACGGCCTGCTCTATCGCGTCGGCAATTGCCAGATATTGCGGACCTCGGTGCGCTTTCAGATCGGGGACCCAGATTTTCATCGATTTTCCTCTATCGACCGATGTGATCGGTCATCTGATGAGTTGAAGTGTACTTGACGAAGATGTGTCCAACCGCAATGTAAACCCTAATATTTGGGAAAAATCCGGGGAATATTGGCTTCTGTCTGGGTGCCGCTTTTGAGGTGAAGCGCTGTGGCTGGCGCTGTCAGGCGCGACTGGCTTCGCCACGAGACTACTTATCCAACCAAGCCGGCGAACTCATGTTGTCGGACAACCTATGACAAGTTTAAGCACCACAAGCAAGCGAGCTTGGGAAGTTGACCAAACCGCAGAGGTGGCACCGCCGAGTCCAGCCTCCAAACCCGCGCCTCCGTCCGGCAACGCCACGCAACCGAAAAGGCGGTACGACACTAGATAGAGTGCTTGGCTCCCTTCGTTAAACGACTAGTATGGTTGGGTGAGCGCCCTCCTCGGACCTCGGGGAATAAGCATGGATCGCGACTCATCTGTCGCACAGACCCGGCACAGGATTCCGCCCTGATGCCCGCTCACGACGCCAATTAAGTGCGCTGCGTAGTGACATGAATGCGCCCGCTTCTTCACGCTGCGTAAGAACCTGCTTGCACGTTGCAACGCAAAAGCGTTCGCCGTCGACAAGGCGCCGGACCGTCTCTTGTGTTCGCGCGATCGATGAAACGATGCCTGTCCGGCGCGAAGGAGCGACAAAATGAACGCGAGTCTTCAGGCGGTGCGATCGGGTTCCCCGGACACGGTAGTGATAGCGCGCACGAAAGAACTCGAGGACGACGGCATCAAGGCGGCGAACATCGACGGAATCGATTTGATCGTTCTCCGCCACGGCAACGCCATTTCGATTTTTCAGGGCCGCTGCCCGCATCAAGGCACTCTCCTATCCGAAGGAACGGTAAAAGATGGCGTGCTCACCTGCCGGGCGCACGGTTGGCAGTTCAACTGCTCGTCAGGCTGCAGGCAAGGACCGAGTAGTTCGAATCTGAAGCGCTTCGACGCAATCGTCGAGAACGGCGAAGTTAAAGTCGATCGCAACGAAGTGCGCGCATGGAATGCGCAGCGCTCTGGCCCGGCGGGGACAACGCCGTCGCGCGAGTCTCCCGTGCGGTCGCTTGCCCAGCTTCCTGGCCCAAAGCGCGTTCCGTTTCTCGGCAATACATTGCAGCTACGGCCCGAGAAACTGCACCTCGTGCTCGAGCGGTGGTCCCGGGAGTTCGGCCCTGTGTACACGTTCAGATTGATCGGCCGCCCATTCGTTGCGATCGCCGACCCGATTCTCATCAGTCAAGTCTTGCGCGATCGCCCTGGAGCTTATCGCCGCTGGAACGTGATCGAAACCGTTGCGCGCGAGTTGGGCATCAACGGCGTCTTCTCCATGGAAGGCGAGGCCTGGCGACGGCAACGGCAACTCGTCGCAAAGGCACTGGACCCCCTGCATCTGCGTGCCTTCTTCCCGTTGCTCTGCGAGATGACGCGTCGATTGCTGCAACGCTGGGAGAGAGCGACTCGCGATCAGCAATCCATCGATATCCAGAAGGACCTGATGCGATACACGGTGGACGTCACCACCAATCTCGCATTCGGATATGACATGGACACCATCGAAAGCGAGGGCGACGTGATCCAGCGGCATCTCGAAGTCGTGTTCCCGATGATCAACCGGCGCATCAATGCACCCTTCCCCTATTGGCATTACGTCAAGCTACCCGCCGACAAGACGCTGGATCGCGCCTTGATTGCAGTTCAGGCGCTCACGAAGGACCTCATCGCCGCGAACCGCGCGCGACTCGCACAGCGCTCGGAAGCGGACGCGATGCCCACGAATCTGCTCGAGGCGTTGCTCATGGCACAACAGGAAGGAGAAGCGCCGCTGACAGACGACGAAGTGCTGGCCAATGTGTTCACCATCCTGTTGGCCGGACAGGACACGACGGCGAACACCATCGCCTGGGTGGTGTACTTCATGGCGTCTCTACCAGATGTCCAGCGAAAAATGCAGGAAGAAGTCGATGCCGTTATCGGATCTGCAGCCATGCTTGAAGATTTTGACGCGGGCGACGCGCTCCTCTATCTGAACGCGGTAATCAGCGAGTCCATGCGGCTCAAATCCGTTACGCCCGTTCTCGCAGTCGAGCCGAATTACGACGTGCAAGTGGGCGACGTTGCGATCCCGAAGGGCGCGGTGCTGTCGCTGTTGACGCGCGAGGCAGGACTGCAGCAAGGCGGCGACTCGGCGGCCGGTGTGTTCGATCCGGACCGCTGGCTCACTGGCGAGAGCGCCGCCAGTCATCATCGAGCGGGGTTCATGCCGTTCGGTTCGGGACCGCGCCTGTGTCCGGGGCGCAGCCTCGCTTTGATGGAAGTGAGATCGGCAGTCGCCATGCTGTGCCGCAACTTCGATCTGTTGCTGGTCAAAGATGCGCCCGAGGTGGAGGAAGTGTTCGCGTTCTCGATGGTGCCGCGAAACCTGCGCATCGAATTGCGTCGACGCGGCTAGTCGATCTGTCAACGTAAGTCGAGCCCTTTCCGCGCACGCCGATCCCTTCAACGAATACGAAAGCGAGGACATCATGAACTTTTCGGGCATCCTGCATCATGCGCGCACGCCATTCGAGAATGGCGTCGGCTCGGGCTATCTGGGCGACGTTTCCCAAGCCGACATCGAGCGCGCATCCGAGACGATCCGGGGGACCGTCATTCGCACACCGCTGCTGCCGTACTCGGCCGCCACGGATCGAAGCGTGTTTCTCAAACCGGAGAACCTTCAGCCGCGCGGATCGTTCAAGATACGCTGCGCGCTGAACGCGGTATCCCGCCTCACGCCAGCTCAACTGTCGAACGGTGTCTATACGGCGAGCACCGGGAACTTCGCCCTTGGCGTGACCGAAGCAACGAGGGTTCGCGGCGCGGACGTCAGAGTGTATGTCACCGATACGGCAGCGAGGAGCAAGATCGAGGCACTTCGCTCGCTGGGCGCCGAGGTGATCGAAGTCACCTACGAAAGATGGTGGGCCATACTGTGCGGTGAAATACCGGCCGGCGAAACCGGCACGTTTCTGCATCCCTGTGCGTGTCGCGATGTAGTCGTCGGCGACGCGACGATCGGACAGGAGATCCTGGAAGACCTGCCGGATGTCGACGCGATCCTCGTGCCCTTCGGCGGCGGCGGACTGATCATGGGTATTGCGCTGGCGTGCGCGCATTGGGACTCGCGCGCGAAATTGTATGCGTGCGAAAGCGAGGCGGCGGCACCTTTCTATTCTTCTCTCGCGGCCAGCGCTATCGTCGAAGTGCCGGTCGACTCGACTCCCATGGTCGCGGGCATCGGTGTCTCGACCGTGCTCGACGCAAATTGGCCATACCTCAATGCGTTGGTGGATGGCGTCATCGTGTCAACGCTCGAGGATACGGCCGAGGCCATACGGTGTCTGGCGAAACACAATCATCTCGTCGTCGAAGGCGCGGGGGCAGTCGCGCTTGCCGCGGCCCGCCATCCTTACTTTGCCGGCAAGCGCATTGCCGCTGTGCTGACTGGAGGCGGCATTGATATGCATGTTCTGGCTTCGGTGCTGAACGACGACCGGTCTGCGTATCTCATGCCGTCGCGGCTTCGTGACTACGAATAGGACATGGGAACCAGAGTTGAACGGCGCGCTTACGAAAGCGCGATTCGTATTTAATGGCCTTCAGTCGTGGAAACATTGATTGGGCGGCACGCTTGAGATTCCGGAGCCCGACGAAACGCCGGATGCCCTGTTCAATCAGTCGCTGGAGAAGGGAATCGCGGTGCTACGCGCGTTCAGTGCGCAGCGCCGGCCGATGACGCTGCCGGAAGTCGCGGAAGCGACGTCCATCACCAAAAGCTCTGCGCAGCGCATGATCTACACGCTGGAGAATCTCGGCTATGTGAGAAAGCATCCGCGTACGAAGCGGTATCGGCTCGCGCCGCGTGTGAGTGCTCACCGTCGCGTGACGGTGCTCGCATCCCGGCTTGGAGTAGAAGAAGACGGAAACGCCATCCCTCCTTCGGCCTCGCTCCAACGCGCGACCCACTCAGGCAACGCCGGCGATGGCTGCGTCACGCCGGACAGTTGCAGTAACTCGCCAGTCGTCACGACACCGCCGCTTCGCTTCAGGAAGCGCGCTCGCACGATGGCCACCGCGACATGCGCGTCGTCGCGCACGAACCCTTGTTCGATGAAGATGTGCTTCTCATCCCAGCCGATCACACGGGTCTGGACGTCATAGCGGTTGCCGAGTTCGAGCGAGCGGTGAAAACGCATCGTTTCCAGCGTGACAACCGGATACCAACGATGTGCCTTCAGTTGACGCCACAAGCCGCTGCGCATCATCAGATCGACTCGCGCCAGATCGAGGATCGTGAAATAACGACCGTTGTTCATGTGAAGCAAGACGTCGAGGTCATTCAACCAGACCCGAAACGGCGTGACACACGTATCGAGCACATGCAGCCGGCTGCGGCGCCGGCTGGTGAATATCAGAAGCAACAAACGAAGTAGCAGACTCATGCGAAAACCCGGTGGTGGCGACGCGCTGCACGCGGCAGGCAAACGTGCATGTTAGACGCGCGGATGGGATACGGGATGCGGATGACAGGCAAATCTGTAGAGCGCTTGCTCGAAAACAAGCGGCTTCGATAGCCTCGCCGCTCGCCCGGCGAAAACAATCAGGCGTTGCGAGAAAAAAAATCACGACGGAGATTCGTTCTACACAAAGAGAGGGAAGCGACTTCACCGTAAACACGAACCTGTTCACGTTCGAGCCGGACACGATCGGAGGTAGACCATGAAGAAACCAACCAACACCGGCGCTGCGGATTTGCGCGCCTTGGGTCGAACCACACAGAAAAGCGCGCGGCTTCTTCTTCAGGAAAAATTTAATTCGATCGTGGAACGGCGCAGAGCGAGCGGCGCGAATCTCGCCGCCGCGACGGAGGCGGCGAATGTGGCGCTCCGGCGTGTCTTAGCTCAAGACAAAGAGTTCGCGGCTGCGATCAAACCGCTCGTCACAGCGTCGCGCACCGGCTTGCTCAAGATCGAACGGACCGAGCCCAGGCTCGGCCGACCTCTCTCCCGGGAGTCCGCGCTCGGCCTGCTATCAGGCAGCGGCATCCGCGGTTTGGGCGGCACATCGGGCAGCATCGTCATGACAATGGCAAAGGATACCCGGATCGATGTGCGCGGCGTGCCGTATAACGACGCCTGGACGAATGCCGGCGGCGGCGCCCATCAGCAGCAAACCGTATGGGCGGATAAGAACACCGGTCAGTTCGGATTCCTGTATACGATCGGCAAGGAGGGCGGCGCGTTGACATGCGGTGCCGGGGTCGAGGTTCTGTTCATGCGCGATGTTCCGGGCTTTCCGCCTGGACAAGGACCGGCCGGCTTGGCGCAGGTGCGCGCGTACACGCCATACAACTACGTCTGGCACGATAAGTCTTATCTGGGAACCGCCCACCAGCATGCGGGCTTCGGCGTCCTCGTCTGGAGTGCGCCGATCGACGGCGGCCCTTCGCGGACGGATCTCGATCACGAGTACTGGGTCTGGAGCGACGGAACCTCGTGGTATGAAGAGCACAACAACGCCAGCTTCCCCGGCCAGGACTGGGAACTTGCCTTGCAGTATGGAAACGAGGCGCCGTATTTCTCTATCGAGCCCGGCCGCTTATACGGCGCCTGGATCTGGTGTTTTGCCCAGAGCGATGCTCACGGTGCCGACCTCACTTCCGCGGCGTACGCACAGGCGCTCATCGACGCGACGGCCACGTTTATCGTGATCGGACAACAGTAGAGTCATACCGGTTAGCCGCCGGGCCGGCCCGACCGGACCGTTTGACCTGTCGAGCCGGCTGCCGGCGTTCCGCTCACGGGCGACGGGGCGTGCTACCTGTCGCAACTTCGTGAGCGCCCCTCAATCATCGGCCAACGGGCTTCGCGACGTCTCCTTGCTCGCCAGCATCGCCACGAGCGCCACGCCCGCAGCGCCCACCAGATACCATGCCGGCGCCAGCTTGCTACCCGTTGCGCCGATCAACCACGTGGCGACGAGCGGCGCCGTGCCGCCGAATAGCGCATTGGCCGCGTTGAAGCAGAACGCAAAGCCACTGTAGCGCACGCGCGTCGGAAAGATTTCCGATAGAAAGCACGGCAGCGTACCGTCGTTCATCGTCAACAACGCGCCGAAAGCAATCTGGATCATCACGATGGTCGCGAAGCTCGCGCCGACCAGGCCTTTGAAGAGCGGGACGGTCAACAGCGCGAACAGAATGGACGCGCCGATCAGCATCGTCTTGCGGCCCACCCGATCGGAGAGCTTGCCCATCAGAAAGATGAGCCCGATATAAGCAGCAAGCGAAATCGTCGCAACAATGAACGACTCGGTTTCACCCATGCCCATTTCCGTCGACAGATACGTCGGCATGTAGCTGAGCACCAGATAGAACGCAACCGCGTTCAGGCACGTCACGCCGAAGGCGATCAGCATCTTGCCGCGGTGCACGCTCATCAGTTCCTTGATCGGTGCGCGCGGAACATGATGGGACGCTTCCAGCGCCTTGAATTTCGGCGTGTCTTCCAGACGCACGCGAATATAACGGCCGATCAGTCCGAAGGGCGCGGCAAGCAGGAACGGCAGACGCCAGCCGAATGAATGAAGCTGTTCCGTCGTCAGCACGGCATGCAGCACGGCCACGAACACCGAGCCGAACAGAAGTCCCGCCGCCGTGCTCGCCGGCACGATGCTGGTATAAACGCCGCGCTTGCCTTCAGGCGCGTATTCGGCGAGAAAGGCGGACGCGCCGGCATATTCGCCGGAAGCCGAGAAACCCTGCACGACCCGAACCAGCAGTAGCAGAATCGGCGCGAGTACGCCAACCTGCGCATAAGTCGGCAAAAACGCAATGACGAAGGTCGAGCAGGACATGATCAAAATCGATAGGGAGAGCGCTGTCCTGCGGCCTATCTTGTCGCCGAAATGGCCCCACACGATGCCGCCGATCGGTCTGACGATAAACGAAATCGCGAACACGCCATAGGCGGCGAGCAGGCCGGTCGCTGAATCCGTCCGCGGAAAGAACACGACCGCGATGATCGTGGCGAGATAGCCGTACGACGCGTAATCGAACCACTCGACGAAGTTGCCGATAAAGCTGGCCGTCGCCGCGCGTTTGAGCAGCCGGCCATCGACGCGGGCGCGCCCCTGCTCCGCAGCGGCTGCGTGCATGAAAGCGCCGTCGTCCGGCGCGATCACGCCGGCACCCGCTGAACTGCCTGAAACAGCTTTTCTGGTACTCATCTACGATCTCCAAACGTGAAACGTGGGACTGCCAGGTTGTGGCGACGACTCTTGCGGCCGTCTGTCCAGGATCCGCTCTGTTCGCGCGGGTGTGTGCCGTTTCGGCAAATAGTAGAAGCTCGGTCAGGCGGAAGATTTTCGGTCGCGACGGAACACTTTCTGATTTCGACATCGCGGGTTTACACAAGACCGGCTGCGAAACGAGCCGGAAAAAAGGCCAAAAAAAAGCCCGCGTCAGACCCGACGGCATTCGTCTGCCGTCGAGCCTCGACGCGGGCAACCTTGGAAGGTTCGGGTACTACAAGAGAGTGATCAGTACGCTACATGCGCTACGGTGTCGGTTGTGGTCCGGAAGTGCGGACTGCGGCGAGCGAGCACGAAGTAGGTCAAGCCCGCGGAGATCAGCCCGAACTCGAAACTCAGATCGCCCCAGCCGAGGTAATCGCGCATCAACGGACTGACAAAGGTCGGCGAATTCGAGAATACGAGTGACGCCCCGATACCCGCCATCAGCGCAATCACGCCGGGCCAGAAGATGCCCGCGTCGTACCAGTAGGCGCCGCTGCCCCATTTCATCCACGCGTCGGCCTGATAGCGGCCGCGGCGCATGAAATAATCCACGACCACGATGGCCGCCCAGGGCGCCGTCCAATACACCATGTAGTTCAGGAACACCTGGTACATGTCGAAGAATTGGCCATAGAACACGGTCACCACGCGGAAGCAGAGCGTGAACAGCGCGATGATGGTCAGCGAGGTGATGCGGTTGATCGGAATGCGCAACGCCAGCAATCCGAGACCTGCCGTGTAGCCGTTCGGCACATTGGCCGCGATGCCGCCGAGAATGATCGAGAACAGCAGCGGGACGATGAACCACGTCGGCAGGAAGCGTCCCAATTGACTCACCGGATCGTCGCCGAGCGAGCCACCCAGCGCCGTGGCGAACAGCACGCCGATCACTTCGCAGAACATCAGCGCCACGAACTGGCCGCCTCCCGCCGCGAGCACGATCTTTTTCCAGCTCGTTTCAGCCGGGAAATAGCGACTGTAGTCGGAGGCGAAATTCGCCCAGCCGATCGGATAGGAGAACACGATGCCCATCGCGATGAGCCAGGTGCTGAACGAGCCGCCACCGTGGTTGATCGCCGACGCCATCGCGAAGCTCGTATGCGGCAGCACGAAAGCCGCAAGGCCGCCGAACAGCACCGCAAGCACCACCGCGATCCATTTCTCCGCGGCAATGATGGTCGCATGGCCGAAGATCGCGAGCAGAATCTCCGCGGCAAGAATGATCGCCAGCGAAATCCACACGACTGCATGGCTGTGCAAGCCGCCCATCTTCAGCAAGTTTTCCAACGCCTGAGTCGCGACTACCGAGTTGATCGAAAACCAGCTCAGCGCCGAAACGAGACTCACGGCCTTCGGCAGAAATGAACCGAGCTGGCCGAACGAACTGCGCGAGGTCATGATGCCGGACGTGCCGGTGCGAGGGCCCATGATCGTCGTCAGACCCAGCACGAAGCAGCCCAGCAGATTGCCGACCGTGATGGCCGCGAGCGCCTGCCAGAGCGACAAACCTTGCGAAAGCGCGAGCGCGCCCGTCACGACCACCACGTAATTGGTGTTGGCGCCGATCCACATCTTGAACAACTCGGCCGGCGTACCGTGCCGGTCCTTCAGCGGGATTGGATCGATTGCGTGCTGCTCGATACTCCAGGCCTTATCCGCGGCCACTTCAGTGTGCGAATCACGGCTTTCGTAGCTTCCCATTGCGTTCCCCTGATCGATGGTGGGTTCAGGCGTCCGTTGCTTTTGCGCGGGCCTCGTAGGCTTCGCCGAGGGCGTGCGAAATACCGTCGACGCAAACGTCGAACAGCAACGCGCCCTTCTCCGCCGATGCAGCCGCTGCCGACGACAGGCAACCGGACGGCGGCGTCCACTGCGGAACCGGCGGGAACAGGTCGTACGGCTCGAACGTGGCCGCCGCGTGCGTGGGTACGCACGACATGTCCACCAGATGCGGATGCAAATGCAGCATCAGCGAAGTCTCGAGTACGCCGCCATGCTCGACCGCCCAGCCGGGAAACCCTTCTGGATAAATGCGCGCGATGGTGGCCTCGGTGACGAAGTCCCAGTACGACAGCATCACGACCTGAAAATCGTGAATGCCTTCCCAGCGCAATTCCCGAAGCGCGAGATCGATGCCTTCGACCGCGAACATCGAATTTTCGAAATGCCCGTTGATCAGGCAGATCTTGCGCGCGCCGTGCCGCGCGAATTCCTTCAAAATGTCCTTCACTGTCGACGACAACGTGTGGCCGTCGAGACTCGTCGTCCCGCACAGATGATTGCCGCCGCCGCTCTTCTGTTGCGACTTGTAGCCGTACGCAATGGCCGGCGCAACCAGCGCGCCGATCCGTTGCGCGACGCCGACGCCGATGGCGCTCGGCAGCAGCACGTCGGGATTCATCGACATATGCGGGCCATGCTGCTCCAAGGCGCCGATCGGAATCAGAATGGGTTGCTTGTCCTGCTGCACGCGGCGTGCATATTCGGGCCACGCCAACTCGCCTATTACCACGCTCTTTTGCATCGAAGACGTCTCCTGGTTGTTATTCCGCTGGGGGTGACTCGCTTTGTCACTCCCGTAGACTCGAGACCATCGTATGGGCCTAATATTGTGGAAATGTTTTTGCACACGACAAAACGCTTCCTGTTTTCGACATCCGCGTGTCGGTCATGTTATTCCCTGTCAGGTGAGATCAGGCTAGCAGCGTGTGCGAAGCGCGTTCGGCGCTCATATTGCCGGACCAGCGTAGATAGTCGAGCCGGCTCCAGTGCAAGCGCACGCCCACGCGCGCCGCCGCGCGAACAGCATGGGGTTTGTAAAGCGTTAGCACCGCGCTGTCGAGCACTGCAAAGTGCTCGAACGCCAACGCCAGTATGTCGGTTGCGAGCCGTTCCACGAGGTCGGTGTGCGCCTGAGCATCGAGATAGGCGCACAACATCCGGCACAACGCGTCGTAGTCGAGGCATGCATCGATATGCTCCGGCAGCGCCTCGGCCCGGCAATGCAGCACGGCATCGATCACGACGGGCTGCGGCGCACGCTCGTGGCCGTGAATGCCGACCCGCGTCTGTGCCTGCAGCGCTTCGATCACGACATCCCACTCGATCGCGGGAAGAGTTCGCATCGTATTCATCGGAACCTCATCACGGTGAGGCGTGCGCTCAGAAGCCTGCGTACACGGGAAAGCGCGCGCATAGTTGCGAGACCTGCTCACGTACGTGGCTTTCCGTCTCTGCGTTACCGAGGTGGTCGAGCACGTCGCAAATCAGCGTCGCCGTCAGTGCCGCTTCTGCTTCTCCGAAACCGCGCGTCGTGATCGCCGGTGTGCCGATTCGAATGCCGCTGGTCACGAACGGCGACTGCGGATCGTTCGGCACCGTGTTCTTGTTGACCGTGATATGCGCGCGACCCAGCGCGGCGTCGGCATCCTTGCCCGTGATGCCCTTCGCGATCAGGCTCACCAGGAACAGGTGATCGTCTGTTCCGCCCGACACCACGTCATAGCCGCGTTCGTTGAATATGGTAACCATGGCGCGTGCATTGGCGAGCGTCGCTTGCTGATAGGCCTTAAAGTCCGGCCCCGACGCTTCCTTGAACGCCACGGCCTTCGCCGCGATCACGTGCATCAGCGGGCCGCCCTGCGTGCCGGGAAACACCATCGAACTCAGCTTCTTTTCGATCGCCTCGTTGGCTTTGGCGAGGATCAGGCCGCCGCGCGGGCCGCGCAGCGTCTTGTGCGTGGTCGTCGTGACGATGTCCGCGAACGGCAACGGATTCGGATACAGGCCAGCCGCGACGAGTCCCGCCACATGCGCCATATCGACGAACAGAAGAGCGTTCACGCGATCCGCTATTTCACGAAAACGTGCGAAGTCCAGCACGCGCGAATACGCGGAGAAACCCGCCACGATCATTTTCGGGCGATGTTCGAGTGCCAGTCGTTCGATTTCGTCATAGTCGATCAAACCGGTCCGCGGATCGACGCCGTACTGCACCGCGTTGTAGAGCTTGCCGGAGGACGACACTTTCGCGCCGTGCGTGAGGTGGCCGCCATGCGCGAGACTCATGCCGAGAATCGTGTCGCCGGGCGCGAGCAGCGCGAGATAGACCGCTGCGTTGGCCTGCGAACCGCTATGCGGCTGCACGTTCGCATAGTCGGCGCCGAAGAGTTGTTTCGCCCGCTCGATAGCCAACGACTCGACCACATCCACGTGTTCACAGCCGCCGTAATAGCGCTTGCCGGGATAGCCTTCCGCGTATTTGTTCGTGAGCACCGAACCCTGCGCTTCCATCACGCGCGGGCTCGTGTAGTTTTCCGATGCGATCAGTTCGATATGCGCTTCCTGACGCTGGCGCTCGCGGAGCATGGCGTCGGACAGGTCCGGATCGAACCCGGCGATGGTCTGTTCTTTTGAAAACATCGAGACGTCTCCTGCAACATCATGTTTGTGCCTGCGGCCGCAGCCGCAGGATCAGATCGCGATTGGTCCGGTTCAGACTCTGAATCAGGCCTTGATGATGTTGTGTTCCGGGCCGTACTTGAAACCGGTGATGTTGGTTGCGTTCTTCTCGCCGACCACGAGGATGTCGTGCTCGCGATAGCCGCCCGCACCGGGTAAACCTTGCGGCAACATGATCATCGGTTCCATCGAAACCACCATGTTCGGTTCGAGAATCGTGTCGATGTCTTCACGCAGTTCAAGCCCTGCTTCGCGGCCGTAGTAATGCGAGAGCACGCCGAACGAATGGCCGTAGCCGAACGTGCGGTATTGCAGCAGGTTGTACTCCGCGTAGATCTTGTTCAACTCGTGGGCGATGTCGCTGCAGCGCGCGCCCGGCTTGATCAGCTTCAGGCCCGCTTCATGCACTTCGACGTTGACCTTCCACAAGCGCAGGTGCTCGTCGGAACAGTGATCGAAGAACATCGTGCGTTCGAGTGCGGTGTAATAGCCGGCGATCATCGAGAAGCAGTTCAGGCTCAAGATGTCGCCCTTTTGCACTTTGCGCGTGGTGACCGGATTGTGCGCACCGTCCGTGTTGATGCCGGACTGGAACCACGTCCACGTGTCCATCAGTTCGGAATCGGGAAAACGTTTGGCGATTTCACGCACCATCGCTTGCGTCGAGGCCAGCGCCACTTCATGTTCGGGCACACCTTCATGCACCGCCGCCGCGAGCGCCGCGCCACCCACATCGCACACGTTCGCGCCGTGTTTGATGACTTCGATTTCCTCGGCGGACTTGATCATGCGCATGCGCATGGTCTGCGCGCCGATGTCGACGAATTCCACCGACGGCAACGCCGCTTTGAGCTTCTCGAGCACATCTATCGGCACCTGATCGAACTCGAGACCGACGCGTCCCTTGTTGTCGATCTCCTGCTGCACGCCGCGGAAGAAGTTGTCTCGCTGCCAGTCGGTATAGACCACGTTGTAGTCGCCGACCGTGCGACGCCACGGCTGGCCGCCGTCGATATTCGCCGAGATGGAGACCACTTTCTCCGGCGTGACGACGAGTCCGTATTTACGGCCGAACGAGCAGTACAGGAAGTCCGCGTAGTAGTTGATGTTGTGATACGACGTGAACAGCACGGCATCGATATTTTCATTCGCCATCAATGCGCGCAGCTTGCCCTGACGGTTCGCGTATTCCGCATCCGAGAAGGTGTGCTTTACCTTTTCGCCGTTCTCGATTCGAATCAGATTTTCCATTTTCATGCGCTCGCTCCTTGGTGAAAAAGGCCAGTAGGTGTGAGCGAATGGTAGGAGTTCGGTGGTTTCGAACGTTTTCCGAAGCGACACTATACTTTTCGATTTCGACATCGAGGGTTTACCACTGCGATGCGCTGGTGCCGTCGGATTGCCGTTTCGAACAGGCGCAGGTGCACGCGCACGGCGATGGCGCGCGGGCATCGGAACAGGGACGGTGTGCTTTAAAGCGCGTTCTGATAGCGCCGACGATCCGCCATGGGCGAGATCTGGAATTGCGCCTTGTAGCGCGTGGCGAAGTGCGTCATCGAAGTGAAGCCTGTGCGCGAGCACACTTCCTCGAGAGGCTTGCCGGTGCGGTAGAGCAGTTGTCGCGCGCGCAGCAGACGAATCTCCAGGTAGGCTTGCGCCGGCGTCTTGCCGAGACGCTCATTGAACCAGCGTTCGAGCTGGCGTTGCGAGACGTCCAGAAATGAAGCGACTTCCGCGACGGAAAGCGGCTCTTCGACGTTGCTCTCCATGATCTGCAGCGCCTCGTCGAGCTTCACATGTTCAGCGCCTATGTATTGCCGCAACGACGTGCGTTGCCGTTGCTCGTGACTGCGCCGCTCGGCCACCAGCAACTCGAGCACGCGCGCGGCGAGCGAGCGGCTGCCCGGCGGCATGCCGAGCAGGTGCACCATCAGATCGAGCGGCGCGACGCCGCCGCTGCATGTATAGCGGTCCCGATCGACTTCATAGAGACGGTTGGAAACGATCAGCTTTGGGAATTGCCCCAGCATGACGTCCTGATCTTCCCAGTGGATCGTGCACCGGTAGCCATTGAGCAAACCCGCGCGGGCGAGGAAGTAGCTTCCAGTGTCGAGGCCGCCCAGCGCCGTGCCGCTGCGTGCATGCAGGCGGAGCCAATCGAGCACCGCACCGATGCCCTTGCGCGGGATCGGATTAGGACCCACGACGAACACCGCATCGAAAGAACCGGGATCGGCGATCGTTGCGTCGGGCAGCACCTTGATGCCGTCGCTCGATTGCGCGTACTCCTTGGCGATTCCGATGAGTTGATAGTCGTACACGCGGCGCCCGACGATCATGTTGGCGATTCGCAGAGGATCGACCGCCGCGCCGAGCGCGATGAGGGAGAAATTGTCGAGCAGCAGGAACGCGTACTTTTTGACGCCCAGATCGTGCAGCCCACTCGGCTTGGGTTCTTCAGGCGTGGCCGCGGTGGTTGCCATAGACGGAGTTCGGATGGGACGACACGAGGAGAGATGCCAACTGATGCAAGCGTCATCATAACGGCGTTTTGTTCGGCTGCTGCAATGGGGCTTAGGGCTCGTCGCAGAGTCGGTACGGTCTCAGAATCTCTGGACGGTGGCGGCCGCAAACCATCAAGAATGAAAAGCGGGCGTTGCAGGTATCACGTTGCGTGCGAGAGGTCCGGGTCGGCGTGTTGTGCGGCTCGGGTGATGGGCGGTCTGATCGTGAGAGGCGCGACGAACGATCGCCGGCTTGTCGCAGTGGCGGCCCCGAAAACGAAAAAGCCGCGACGCCTTACGGCGTGCGGCTTTTTAATCTTGGTCGGGGCGAGAGGATTTGAACCTCCGACACACCTAATAAAATCAACAACTTACGCAATTCAAGTGTTACCGGCGAAGCAGTTCAGTGTAACAGTTAAGCTACCCTAGGGTGCAAAAGTCTAACCACCTGGTTCCGTTAGTGGCGGGTCGGGTCCCCACTTTGGATTAGCCGCTCTCGCGAATCATCTGTCTATCTCTCAGGTTCGGAAATCCAGCGTTTCAGTAAGCTTTGCTTCTATGCGCGGAATGAGCCGATCACGGAGAGCCGACGGTGAACGCCTACCCATTCCTTCGTGAATGAGTTTGTCGCACATTCGCTGCTCGTCAGCGGAAAGCGAATTCCACCAGCTATCACGGAAGTAGAGGTTTTCGAGATACTCAAATGCACAAACCGCGAGAGCGGTCGCCTTATCTTCGTTCGGCAGGTTCTCGAACGAATCAACAAACCGGCTCGATGGGCCGTCAGGCTTTCCCCACCACCCAAACACGGCAACGGACACATTTCCAAGTACAGTCACGTTGAAAGCAATTTCATCGACACCCGCCTTAATTCCAATGCTCTGAAGCGCATTGCCGCTGAAGTCGGACTCTGGGAGAAATGCTCCAGATGCGACGAATGGCAATACCGAATCAAGCGAAATTGCGTACGCTTTGAAGTTTGTCAACTCCCCCGATTTGTACGCATTATTGTACATAGCTTTCAGGCGAATAATATCTTCTATCGCCAGCTTAGCGCCCTCGTTATAGCCATAGAGCGTTTCTTGGACATAGACCTGCCGCTGAAAATCGAATCCCCTGTCGGTGTTATCCCGGCGCACAGGGTAGCTGGCCAAGTTGAACTGTTTCATCACGTACTCGTAACCGATTGCGCGAAAGGAGAGTAGGAACGCGTTCATTCGATCAAGGGTGGCACCGGCCTGTTCCACCGGCTTGAACATCTGCGTATCGTGAGCGTTACAGAAACCAGGAAAAGTCGAAGCATCACGAAGCCCTATTCGAGCCGGAACAATCTTGCCGCCATTCTTCTCAATATTGTGCACACCCTTTTTGGGCGAAAGGACGTGATTGTTTTCTGCGATGGCCGCAAGTCCTCCTTTCCGCTGTACCGTGTGCGAATCAATTACCTTGGATGAGCAAGTCGAAGGCGAGGCCAAGGGATGCAAGCATGTATGACTGTCGCGAACCCAAGCGCTCTCAGCTTTCGCAACAAGCGACATCAGTGCGCCGAACGGAACCCGGCTCTCCGATTCACGGATCCTATGACAGAATTTCCATTTTCTTCCCGAACCGCACCAGCAAGGTCCGTAGGCGTTAAGCGGCCGCGCAGTCGCGCCGAGTCCGTCAGATAAAAAACGGTCCGCCGCGACGCGCTGAAAATCCAGCTCCTCGGAATACGTTGACACGATGATGCAACCAAATGAGATGAAAAATCTGATTGAGCGTCCGCAGCCGCCCTCACCTCTATTCTAGCGCGAACGCGACCTATCAAACGTGATCGGCGCGACCACCCTTCCCAGCTCGATCAAAGAACCTGCGTTCTTATCGGCTTTGGTCGAACAGCGCCATTTTGGACTTCTTAAGCAAGCGTGAATGAATCTAGAACCTGAGCGGAAGAGAAAGCTGGCGGTGAGCTAAGCGCCTCATGAAAAGTATCTCTATACTGCCGGGCCGAGCAAGAACCGCGACATAGACGATGGCCGTATTGAAACCGCTGGAACTGACGAAGGAAGAACGTAGCGAGCTTGAGGTTCTGGCGAGAAGCCGCCGTGATTGGCGAACACGAGACAGGTC
This sequence comes from Paraburkholderia aromaticivorans, assembly GCF_012689525.1. Taxonomy (NCBI): domain Bacteria; kingdom Pseudomonadati; phylum Pseudomonadota; class Betaproteobacteria; order Burkholderiales; family Burkholderiaceae; genus Paraburkholderia; species Paraburkholderia aromaticivorans. The sequence goes on from NZ_CP051516.1 coordinate 3,234,337, forward strand.
CCGGACGATTCTGATGTTTAGCGACGGCGTGCCCGCCAAGGAGATAGCCAGGCGGCAAGAGTTGACGTTGGAGGCGGTGTACGAGAGGCGCTATCGTTGGTTGGAGAAAGGCATGGCGGGGCTGTCGGACGCGCCGCGTAGCGGTGCGCCGTCGAAGCTGTCGCCGCAGCAGGTTGAGCAGTTGAAGGTGTGGGCGACGCAGGAGGCGCTGACGGCACCCGAACTGCTGGCACGACTCGAAGAATAGTTCGGGATTCGGGTTCATCGCAATACGCTGACAGGGGTTCTCAAGCGAGCGGGGCTGGTATAGAAGCGAACCCGGCATAGCTTAAAAAAAAGCGGGACGAACAGCGGTTCCGACAAGCCCAATCTGAAATTGGGGAGTTGGTCCAGCAAGCCCAGCGTGGCGAAATCGAACTCGCCTACGTAGACGAAGCTGGCTTCGCGCAAGCGCAGCCGAATCGAAGTGCCTGGACGCCAGTCGGGGAGCAACACATGATTGACGCCCGGCGCGGTAAGCGTCTGAACGTGGTCGGAGCTCTGCTGTCCTCGGGAGGGCTGTTTGCAGTGAAGCTGTGGGAGACGATGACCTCGATGCTGTTCGCCGGATTTCTCGGCCTGCTGGTCGAATACGTCGGCAAGCCGCTGACCGTGATTCTCGACAATGCATCGGTCCACACGGCCCGCGCACTGCAGCCTTACCTCCGGCTGCTACACGCGAAAGGCTTGACGTTGTACTTCTTGCCACCGTACAGCCCGGAGCTCAATCGCATCGAGAAGCTCTGGCACAAGATGAAATACGAGTGGCTGGCCTTCAAGGCCCGCGACACCCGAACCCTTGAGGCTGATGTCGATGTAATCCTTCAGGGATTCGGGGCAGACTACAGATTCACTTTTTGTTGAGAGCTTAGTGCCCTCTGGGAACTCGGCAGCCAGTTTATTCGGCCAACGACTTGCAATAATGATCCTTATTTGAAAACATCAGGTGTTCGCTTCCAGACATCCCACGTCACAGTCGGATCATTGGGAAACGACGCCAGAATACGCTTTTCTCCGTTTGCCTTCTGGTTTGCATTTGATTTCCAAGCCGATTCGCCAAATCTACGAACTGCATTATACAGCGTGGCGGTCTGAAGCGGTGATACACCCAGGTCGACCATCGCGAAACGAAATATCTCGTCCGCGTCTTCTCGTTTCGTATTTTGCTCCCAGTACAAGTAATCGTGAATGATAGCAGCGTAAGCATAACGTCCGTCGGGACGAAGTAAGGAATAAAAAATCGGAGGAATGCTAGCTAAATCTGTAACAAAGCCCCGAGGCGCAATAACAGTTGGATAAGGATTTTCCGACTCTGTAGAAGGACGCCAGGTGATTGGGTCCAATAGCGCATACATTGGGTCGAGAAAACGCATTAACCTAAGTGGGCCTGACACGCCCTTTGTGGCCGTCTGCATCCAACAAAGCATCCATGGGTCTCGCTCGGAGGCTAATGTTTCTTGACAGTTCGCGCTCGGAGACTCTGAGTTTTCCGCTCTCACGACCGCGAGCTGAGAAAGCGCAAAAATCCCCATTGACATTCTGATGAAATCGCGCCGACTATACCAAGGCATAAGCTTCTCCAGACCGGGAAATACTTGCCATAACAATCATCTATCGTATGACTGGGAATACCGTTTGAGTCGCTGACAGAAGTAAGAAAAACCCCGGTATTCGAAAGCACAAAGTAAGCTTTAGGACCATAACTGCTGACTCCGTCTCTGAGGTCATGCCATGCGGAAAATCTTGGTTCTGCTTCTTATTCTTTATATGCAAGGGTCTGTCGCAGCGTCAACTTTTCTTGACCCCACGAACCCAGCCCAGCCCTCAGTTGAAGTCAGTGGCACGGAAGTCCCCCTCTACGCGGCCAGTTACGCTCTGGTTATCGGCGTCGCGAACTATCGAGTTTGGCCCACGCTTCCCAACGCAACTAAGGACGCCAAACAGCTTTCAGATACGCTTCGAAACGAAGGCTTCAAGGTCATGCTCGTTCTCGACCCAACGGGTGACGAGTTGGCTCAGGCCCTAAAGATGTTTTTTGCCAGTTATGCGCAGAGCGAAAACAATCGCCTTTTTATTTACTATTCGGGACATGGATATTCAATAAACGATATTGGCTTTCTGGTACCGACTGATGCTCCGGATCCTGCGAACCAGCAACTCTTTCTTCAGAAAGCTCAGTCGATGTCTGCATTAGTCCGCGACTCGGCTGATTACAAAGCTCGCCACGCAATTTATGTTTTCGATAGTTGCTTTTCCGGAGCGATTTTTTCTTCTCGTACTATGTCGGCGTCCCTCTCTCTCGATCATGCCGACTTAGCTCGTTATTACTCTGGTCCAGCGGCGTTCCCGGTGAGGCAGTTTATCAGCGCAGGAACTGAGAAACAGACGGTTCCCCAGATCAGTCAATTCACCCCGCTACTTATTCAAGCGATCAGCGGACAAATCGATGAGCTGAACCGAGGAGGCTACATTAGCGGCAGAGACCTAGGCCTCTGGCTTTCAAGGAAGCTCTCATTGTATGTCACTGACGAAACACCTCAAAGCGGTACCATACGAGATTCACGTTTCGACAAAGGAGACATAGTCTTCAGAGTTCCTGACACGCCTCCTAGCCCTATTAACTCTTCAGTTCATATTGCTTCGGGCGCTTCCTCGAATTCACCAATACGTCCGCAAGTCTCATTGAGTTTGCCAACAGTCGCCACGCCTCAGGATTGCGCTGTCTGTCCAGCCATGATCGAGCTGCCCGGTGGTCCCCTTGTTATCGGGTCACCTCCGGAGCAAATTGGTCATACTGCAAGTGAATCTTTAATGAATGTCTCGCTACGCCCGTTCCAAATATCGACGAAAAAAATTACCGTTTCTGAATTCCGACGTTTCACCAACGAAACGCGGTATCAGGCAAATACAAGTTGCAAGGGACAAAATTGGCAAGATCCCGGATTCAAGCAGACCGATGATGATCCAGTTGTCTGCGTCAGCCGAGAAGACGCTTTAGCCTATATAGGATGGCTTAACTCGAAAAGTCCTACATCACCTTCATACCGCCTTCTATCTAGTACTGAGTGGGAGTTTGCCGCCAAAGGTAGAAATCATAGCATTGTTACGGATATTCGCCCTTATCGAAAAGATGAAATTTGTGCATTCGAAAATATTCTGGACGAAAAAGGAGCCGAGACCTTTTGGGGTATTAACTTCCCATGCAACGACGGATTTAAGACAACGTCTCCAGTGGGTCATTTCAAACCAAACTCGTGGGGCCTCTACGACATCATGGGAAATACTCGTGAACTCTTGGCGGATTGTTCCGCATCAAACGAAACCTTACCTAACGACGGAGTTCCGTTTGTAAATAATTTCTGTGGCTCGACTTTGGTGGCAGGAGCAAGCTTCCAGACGGACGTTCTTGATACACGGACATCGGAACGAAAATCGATTCCACAAGGATTGGGGGCATCCGATATCGGGTTCCGGATTGCGAGAGGAGTATCAAGATGAATCAGTCCATGCGCCACTGGCCGTATTTACTGTTAATTATACTTTCTGGGTGCGGTTCATTAACGTCAGAAAGTTCGGTAGATGGAGATAGACTTTTTTTTCCAAAAATCACCGGCACAACGGTTTGCGTAGTTCAAAACCGACAGGTTGCGATACCCGACCTTAACGATGCAATAGTTGAAACTGTCAATGAATATGGTTTTCGGGCAAGGTCAATTGCCGACGAGGAAGATATTTCTTCGGATTGCTCGCTCGCCCTGATTTATTCGGCGGATCGCGAATGGGATATTGTGCACTATCTCCGAACCGCATCTTTTCGATTATTAAAAGACGGGATTACAGTGCGCTCCATCAACTACACAGGCAGCGATGGCCTGGTCCTAGATAAATATCAATCTACCAAAAAAAGAATTGCGCCCGCGATGCGTGCACTTTTTCATGACGTGAGTCCAACCATGTGAATTTCTAATTTTTTAGTCGGTTTTAATGATCGAAGCTATTAACATAAAACGGATTGCGTTTATCGAAACTATTCGGCTAGGCTCACGGCGTCGTACTTAGAGTTCCAAGCATTAGAAGAAGCCACAACAGTTAGTGGTTGAGGGGCTCAGATCCGGCTTCGCACTAGTTGTCCTTCGGCTTATTCAACTTCGCCGCCACTTTCGTGTCGACTATCGGCCACCAAAAGCGGCGCGTCGCCGGATGAGGTTGAGCGCTTATCTGCTGGCCAGGGAGACGCTCTGACGCACGTTTATTATATGCGAATAGGCCGCTGTCGCTGTTCCACCGGCATCTTCCTACTTCCGCTTGCGGGGTCAAGCGTTGGTTGCGGGGGCAATTTGCGTGGTTAGTTGCGGTTGGTTTACCCGTCCGTCTTTTTCTGGACGCGACTTTCATAGATGCCTGACCCGCAAGTTGCCCCCGCAAGTAAATTTGAAAATTTTTTAGCTAGTTTTTGGTCGAGCGCGCGCAATGCCCACGCTTTCAGGAGGGCGGGAAGGACCCTGCCTTTCATTACATGAGACTGCTTTGCATCCCGGCCGGAAGTGATTCACGTGAATCGAAGCCCTTCCCGGCATGGCCCTGTGGTAGCCTCGCGGCGTAACGCTGAACGTCGGTATCTAACAACAAGCACGCGTCTTTCCTGGGGAACAAATGGACATATCCGAGGGCATTCGGCGTTTGGGGATTGTCGTATTTGGCCTTGCCCTACTTATCCTGGCTGTGACCGTGTTTTTCGCAGCTTCCGCAGCCATTGGCACTGACGTACCCGTCAATGAAATGGATGAGCCGCGACTGTACCAAGAGCAGACCGGACACGACGCATGGGCGCAAGCGCAGACTGACTTGCACAACCTACCTCCGTCTGACAGGCTGTCGATGTACCAACGCCTATTCGGCGCCGGCAATCTGAAAATCAGCAATGAAAAAGATGTTGCCGGCTGGATGGTCGACGATGCGACAAGAAATATCTATTCGAAGATTTTGAGTGACTATTTCGCGGCACACCCGCACGCCAAAACGGTTCGTGTCCGCGATTGGCATGGGTTCCAAACAGCGTTGGTCATAGGACTAGTTATATCCGCCGCTGTAGCCGCGTTCGGTTGGATACTCCTAGGTTTCTCGGGGCGGACGTCAGAACCTTAAACTCGCAGCAGTCGAATACGCCGGGGGCGGCATGTTATGCAAACAGAAACGATAAAAACTCTCACGCAGTTCCTTGAACAGACCGAAATGCTCGATTTGGTCACCTACCACACGTTGTTCCGGGGACAATCCCACAAGAGGAATCTGTTGCCGGGCATCGCCAGGGCTGAGCCGACAAAGGACACAACAGAACAGGAACAAGCTTTGTTAAAGACACTAGAGCGAATGGGCGCGACTAAGTTTCAGCATCGGGACTTTGACACATTGGATTTACTGGTGCTCGCACAACACTTCGGCATGAAGACGCGGCTGCTAGATTGGACCAGCAACCCTCTCGCGGCCTTGTGGTTCGCGTGCTTCAATACGGGTGATCGTGACGGATATGTCTATGCCTTAGAGGCGGATGCCCACCTAATGCCGGACGCGTCATCCATTGATCCCTTCAAGATATCCGCGACAAAGGTGATACAACCGCGCCTTGCCAATGAGCGGATCGTGGCACAACACGGCTGGTTCACTGTGCATCGATACTCGAAAGGCTCCATGCGCTTTGTCGCTCTCGAAAACAACGCGGAAACGAAGGACAATCTGTCCGAGTTCGTGATCCCGGCGAGCAGCAAGGCGGACGTTGTCCGCGAACTGGATCGCTGCGGCATAAACGAAAGCACATTATTTCCCGATATTGTGGGACTGTGTCGATACCTGAACTGGAAACACGAGACTAATCCGAACAGTCTCCCGAGACTTTAACGAGGCCAAGTGTGGTCACCCGATCCTAATTTATACTCCCCCCTAAACCGGTACGTTGGGCAGAAATCCCACGAAAACAGTATCTACCCGGACCGTATCGAAGTTGAGGCAGGCTAGTCCTGAGATATGATTCGAGGCGGCGGACCCGCAAGGCTGTATCCGCCTCCGTCAGGGCGAAAACGGGAGGGGCTGCCGCTGCGGGGTTTTCAGGTTTTCCGACACAGCGATAACCGGCCTTACGCTATCGCCTCAGCAATCGTGGCTTGGGCAAGCATCATCCGGGCACGCACAGCCACCTCAATACCCACGGTTGCCTCTTGCAACCCGTCGAACGCATCGTCCTCGACCTCGAACCAGCCGGGCCGCCCTAGGGCACGCTCGAGGTCTGCAAGATGCCGCCGCGCGCGTGCGATGTTCTCGCGGATACATTCTGCAAAATGCTTTTCCGGGCCGCCCCGCTCCGGGTTGATATCCTCCGGCAAGGTCGGCCAAGCGGTTGCGGGGTCCAGCATCGTCCATACAGCCTCGTCGTATTGGGTGTTTGTATTCAATTGCACGCTCATTTTATTGCGTAGTCCTACTGTTTATCATTGGGTTTTTTGTGGGTGCCCGCCAATTGGCGGCTAGACTAGACAGCGGCTATGTAATGTCACGCGCTTGGCACTGTACGGGGCCAATACGCATGGCCGCTTGGGCCACCAAAGCCCCCGGCGCATCCGTGGGCGCTTGCGATAGCCTATGCACGGCGGGATGTGGCCTGGCGGGTCTGTCGATGGTCGCCCGCTTTTCCGCCTCGCCGGCGCTTGCAGCATGCCGTGCCCTCTCGTCGGCCTGAATAAACTCGCCTATTCCAATATTGCGGAGTTTGAGGACTGCGGCCAACGGTACGTCCACGCCCGCCACCCCAATGGTTAGCCGGAGCGAAAGATCGTGCCACGCGTTACCGGTGGGCACTCTGTCTCGCTGTCGGTACGCGAAGCTCCTCCCGTCCAATTCCACCCGGTCCGCATAGAATTTCGTCGTGATCGTCTGCGGCACTGTCACACCTCTGCGGAGGTTATCCCGAACGATTCGGACAATGTCGGTCCCCTTCGCCAAACCGGATACTTCATAGCCGCAACTGCTGAGGATCGGCCGCACCATACGCAGTGCATTCGCGGACAGTGGCTTACTTAGGCGGGATGGTCGAAACGGCTTGTCCAACGCCAGTTCCATGGTAAGCCGCGCGGCGATATCGGCGGCCTTACCCTTCGCTATGCTTGGCGTCTTACACACCATCTCAGCAAGAGTTGTCGGCCAGTTCTTAGAACCATCTTCGAGATACACGGTTGTTTTAACCGTCACCGCGTGCCCAGAGGTGGCGGCATCGGCCGTAGCTTCGGCCCCCGCCTTGTCCACCCTTGCCCGTACAGCCATAGCCACTTGGTCGGGGTCGTTTTGAATTGCGCGCTGAATCTCAGCGGCAAGTGTTTGTTGATCCAATCATGTTCCTGTTTGTTGTGGAGTCGGGCTTCCCCCCATAAAAAGCGGGAAATTCCCAAGTTATTGAACACCTACTACTTGTTCATCGTGTCTGCTAAATTGGTGCGGTACATCAATCTGGAATCTCAATTTCCGGGAAGTCTATGGAACCTGACGATACCCCCGACACACCGGACCAAGCGCCGTCCAAATCCTAGACGACGGCACGCCGGACGATCCACGCCCGCTTGTTCGCTTCTGGCTAGATGCCGATGTGGCCGAGCGCCTCCGACGCGTGCCGGATTGGGAAAATAAGTTGCGCGAAGGCTTTACCGCTGCGGTCCGTTCTGGCCGGTTCCCTTGACGGTTAGGCCGCCACATGCTCGATGTAGACCATATTGTTTGATGCTTCCTTGTGATTGGTTAGTAGCCGCTGGGGCCGCCTACCTTACATAGGGTTGTGGCCTAGTGATGATTGGCCCACGGTTGCCGGGACAGTTACTCCGGGTCCGGTAGGCCCAGGGTTATCGTGCCCGCCGGAAGCTGGGTCCACCACGCCTTATATCGGGCATCGGTGGCTTCGATTTCGCTTTGGTACTCCACAATGTCGGACGGTTGCGCCGACGAAAATATCCCGGTAACGGTTGTTTCCGTAGCTTCTGAAAACTGAGCAATCATTTTGTTTCCTTAGAAATCGAACGAATTAACGGAAATCGTAAATCCCGGCGTGCCCGCGCTGTTCGTCGTTTGCTGGTAGATCGTCTGTGGTGCGGTGACAGCCACACGAAACGGAATCGCAATCGAAGTACCGGCCGCAATGTTGTACGTACAGTACTGGCCGCCCATGTTGTTAATGCCCGTTGACGCTAGGGTTTGCGACATGGCGGACGCCGCAGAATTGCCAATCTGATTAAAGCCACCGACAAAGCGTGCGTTAAGCGGAATGCTCGTAGAGGTTCGCGCGGTCGGGCCACCCACAAACGTAGACCCCGTTAAGACGTTGCCTCCCGCCCAGTCAACGCGACGATCGGTTTGAGCGAACGGCGCGAACTGTCCGACCGTCGCGCTGATAGGCGCAATGCCGATAAGCTGGCTTGCCGTGTAGCCCGGCGGGAGCGTGCCTGTGTACACCTCTTGCGCTTTGGTAGCGGTGGCGTCCGTAGCAAACGCTTTCAGCGAAACACTGGGCCCGGTTGCCGCGTAAATAGCCGCAAACCCGCTTGCGGCGGGAGTCGTCCCGACAACGCCACCAATACCGCTAACGCTGAGATTGACCGGTACGCTAACGCCGTTGAAAAGGAAGGACAGACCGCCTAGGGCAGTTTTGATCAGCAGTTCATCAGCCGTCCACGTGGCCGTCGTACCTTGTGCGGTAAGCAACGCCGCCAAGTTCCGCGCCGTGCCTGCAATCGCCGCAACTTGTCCGAACTGGACGGCGTGTTGACTTGCAATGGCCGGGGGAACTTGCAGCGCACCCTTGCTACAGTGGTAAAGAACCCACCCGACCAGCGTGCTGTTAAACCGGATTACCGCGATACCGTTCGCGGGCATTTCGCCACCTTGGAGCGCTGAACCGGCGAGGCCGTAAATCGGGTACGTGGTGGCGGAACCATCAAGCGCGAACGTACTAGCGCCCGTGTTGGCCGTCTTGACCTTGAACGCCCGCACCATGCCGTCGCCCGGTGCGGCAATCGTTGGCGCATAGGTTGCCGCGTACGTGTTTGCCGTGCCTGTGTCCAACGCGTAGTTGGCCCCACCCCCCTGTGCAATCGTCTGGATCGCGGTGTAAAGCTGGTTTGTGGTCGACTTCGAGAGCGGCAAGCCCGCGCCGGTAATGGCGTTCATCAATTCCAGCATTACCGAGTTAAAGAACTCCGCCGGGACGATGGTCGCGGGGACACCCGTAGCGGGGTTACCGTCTGTGAAGTATCCCACGGTTCCCAAGGCTGTAGACGCGGGCTTGGAAGTCGCGGCGGTAGATCCATCAATTTGATACATTAGTTATCCTTAGTTAAAAATTTAAATCGCGGGCAACGAAAGGGGAAAACAAAAACCCTGTTCAGTGGCAGGGCTTGTCGGCTTGCGCAGCGCGGGCGAGAGTTTCGTTAGACCGCCACATGCTCGTCTATGAATCCGTAATTCAACTGTGCCGGCTGAACGGCGAACGCGGACGGGTCCATAAGCGTTAGTTCCGCGCTTGTTCCCTCGCCGTCCATGACATACGAAACCTCGCCAATCGTCCATTTCAGGGGTTGGTTGTTCGCGTCGGCCGGCTTCAGCGTTGGCAAATAGACCGACGCCAGCTTATTGGGCGTCCACAATGCCGACGAGGAATCAAGCCAGCTATCTACGCGCACACGTGCCACCTTGGAGCGACCGGCGCGGCGGTTCATCTCCCAAGCAACGCGCTTCGACAACATGTCTTTGTATCCATTGGCCGCCTCCGCGATCACGAACTTTTTGCGGTTTCGTAGCACGGTGGCATCTGCGGCGACGGCAAACGAATTAGGAGCATCGAAACTGTTTCCGATACGGCTCATAGCGTTGAGCCATCCGATGTACGTTGAGTACCGCTGATCCATCGAGTATTCGACAGAGCCGGCCGTAACGTTTTGCCCTTCAAATAATCCCGACGCGTGTTCCTCCGTGCCGACTCGAGACATCACTAAATGCCCGCTCACGCCCTCATACGCCAGGAGGCCGCTGTACTTGCAAATCCGGTCGATAACCTCAAACGCAGTTTCGCCTAACATGATGTTGAATTGCGGGACGGTAACGTCACTGGTTTCCGGCGGGTCCACGAGAATGTCGTACGCGCTCGCCAAGTTAGACGCAATCACGAACGCCGTGGCCGCGCTGATTTGACTCGTCTCCCACTCAGCGGAGCAATCCACCAAGTCTTGACATTTGCCCCGGCCGGTAACGCGGATCGAATGACCCTCCGGGCCGAAGCTGGGGACGTACTTGTCGACGTATCCCGTTAGGACGGTTTGGCTGCCGATCATGATTACGCACGGGTCGCCGGGGGTTACCACTACCGCCGGTGCCTCGCTAGGGAACAGTTCGGTTAGATCTAACTCGAAATCGCTTGGTAGCCGCTCGATCCCGCGCGTAATGCGAACCTCCGTCCAACCGGCGATTTCCTGGTTAATCAAAACCAGCTTTACCGTGGTGTCGGTTGTTGAGATTGTCATGTGGTCTCCGTTATTTGGTTTTCGAGTTTCGAGATGAATCGCTCAAGCTCGGACACTAACCGCTGTTGGACTGTTGCCCCCTCCTCCGATGCAAAGTGGAGACCGGGCACTTCGATTTCCTCCCGCTGCGGCGCGCTATCGACCGCATGACGAGCGAGCATCAGCGCGTTGTGACTGGCGGAAATGAGCGTTGCCGGGTCGGTGGTCACGGGTAGCGGCTTCGGGATTGCCCACGGCTCTCCGCCCGCCACAATCTGGCCTGTTGGCAAAAAGCCTAGGTCGTGCTCGCCACGGGTAGCGCGGGCACTCAGATAGATCATTCGGGCAGTCCGGAATATCGCGCCCCATTGCGTAACGTCGGCCGTGGCGAATGCTTCTTCGCCGTGTTCCCGGCGGCGCATGGCGGCTAAACCAGCAAGCCGCTTGGACGCGTGTGAGCAAGACGAATACGTGGAAAGGGCCATTTGCAGCGCTCGGCCGTGTTCGCCCCGTCTGCACGCTAAAAGAAGCGATATGTGGAGGTCGATATCCGCCGTGCTACCTGCAAATCCCGGATGATTCGGCCCATAAACGTGGGCGATCAGTTCCGCCCGGAGTACCGCTGCGGACTTCTGGATTTTTCGGTAACTCGGTGAGTACCACAGCGGAATGTTCAGCCGCCTTGCTGCCTCTCGGAGAGAGTCCCAACTCATTACGCTCTCCGTGCTGCTGGCAAGCCCGGACGGCCTCCCGGCCCTTCGGACGACGACCGCAGGACTACCGTAGAAGTGGGCGGATTCCGTGGCTGATACTCTTTTGTAGCAAGGGCGCGTTGCGCCTCTGCCAACGGTTCCAGCACCGGCTGAATTTCTTGGAGCAGAGCCGCGCCACGGTCTGACATTACGCCTAAGAGGTTAGGTGCAGCGTCGTAGGTCTGGTGGCCGGGAATCACAATCTGCGTCGCGTTGCGCGGATCGCTCACGTGGGCCATGGTGAGCCAGTCACGTGAACTGTCCGACGCCGACACAAACGCCGCCCAAAGCGCCCGCAAGTCGGCCAACTCAGCAGTTTTCTCAACGATCCTATCGGCCAGAGCCTCCTTAATGTCGTGAGCTAGCACATGACGTTCGGTCCGCAAGTTCTGCTTTGCCAATTCAAGTTCGGCATTCGCTTCTTCGCCGCGTTGATTGAAGATCGGAAGCCGCGAATCCAGCCTGTTACGGGCGTCGCGTTTTGCCGCGAATTGAGCGGAGAGCGTTGCAATCGTGTCCTCAATGGCCGCCGTGTCACCATCCGCGAGGGCTAAATCGGCCTCCGCTTGGGTGATGCGCTGCGAAAGATCGACCATTTCTGCGTTGGCCTGTGCGGCGTGTACGGGCAACTCCGCCACCGCCGTGTTAAGCCGGTTCAATTTGTCAGCCACCGCCTGGACTTCGGCAATTGCGGCGGAAAGCTCGGGCTGCGGTTCAGGGTAAATGATGGTTTGCTTTCTAGCTGTCAAAATATGTAGTCCTTATTAAATGAATGAAAAATATTTTAAAAAGATCGATTGAATTCGTCGGCTTGCCCACGTCGATCAACGGACGGACTGCCTGATTTAGTGGCTCCTACCGGTGCGGATGCTGGGCCGCCGCCAAGTACCGGGACACGGCGCGGCGGATAAGTTCCGACACGTCTAAGTCTTCCTCTACCGCCTGTAGGCGTATGGCCTTCTGCATATCGGGCCGAACCTTGAACGTCATAACGCGCACCGCGCCGTCGTATGGCGCAGCGTTTCGCCGGGAGGCAATCCCGCCCACTGAACCCATAAGGTTCCCTCTTTGGTAATACCGCCAGTTAAATGAACTGGACCGGATGCCACACCATCGCGGCGTTACCGATCCATACACAAGCATAGGAACAACAAAAATGTTCCGTTTTTCATTGGTTTAGCTCCGTAGTTAGTGAAGAACTTTCCGCCATTGGAAAGCCCTTTACGAACCAGGTTCGCTGTCTCTTTCGTAGCTGCACATCGGACCGCGACGACCTCAACACCCGCCGCTACCGCTCACTACGTCTCGACCCTGACAAAGGGGCCGGGTCCGCGCCAAGTTGTTAAAGATCAAGTTCCTTCGTCCCGGTCGTCTTGCCGGAAGGGATGCCGCGCATCGGCGGATTGCGTCCGCCCGTCAATTACTGTCGGGCTACGTATTGCTGTGCCCTCACATAGATCAGGACTGTAGCGGAGCGCAAACCCTCTGCGCAAGTCTTTTTTATAAAAAACCCTGACATCGGGGGACGCAATAGCTTACTGTAGCCCTAGGCTGGCAAGCATCTCTCCCGCGAGCCCGAGGTTTTTTGTAAAATGTCCCTGCGTTTAGGGGTCAGCACGTAGACTGTGCCTCATTGGCAGATTGCGAGGGCGAACCGTGAGTTCGATAACAACCACATACGGAAGGGACGGAAAACCCCGGTTTCGGGTCCGCGTCAAGTACAAGGGTGAAGTACGCTCAAAAACGTTTCACACCAGCGAGGCGGACGCTCAAGCATGGGCCGATCAACAACTAGAAGAAATGAAAAGTACAGATATCGTTGTGGGTGCGCCGGCACCCCTCACCATCGGTGTCCTGATCCAGGAATTTTTGAGAGACTTTCCGGAATACGACCGAGCCCTCGTCGACGCGGCCAACACACTTTCTCACCTGACACCGGACCGGGTTTCCGCCGAACTCGTACTGGCCACCTTTCCCGACATGGGACAAGAGGCGGTCTTTCTGGAATACGTCGTGGAGTGGGGCCGACACAATGGTGTGTTCGTGAAGCAAAACCCTGTAGCCGCCGCGCGTAGAGTGTTCGATAAACTACCCTATCGCCCCGTAGCAGATTTTGAAATGGAACTGTTTGTAGCCAAAGCACGAGCGAACGACGAACACGAATACCTTGCTGCTTTCCTGTCGTTGATTATGGACGGCGCGCTAAAGCAAGTTGAGGCGCTTCGTATCCGTCGCCAGCATATTGACCTGCACGAGGGGCAACTCAAATTCGACGGAAGATGCGTCCCATTGAATCCAGAAACAATCGCGCTGCTTAACGCTAGGATGGCGCTCGTGGATTCTGATGAGTTGTTTAGTAATGTGACGGTAAAGCAGTCCAAAAGTCGTTTGTCCGACTACTGCAAATTTCTTGGGATCGACGAGGTGAAATTTCCCGATCTTCGTCGAGAAGGCGCGTACCGGCTCTGTTTGCGATACGGTTCCGCTCGCGCGTGGGCGATGCTCGGCAACCCGTCCACTGCTAATTCCGCGTGGATGATCGTTGCGGCGGAGCGGAACCGACGCCTTGTCGAGGCCTTAGGCCCTCTCCCGGACTTCTCTGTATAGCTGGGACTCGCTGCTCCTCAACAACCAAACTCCAAAATCTGCACACCGGGAGCCAAACCGCCCCGCCAGATAAGGGCCTTGCATCGATTTTCCTAACATTTCACCTCTAATTCGCGCAGATCGGGCGTAGTCGACGTCGTGCGACATCCTTAGGGTTAGGAAGTATCCCGTGCGCGATTGGCAGCGACCAGCCGGTGAGGTACACCCACAAAATCGGCCGCCACGATGAGTTGGGACGACTTGCCTCACCCGGTCGGCGCGCGGCCGTCGCAAGGGGCGTGGATCGGCCAGCAAGAGACAGTCGGGATGACAAAACGAATGACCGCATTTTGTCGGGATTGCGACGGAACACAATTCGGAACGATTTCGTAACACCCAACCGCTTGTCCGCGAGATGCGTGGACCTGTTGCGTAGAGTTTATTTCGCGCTTTACTTTGTAATTCCGGAGAGGCCGGCAATGATAAAAGAGCCCAATATCCACCCAGTCAATTTGTGAAAATAGAAATAGTAACGAACTGGCCCATGAATATCTATTTTATAATGCATTTCTCGGAGGCGTATTATCGGCAAAAACATATCGAAACTATATGCGAGGCCCCATTTGAAATGAAATCGTGCGGCCTCGGCGGTGGTGCGAAAAACGAGCGCTCCAACTACGACAAAAAGACCGGTCACTACGATTGCGCGCCCTGTAAAATAACCGAAACCGATGGTCCATTCCGATAGCCGCATGACCCAGCATTGAAAGATATCATCCGACGAACAAACCTGCTCCAACTCTTTGGTCTTTCCGGCATACCCGACCTCGACGGCCGCATCGTGCTCGTTCTGAGCTTCGAGCATAGAGGTTACTTCTCGATACGACTGAGGGGAAAAGTCGTCCTTAGTTGCTCTGCCTAACCAGTCAGGGAAAAAAATCTCTGGCGACTCGCTCTCCCAATTATTGGCATCGAAGTTTTTATGGCACAATAAATGTATAAAGTGACAAACGGCAGCGTCTATTTTGGAGAAAAGAGAATAATCAGTGTGCGGTAGCGCGCAATTTTGATTGTCTTTTTTGCAGGGTGGTGGCATCAGATAGTCGCCGTGAAATCCATCAATTGATACCCCAGAGAAAGAAATGCGTTTCGGCCAATATTCGTTATTTTGCGGCGCTCGAATATAGGAAATCTTGGCATTTGAAAAATCGAGCTGCGAGTTACCTTGCCAAGTTGTAATCATTTGCGATGCTTTGAATGCGTATTTATTGTAGCCAAAGGAAAATTCGCCATTGATTGATGCTCCCGCAAGATCAAGCGAGCGTAGAGATGTGCCGCTGATACTTAAGGTTTCTTGAATTGACGCCGACTCTAGCATTATCGAATCCGCCACGGCAGATCGATTAACGAGTAATCCGTGTCCCGCCCTTAGTTGAAACAGATTAATCGTCGCAAGATGTTCCTGCTGCGCCCGAGGGCCCTCGGTATAAGCGGTAGTTGGTAAGCAGTTTGTGCACTCGTTGCTGGCGGTATTGCTAAGAGAGAATGTAGATTCAATTATTCCAAACTGTCCATCAACCTCCGTTGCGGGCGCGTTCAGCTCCGTGCTTTTGACGCTTTCTATGTCGAGCATACCCTTGATACGCGAGTATGGAATATAAATTCGATTATTTATATTTGCTCCGACGATAGTTAGGTTCCCGCCGATATCCAAAAATGACGCCTCGATCCCCCCAATGTTCACGATATTTTTTGGGGCATTAGCGGCATGTGCGTCGTCTTTGTCGTCCGATCCCAATATTAGTGAGCCATCGATTTTTGCGCGTCTTGCTTGGAATATTTCCCTTATTTGCGATCCAGAGAGCGATATGGTGCCCAATAATCTCGAATCATTCAATTCTATGCGGCCGTTAAACATGCAGTTGTTTAGAAAAACCGACGGCGCAATAGTGCGGTCGCTGAGATTTAGATCGCCAATAACAACGGCTCCATTGACACGTATTCCGGTCTGGGCAAGAATGTCGACAAAAGGTTTGCGCGTGAGAATAGTTGAAAGCATGGAACCTCTAACTCGGGGTTTCATGGTTCGCAAGCTGTAATTTGCCGCGCCTGACGCGCACACGCTAGCCCACAGCTCCCGTTCAGATTTGGACCAAGTTGAGTCGCCGCCAGGGCATGTGACTTCGTCCTGAGACACACTCGCAAATACGACAGAAGGTTGGCTCAGAATAAATGCTGAAAAAAGGAGCGCGAGCCATGCACGCGCCTGTCGATAGCCACTGGGCCTCGAGATCTCCGTGACTTCGCGGTGGTTACTGCACATGGTCTAACGATGAAAGTAGTCGCAGTTGACACTAAACAGACGCCGACGGCCCGCTCGAACTCCCTGCGTCGGGCGACGTCTTTGCCTTGTCGAGCCTACTTGCATCAAGCCCTCGTGAAAGTTCGCCGACGCACATAAGACAATCTTAGGTGGATGATAAACGACTCAGCCCTCGGACTTGAATCCGTTCTACGTGTATAGGCGAGGCACACTTGGCCAATTGAAGTCGCCCAGGGCTCCTTGATTGCTGCTCTAAAGCGGCCCGCGCGCCAAAAGCGGCTCAGCGGCTGCAAGGGGTCGCTCAGCGTCATTCGATCGCACGCCTGGCGGTGCGTTTGGCGCGCGCAGTCTCCGTCCTTTCCACGCACCCGTGGGACAAATCTTCGATCGCTTAGGCGGAGGCGCGGGGACTCTGCATGTATCTAATTGGTTGCGAAAGCGGCATATCCTAGCGACAATCCACAAACGAAAATAAATATCGCCATGATATGCACCCTAACGCCATTCTCCTCAAGCAAGCGCTGTCCGCCTTACACATGACCAGCGCGGCTTTGGCGCAAGAGTTGACCCGAATGCGGGACGACGGCAAGGAAACAGGACAGGCGACTGTAAGCCGTTGGCTGACGGGTAATAGTCCCGTGGAGCCCGCCGTACTCTGTTGGCTAAGGGAGTTGTTACGTGCACAGTTCCGACAGCATGCCCGGAGTCCACTATCGTGGGGGAGCAAAAAATCCTTGCTCATCGGCGTAGGGAATTTCAAAGGAGGGGTGGGGACCTCAACCATCGCAGCGGCTCTAGCAATCATTGCTGGACGCGAACTTCGGCAACCTACGCAACACGTTCGGGTCCAATCTCATGATGATGAGATAGCCGGAACCCTCAGGACCGTGGGAATCAGTTCTGAATGTGTTGGAGTCGGTGAACTAGGGGCGCGCGTGCCAAAACCTGGGGAAATTATGATCGTGGATATTCCTCGGAATGTTTCCGACGACTTCTTTACAGCAATGGCTGCGCAGCGCCCGAGCTTTGATTTAGTCGTCGTGCCGGCTGACTTTGGGTCGGGCGCTGAAATCAGCGGGACGGACAAATTCCTTAAACGCCTCCCAGATGTTAGCAAGGTGGTGTTTCTCCACTACCCCCGTCACCGGGTCGACCTAAGATATGTCCCACTCGCAAGCAAACGTGGTTTCGATGTCTTTAGCGAACAGTTTGTGCCCTTCGCGTTACCTCGATCGTTGGATAACGAAATTTTCCCGGCTGGCTTGGTCGGTGAGTGGCAGAACGAGGATCAATTTTTCCTGTTCTGGGACCTCTTCGAAAACTTAGTTAGTCGGCTTGGCATGGAAATTCGGGAAATGGGCGCAGCCATACGCGCAATAGATGAAATGTCTTTAGAGGGATTACTAGGGGCGTCCGGACACCGACAGATGGCATAAACGACAACGCCACGCGATCAAATGCGAAGATACACGTCGATTTCGCACGGCGGACTGACCGGCCCTTTCCAGTGGCACGTCGAACGAGTACATGCCGGAGTTTCTGATTCGGGCAAAGCCGGACCAATATGTTGATGTGGCTGTAAGTTTCGGCGTGGACGATTCCTTAGACGTGGCATCGCCAAATGTTGGACTCGTTACTGACTCGCTGTTACTGGTTGACGCCGAGGTCAGCAAGCATGGGGGTGCGGCAGCTACAAGCGGCCCCCCCGCACGCATGACAGCACCAAGTCTCACATTCGGGCCTTGCTGGAGTAGGAGGCGGCGCACGACGCCACGTGCCCGTAGCGCATGGCCAGCGTTCATCATTGGCAATCACAGAGAGACCTGAACAATGCCCAAGCTCACGACCAAATCCGGCCTTCCGTTCATCCGAAACACGGATGAGGATGAGGCAGCGATTCAGCGCGGCATCGCCGCCGATCCAGACACGTACGAGGCAACCACCGAGGAAATTCGGGCTATGCGGCCGTTCCCCGAACTCCTAGCCGAACGCCGGACCGACTACCGGGTGGAATGGTCGTCCGAAGATAATCTGCACGTCGGCCTGTGCGGCGGCTTCCCAACACTATCGTGGTTGGGAGACACACCAGAAGCGGCCATGGCGGGAATAAAGCAAGTTGTGGCGGGAGTCATTACGGACATGCTCCACAACAAGGAACCGATTCCGCTAAACCGTGCATAAGCTCCGGCTAAACTGAAAATAGCTTGGGAAAAGTTAGCCGGTTCAGCGCGGCTTGCATGACAGCGAATGGAACGTGCGTGTAGACTTTTTTGCCGGTCGATCCACCCACGGCATGGCCTGTGATCGCGTCTTGTGTCGCCTCGGCCACGTCTAGGGCATTCATGGCAGTGCGTATCCAATGGCGGAACTTGTGCGACCCATTCAGACCGCCGGAGGGTAAGCCCGCAGCCTCACGGAACTGGCGAAACCACTGCACGGCTGTATCACCCGGCCCACGAGTGCGACCGGCCATCGATGGCAACACGGCAGCATCGACACGCTTACCATCCATAACCCCGGCCAGCCACGCGCTAAACCATGCGTCGGCCAACAGGTGATTGGCTAGAGGCATGGTGCGCTCTGATTCCGCCGTCTTGACGCTTCCAGCCTCGGCGGTAATGCGGATAGCCGTAAAGCCGTCTTGCACATGGAAATCGCTCCGGCGTAATTGGGCAATCTCTCCGATACGTGCGCCGGTATGCTGAAGCATCAGCAGCAAAGCACGGCCGTCAGCGGGCTTCACGTCCTGCCATTCGGGCACATCATCCATTCGGCCAGAGAACAGCCCGTGCCCATACATAAGCTTTAGTTCCGCTGGCGTCCAAGGCTCCCGTTTCTCCGCCCCTATGGTCTTGTCGAAAGTCAGGTCTAACGGATTCCGCTCGATCAGATCATCTTTCACGGCGACATTGAGCAGCGCCGTAATACAGGCGGCGTGATTGCCGGCCGTCTTGCGCCCGAAACCCCGCGCGTCGCTGTCTAGCAGGAACAGCACAAATTCGGCTCCGTGGGCCTTCTTCAATTTGTCCAAGGGGATCAGACCGACCGATTTTTCGAAGAGTTCTATAGCCTTTTCCGCGCGGCCTATAGCGTTCTCCTTTGGGGCGTTGCGTGCTATCCACGACGGCACAACGTCTCTTAAGAATTTCGACGACCCATTAGTTGCGGGCGCATCCTTACGGGACGCCGTGCCAATAACCGGCGTGGTCAATCCTGAATGACTTCCACCAAGTCGGCGCCGCGCTTCCTCCCGAGCCATGAGCCGCTTAGTCTCATCCCAAATTAGCTCTTCAAAGCGATCATGCTCCGCGATGTCCTGCTCTTCTGTTTGGTAGAAGAGCGCATCAGATTCCTCGTTGTGCTCACCCTGCGTCCGCTCGTGATCCTCCCCAAGCTCGGCAATAGCGGCTTTCTGCGCGGCGTCTAATGAAGCTCGGACACTCTCTGTCGCCTTGCTCGCCTCCGCCGACTGACGTGCATTCGCAAAGATCGTGTCGTACACCACGGCGTGCTCGCGGCATAGCGCGTCAGCCTTACTTGGATCAGATGTACCAAGGGCTTTGACGATTTCTTTGCGGCCACCAAATTGGGCCTGAAGTTCAAGAGGGATTTTGCGGCGGAAGTAGTAGCAGTTGCCGCGCTTGGAACGGTAGTTGGTCATGGCTGTACGAAGAGTGCGGGTGGATGTTACACCGGCAACACCGACTTCGTAAGCCATTGATTTGGTTGATTAACGAACGTAATCAACACGTTATATTGGTCGGGGCGAGAGGATTTGAACCTCCGACCACACGCCCCCCAGGCGTGTGCGCTACCAGGCTGCGCTACGCCCCGATTAGCAAGAAATTATAACAGACACTTTATTCGATTAGAACCGCCTTCTGCTAACAAAGACGACTAGTGCCCCAACAAATCGATTACGTGCAGCAATTCCTTACGCAACTGCTCGACGTCAACCGTGGCGGCGGCTGTGGTTGCCGCCGGCACCGCTGCGCCCTCCCCTTCCTCGACCAGATCGCCCGGCGCACCGTGCGCCCCGCCGCCATGTGAATCGAGCCGGTTGCGCGCGCCGTTGATCGTGAAGCCCTGCTCATACAACAGCTCACGAATCCGCCGGATCAATAAGACCTCGTGATGCTGGTAGTAGCGGCGATTCCCGCGCCGCTTGACCGGCCTCAACTGCGTGAACTCCTGTTCCCAGTAGCGCAAGACATGCGGTTTCACGCCGCATAGTTCGCTGACCTCACCAATCGTGAAGTAGCGCTTCGCCGGAATCGGAGGCAAGACGACTTTCTCGATCGTCGCTGTCATCGTCAGTTAGCCGTCGTGGTGGGTTGCGCAGGAACGCGCCAGTCGATCAGCGCGTGAAGCTTGCTTCAGCGCCGTTCTCGACCAGTGCTTTCAGCTTTTGACTTGCATGGAACGTCACAACGCGGCGCGCGGCGATCGGGATCGCCTCGCCGGTCTTCGGGTTTCTGCCGGGACGCTGGGGTTTGTCGCGCAACTGGAAGTTGCCGAACCCCGACAGCTTCACGCTGTCGCCACTCTCCAGCGCGTCGCGGATCACCTCAAAAAACGCTTCGACCATGTCTTTCGCTTCCCGCTTGTTGAGCCCGACATTGTCGAACAGCAACTCAGCAAGTTCCGCCTTGGTAAGCGTCGGCGTCTCAGTGGAAACGACGGCGGGTGATGTCGGAATTTCGCGAATCATGGCGCTGCGTTGCGCCGTAAGAAGGGCTTCGAAATCACTCGAGTTCATTTCATTCATATCTATCAAATGGCGCGCCAAGCAGAAAACAATGGATGCGGAAACAGCCGTGCAATTGTTAAATGCGGGTTATCCGCGCAACCGTGCGCCATATACTCGAGCCAGACGTTCCACCAGAGTTTGAATAGCCAGATCGACCGTTTCATCCTGAAGGGTCCCGCCAGTATCTTGCAAGGTCACACGGAACGCAAGGCTTTTCTCGTGAGCGGCCAGACCACCGGAAGTGTTTGATTTTGGACGGAATTCGTCGAAAAGCGCAACCTTCTGAACAGTCTTGCAGGCGGGTTCGGACTGGGCCTTCTGAAGCTCGTCCAGCAGTGCCTGAACCTCGATTTTCTGATCGACGACTACGGCAATATCACGACGCACCGGCTGAAATTTAGACACTTCAGACGGAATGGGCAATACGCGCTGCATTAATGCTTCCGCTTCGATTTCAAACAGAATCGGCGCATGCGGTAAATCATATTTTTGCATCCAGCGCGGATGCAATTCACCAATCCAGCCGACTGCGCGGCCATTCACTTCGATACGCGCGCTGCGTCCCGGATGCAGCGCCGGATGTTCCGCTTTGACGAACCGCGCAAGCGCCGGCGCCAGCACAGCTTCCAGGTCGCCCTTCACGTCGAAGTAGTCGACCGTGCGTGTTGTCGCGCCCCACTGCTCTTCGAGCGCGGGACCGTACGCGAGGCCGCCGATCATCTTCGGCTGCGCGAAGCCTTCGACCGTCAGCTCGCCGGCCTTGATCGACGGATCGTGCAGGAACACGCGGCCGGCTTCGAACACGCGCACGCGATCCGCCGCACGGCGGTTCAGGTTGGTACGCAACACGTGGATCAGGCTGCCGAACAGCGTGGTGCGCATCACCGACAACTGGCTTGCAATCGGATTCAGCAGACGTACGGGTTTGTCGTTGCCGGCGAAGTCCTGCTCCCACTCGGCATCGACGAAACTGAAGTTCACCGTTTCCGCGTAGTCGCGCGCCGCGAGCGCGTGACGGATCACGTGGATCGAACGCTGCGTTTCGTTAGTCGCGCGCATTTCGCTGGTCGCGACCGGCGGACGCGCCGGGATTTTTTCGAAGCCATAGATGCGCGCGACTTCTTCGATCAAATCTTCTTCGATTTCGATATCGAAACGATACGACGGCGGCATCACCGAGAACGTATCTTCACTGCGCTCGAACGACAGGCCGAGGCGCGTGAAAATTTGCGCGATTTCATCCGCGTCGATCTTGATGCCGATGATGCGATTCGCACGCGAAACACGCATCTTCACGGGCTCGCGCTTCGGCACGTTGACGATCTGATCGTCGACCGGACCGGCTTCGCCGCCGCAGATGTCGAGGATCAGTTGCGTGATGCGTTCGATATGGTCGACGGTGGTCGCATAGTCGACGCCGCGCTCGAAGCGATGGCCGGCATCGGTCGAGAAGTTGTACTTGCGTGAGCGGCCGCGAATGCTGTCGGGCCACCAGAAAGCGGCTTCGAGATAGATGTTGGTGGTGTCGAGCGTGACCGCCGTACTGTCGCCGCCCATGATGCCCGCAAGACTCTCGATGTGCTGCTCATCGGCGATCACGCCGACGGTTTCATCGAGCTCGACGGTGTTGCCGTTCAGCAGCTTGAGCGTTTCGCCCTTGCGGCCCCAGCGCACGTCCATGCCACCGTGGATCTTGTCGAGATCGAACACGTGCGACGGACGGCCCAATTCGAGCATCACATAGTTCGAGATATCGACCAGCGCGGAGATGCTGCGCTGACCCGAACGCTCCAGACGCTGCACCATCCAATGCGGCGACTTCGCGCGCGCATTCACGCCACGGATCACGCGGCCCGAGAAACGGCCGCACAGATCCGGCGCCGAGATTTTGACGGGCAGCGTCTCGTTGAGCTTCACCTCAACCGGCTTGATTTCGAGCGGACGCAACGGCGCGCCGGTGATCGCCGACGTTTCGCGCGCCACGCCGAACACCGACAGGCAATCCGCCTTGTTCGGCGTCAGCTTGACCTCGAACACGGTGTCGTCGAGATTGAGCGTTTCGCGGATGTCCTGGCCGATCGGCGTATCTTCCGGCAGGATCATCAGGCCGCTATGATCTTCCGAGAGCTTCAGTTCGCGTGCCGAGCACAGCATGCCCTGGCTTTCCACGCCGCGCAGCTTCGAGAGCTTGATCGCGAACGGCGCGGCGCCCTCTTCAGCGGGCGGCAGTTGCGCGCCGACCAGCGCGACCGGCACCTTGATGCCGGGCGCCACATTCGGCGCACCGCACACAATGTTTAGCGTCGCGCCCGTGCCGGCGTCGACCTGACACACGTTGAGCTTGTCCGCGTCCGGGTGCTTGACGACTTCCAGCACCTGGCCGACGACGATCTTCGAGGTCGGCGGCGCGGCCGGCCGCAGGTCTTCGACTTCGAGACCCGCCATCGTCAACGCGTGCGACAGTTCGTCGGTCGTCAGTTGCGGATCGACAAAGGTTCTCAGCCAGGATTCCGGGAATTGCATGGTTCTGTGTACGTTCTGATCAGGTTAGGTCCACGTCCGGCAGTGCTTGGCGTGACTCGGTGTTCGCGAGAATCGCCAGTCACTGCCGGGGACGCTGTGGCGGCATGTACTGCGTGCTTTGCCGCACTCTATGCTTGTCGCGTTCGTACGCCGCTTCAGGCGAATTGACGCAGGAAACGCAGGTCGTTTTCGAAGAACAGACGCAGGTCTTGCACGCCATAACGCAACATGGTGAGTCGCTCGAGGCCGCTGCCGAAAGCAAAGCCGATGTAACGCTCCGGGTCGAAGCCCATGTTACGGATCACCGTGGGGTGAACCTGGCCCGAGCCCGAAATTTCGAGCCACTTGCCGGCGTTCTTGCCCGTTTCGAACAACATGTCGATCTCGGCCGACGGTTCGGTGAACGGAAAGTACGACGGACGGAAGCGCACGAGAATGTCGTCGCGCTCGAAGAATTTCTTGAGGAAGTCGGTGTAGACGCCCTTCAGATCCGCGAAGCTGATGTTCTCGTCGATCCACAGGCCTTCGACCTGGTTGAACATCGGCGAATGCGTCGCGTCGCTGTCCACACGGTACGTGCGGCCCGGCACGATCACCTTGATAGGCGGCGGGTTGGTGCGCGCGTAGCGAACCTGCATCGGGCTGGTGTGCGTGCGCAGCAGCAGTTGGCGTCCGTCGGCATCTTTACCGTCGACGTAGAAGGTGTCCTGCATGGAACGCGCCGGATGATTTTCCGGGCTGTTCAGCGAGGTGAAGTTGTACCAGTCGGTTTCGATCTCGGGGCCGTCGGCCACGTCGAATCCGATCGTACGGAAAATCTGTTCGACGCGCTCCCACGTGCGCATCACCGGGTGCAGGCTGCCTGCGCCAGTGCCGCGACCAGGCAGCGTGACGTCGATGGCTTCCGCGGCGAGGCGCTGATTCAGCAGCACGTCGGCCAGCGCCTGACGGCGGGCCGTCAGCGCGGCTTCCACTTGTTGCTTGACGAGGTTGATCCGTGCGCCTTCGGCCTTGCGCGTTTCGGGATCGAGTTTGCCAAGGCCCTTCAATAGCTCGGTCAGCGCACCCGATTTGCCGAGAAAGCGTGCTTTCTCGTTCTCGAGGGTGGTGACGTCGGAGGCTTCTGCGAAGGCTTTTTGCGCGTCGGCGACAATCTGGTCCAGATCCATTGATCCCATCATTTCAACGTCAGTGTTCAATCGAAGCAAAAACTGGTTCTACCAACAAAAACGGGGCTCGGTGAGGAGCCCCGTTTTTGCTGCAGCGTCACCGAGACTACCGGATCTTCGCTGCAACGAACCACGCAGTTTTAATTGCCAGAAGCGCAATCAGGCTGCAACGGCGGCTTTCACCTGCTGAACGATCGCAGCAAAAGCAGCCTTGTCGAACACAGCCATGTCGGCCAGCACCTTGCGGTCGAGTTCGATCGAAGCCTTCTTCAGGCCGTTGATGAACACGCTGTACGTCATGTCGTGCTGACGCACCGCCGCGTTGATACGCGTGATCCACAATGCACGGAACACACGCTTCTTGTTGCGGCGATCGCGGTAGGCGTATTGGCCTGCACGCATGACCGCCTGCTTGGCGATGCGATAGACGTTATTGCGACGGCCGCGGTAACCCTTGGCCAGCTTGATGATCTTCTTGTGACGGGCCCGTGCGGTAACCCCACGTTTTACTCGAGGCATGTTTCGCTCCTATGAGTTTCGGTTAAGGGTTAAGCGAACGGCAGCATTGCGCGTACGGAGTTCATATCTGCATCATGAACTGCCGTCGAACCGCGCAAATGGCGTTTGTTCTTGGTGGTTTTCTTGGTAAGAATGTGGCGCTTGAAGGCTTGACCGCGCTTGACGGTACCGCCCGGACGCACCACGAAGCGCTTTGCAGCACTCTTCTTGGTCTTCATCTTCGGCATGACAACTCCATTATTTGATGGATATGGGTGTGCGGTCGGCCAACTGGCCATTACCCGCCCTTCGAAACCCACTCCACTTGGTATGCAGACCGCCTGAATTGCCGGCAGCCGCTTTTCGGGAAGCGACGCGCATTGTACACACGTCGTTCCGAAACCTGCTGACACCGCGCCAGACACCCGGCGCCGCATCGTTCTAATCTTTCACAACCAGAGCGCGCGCCACACGGCGCGCCGCTGCTCTGACTGCTTACTTCTTTTTCTTCGGAGCGAGCACCATGATCATCTGGCGCCCTTCCATTTTCGGCATCTGCTCGACCTGACCGACTTCGTCGAGGTCCGTGCGCAGGCGCTCGAGCATGCGCATACCGATTTCCTGGTGAGCCATTTCGCGGCCACGGAAACGCAACGTGATTTTCGTCTTGTCGCCGTCGTCGAGGAAGCGGATGAGGTTGCGCAGCTTGACGTTGTAATCGCCGTCGTCCGTGCCCGGGCGGAATTTGACTTCCTTGACCTGGACGATCTTCTGCTTCAGTTTGGCCTCGTGTTGCTTCTTCGCTTCCGAGTACTTGAACTTGCCGTAGTCCATCAAGCGGCAAACCGGCGGAACCGCTTGCGGAGCGATTTCCACCAGATCCACGTCTTGCTGTTCCGACATGCGGAACGCATCAGCGAGTTTCACGATGCCGAGCGGTTCGTTCTCGACGCCGACCAGACGCACCTCAGGTGCCGTAATTTCACCGTTGATGCGGTGCGCAGACTTATCAGTAGCGATGTTACGTTTCCTCTAAAATTTAAAAAAACGAGCCGGGCTGCCAAGTGGCTCAGTTGAACGACTGCACGTCCTGGCGCAGACGCTCAATGAAAGTGTCGGGAGGCATCACACCCAGATCGACACCACCACGGGCACGCACGGCTACCGTTTGGGCTTCACGCTCTTTGTCGCCGACCACAAGCAGGTACGGCACCTTTTCCAGCGTGTGCTCGCGTATTTTATAGCTAATCTTCTCGTTGCGCAAATCAGCCTCTACTCTAACCCCTTGTTTTTGCAACGATTGAGCTAAAGATTTCGCATATTCGGCCTGACTTTCCGCGATATTCATCACCACGACCTGCATTGGCGCGAGCCATGCGGGCATTGCACCGGCATGGTGCTCGATCAGAATGCCGAGGAAACGCTCCATTGATCCGACGATTGCCCGGTGCAGCATGATCGGGCGGCGGCGGCTGTTGTCTTCGGCGACGTATTCGGCGCCCAGACGCTCCGGCAGCACCATATCGAGCTGCAACGTGCCGCATTGCCACGAGCGACCAAGCGCGTCCTTGATGTGGTATTCGACCTTCGGGCCGTAGAACGCGCCTTCGCCCGCCAACTCTTCCCACGTCACGCCACAGGCCGTCAGCGCCTCGCGCAGGCCCTGCTCCGCGCGATCCCACGTCTCGTCCGTTCCGGCGCGCGCGTCCGGGCGCAGCGACAGCTTGATCTCGACGTTATCGAAGCCGAAATCCTTGTAGACGCTCATCGCCAGCGTGTTGAACGCGATCGATTCGCTGATGAACTGGTCTTCGGTACAGAAAATGTGCGCGTCGTCCTGCACGAAACCGCGCACGCGCATCAGGCCGTGCAACGCACCCGACGATTCATTGCGGTGGCACGAGCCGAATTCCGCGTAACGCAGCGGCAGATCGCGATACGAGCGCAGACCATGGTTGAACACCTGCACGTGACCCGGGCAGTTCATCGGCTTGATCGCGTAGTCGCGCTTTTCCGATTCCGTCGTGAACATGTTTTCACGATAGTTCTGCCAGTGGCCCGACGCTTCCCAGAGCGAGCGGTCCATGATCATCGGCGTCTTGATTTCGAGGTAGCCCGCATCGTTCACGCGACGGCGCATGTACTGCTCGACCTGCTGCCACAGCGTCCAGCCGCGCGGATGCCAGAACACCATGCCCGGCGATTCGTCCTGCATGTGAAACAGATCGAGCTGCTTGCCGAGCTTGCGGTGGTCGCGCTTCTCCGCCTCTTCGAGCATATGCAGATACGCTTCCTGATCTTCCTTCTTCGTCCAGGCCGTACCGTAGATGCGCTGCAATTGTTCGTTCTTCGAATCGCCGCGCCAGTAGGCGCCCGCGAGCTTCATCAGCTTGAATACTTTCAGCTTGCCGGTGGACGGCACGTGCGGACCACGGCACAGATCGGTGAAGCCGCCGTGCGAGTACAGCTTGATATCGTCGGTGGCGGGAATCGATTCGATGATCTCGGCCTTGTACTTTTCGCCGATGCTCTTGAAGTAGTCCACCGCTTCGTCGCGCGACACCACACGGCGCGAAACCGGCTCGTCTTTCTTCACGAGCTCCTGCATGCGCTTTTCGATCTTCTCGAGATCTTCCGGCGTGAAGGGACGGTTGTACGCGAAGTCGTAGTAAAAGCCATTGTCGATGACCGGGCCGATCGTGACCTGCGCTTCCGGATACAGATCCTTCACCGCGTACGCGAGCAAGTGCGCCGTGGAGTGACGGATGATATCGAGACCGTCTGCATCTTTCTCGGTGACGATGGCGAGCGCCACGTCGTGATCGATCAGCGCGGACGTATCGACCAACTCACCGTCGATCTTGCCGCCGAGCGCGGCTTTCGCGAGGCCGGGGCCGATCGAGGCGGCCACTTCGGCGACGGTCACCGGATGCTCGTACTGTCGAACAGAACCGTCAGGCAGACGTATCGAAACCATTGCGTTCTCCGTGGTGCCGACCGGCGGCGGCACATACAACCAGGTCAAAAAAGCCAAAAAAAATGCGGCCCCGCTTTCGAGGGGCCGCATTCACATTTCCTGCAAACTACATTGGCGAAAGTGGTCCTCGACTAGCGTCGCTCCGAAGTAGTTTCGGTCAACGTTCGCGGTGTCATAACCGTATTCGCCTTTTGCGCCAAAGGCGCTTACTGCAGCTTGCGAAACCCCGGCAAAACCGGAATTTCTCTTTCGTTGGTAGGCTCGATTGGACTCGAACCAACGACCCCCACCATGTCAAGGTGGTGCTCTAACCAGCTGAGCTACGAGCCTGAAGAAACGAGATTATATGGAGCCCCACACCGCTTGGCAAGTACTTTTATGCACCGACTTTAAATTTCTACTCACGCGCTCACGCATGCCCAGCGGATACGTCGACTGGCCACGCGTGCGTCGCACACGCATCAACTCTTGCGTGAAGCGCGGACCACGCCCGTGACTTCGCCGAGCAACGTGCACGCACGCTGAATCTGCGCCGCGTTCGACACCTCGACGGTAAATTGCATGAACGCAGCGTTACGTCGCGTCTGCGTCTTCACACCGATTACGTTCATCTTCTCGCGCGCGAACACTTCGGAAATATCGCGCAGCAGACCCTGCCGATCCGTTGCATCGATCGAAAGATCGACGGGATAGACCGACTGGCCACGACCGCTCATCACCTCCGCCGACCACGCCGTTTGCAACACGCGCTCGGGCGCCCGGTCGGCCATGCGAAGGAACGTCGGACAATCGCTGCGGTGAATCGACATGCCTTTGCCGCGCGTGACGAAGCCGCAGATATCGTCGGGCGGCGCGGGCCGGCAGCAGCGCGCAAGTTGCGTGAGCAACGCATCGACGCCGACCACCAGCACACCCGTGGACGCGCCACGCGCCACGCTCGCGCCGCTGCTGCGCTTCTCGAATTGCTCCGGCGCTTCGACCACCGGTTCCGGCGGCGGCGCATCGTGCAGCGCCTGCTCGACGAGCCGCAAGCTGAATTCTTCCTTGCCCACCACCGAAAACAGATCGTCGGTAGTCTTGAAGCCGAGCTTGGCCGCGAGTTGGTCCAGATTGACCGACGTCTTGCCCTCGCGCTGCAAGGTCTTTTCGACCATCGCGCGGCCGCTCGCGATATGTTCCTGCACTTCGACCGCGTTGAACCACGCGCGCACCTTCTGCCGCGCGCGCGGACTTTGCAGATAGCCGAGTTGCGGGTTGAGCCAGTCGCGCGACGGACCGCCCTCCTTCACCGCGACGATCTCGATCGTCTGACCGTTTTGCAACGGCGTGTTCAACGGCACCATCGCGCCATCGACGCGCGCGCCGCGGCAACGGTGCCCCAGCTCGCTATGCAGGTGATACGCGAAATCGACAGGCGTGGCGCCGTGCGGCAACGGAATTACCCGCGCCTGCGGCGTCAGCACATAGATGTGGTCATCGTCGAGCGTGGCTTGGCGCAGTTGCTCCCACGGCTGCGCCGCGCGCTTCTCGCCGTGCTCGCCCTCGGAGACTTCGTCTTTCCACGCGAGCAATTGACGCAGCCACGCGATCTTCTCGTCGTACTTCTCGTTGGCCGCGAACTGCCCGCTGTAGCCCCGCGTGCCGGCTTCCTTGTAGCGCCAATGCGCGGCTACGCCGTACTCGGCGAACTGATGCATTTCATGCGTACGGATCTGCACTTCGAACGCGCGGCCGTCGTCGCCGATCACCACCGTGTGCAGCGACTTATAACCGTTCGGCTTCGGCCGCGAGATATAGTCGTCGAACTCTTTCGGCACCGGTTGCCACAGGTTGTGCACGATGCCGAGCACCGTGTAGCAATCCTTGATGTCCGGCACGATCACGCGAAACGCCCGCACGTCGTAGAGCTCGGCGAAATCCAGCTCCTTGCCGCGCATCTTGCGCCAGATGCTGTAGATGTGTTTTGGCCGGCCGCTCACTTCCGCGCGAATATGCGCCGCAGCCAACTCCTTTTGCAGCCGTTCGATAGCCTCCGCGACATAGCTTTCGCGCTCGACGCGTTTCTCGTCGAGCAACTTGGCGATGCGCTTATACGTAACCGGCTCCTCGAAGCGCAGCGCGAGATCCTCGAGCTCCCACTTCAATTGCCAGATACCCAGACGGTTGGCGAGCGGCGCATAAATATCGAGCGTCTCGCGCGCCACATCCGGCGAAGGTGTGATTTTCGCCGCCGCGTAGTACCGCAGCGATTGCAGACGCGACGCGAGCCGGATCAGCACCACTCGAATATCTTGCGCGAAGGCGAGCAGCATCTTGCGCAGCGCCTCGACCTGCGCGCGGCGCGCGGCTTGCGCATCGCGCCCGGCTTCAGGCATGGCGTTCTGCGCGGCCCGCAAACTCACGGTACCGAGACGCAGCAACTTGCGCACGTCGCCGACCAGTTGCGCGACTTCTTCGCCGAAGTTGTCGGCGATCACGCGCTCCGGGTCTTGCAGATGCGGCGTCAACGCAAACAACGCCGCCGCCAGCACTGCCGGTGGATCGACGTTAAGCGTGCGCATGATCGACGCCGTACCCGCCGCGTGATCCGCCAGCATTTCGCCCGACGACAGCCGCACCTCGCCCGCATGTTCGCGCACGAACGCCATCGCTTCATCGAAAGAAGGAAGGGGGTTCGGCGCGTTCTTAACGGTTTCGGTATTCATGGTGCGACGGCCCACCGGGCCAGACGATTCAACGGAATTTCAACTACACCTGCCCGGCTTAAGCGCGCTGCGCAGCGACCACGCAGATTTCGACGAGGCACTTCGGATTGGCGAGCTTCGCTTCGACCGTAGCGCGCGGCGGCGTGGCTCCTTGCGCAACCCACTCGTCCCACACCGCGTTCATGCCGGCGAAATGCACCATGTCGGAGATGTAGATCTGCACCGACAGCAAGTGCGACTTGTCGCTGTTCACTTCGCCCAGCAGACGGTCGATGTGGCCGAGCACTTCGCGCGTCTGACCCGTGATGTCCTGATCCGCGTCTTCGGCGATCTGGCCCGCGAGGTACACGGTGCCGTTGTGCACGGCGATTTCCGAGAGGCGCTTGCCGACGTGGTGACGAATGACTGCCATGACGAATCCTGAGTTGGTTTGAAAATTGATCGGAGATGCGTTCCGCGTGGCGCCCTACCGAGGACGCCACGCGGAACTTCATATTATGACGCGTCAGCGGCCGGTCCGATAAAGAACTGCCTCGCGATGTCGATCTGATCAACCGACAGAAACGCCGGCGCGTGTCCGACACCGGCGATTTCCGCGCTCGACACCGCACGCCCGGTCTCGACCATCTTCGCCACGGTTTCACGCGAGAGCAGATCGGATAGCTCGCCGCGCACCACCAGTACCGGTCCTTTAAACGACGCCAGCGAATGCCACAGCGCGGCCTCGCCGAGCTTGGCCGCTTCCTCGGTGGTCGCGGTAAAGGGCTGCGCGATACGCGGGTCGTAACGGAACAGCCACTTGCCGTCCTGTTCGTGCAGAAGCGGCGTGTTGATCTCGCGCCACTCGTCCGGCGTGAGCGGGCCAAAAGTTTGCGCGAGCAAGGCCGCGTAGTCGATACCTTGCTGCAGCGTTTCAAACTGCACGGGCTTGCCGAGATAATCGCCGATGCGCTGTACCGCAGCCGGCTCCAGATGCGGACCGACATCGTTCAGCAGCATCTTGCGGATCGGCGTTTCCGGCAGACCGGCAAGCCCAAGCCCGATCAGGCCGCCCATCGACGTGCCGAACCAGTCGACCGTCTCGACATTCAGGCGCGCGATTAGCGTGACCATGTCGGCGACGTATTGCGGGATCGCATAGAAGTTGGGGTTGGCAAGCCACGATGACAAGCCCCGCCCCGCGACATCCGGACACACCACGCGGTAAGTGCCGGCGAATTCCTCCGCGAGGCGGTCGAAATCGCGCCCTGACCGGGTCAAGCCGTGCACGCACAGCAGTACGCGCGGATTGGTCGGGTCGCCCCACTCGGTGTAAGCGATACGGTGCAAGCCACCGGCGCTCGCGCACTGCACATAGCGTTGGCGCGGCGCGAGCCGCCCGGCGGTGGAAGCGAACGTGGTTGCGGTCATCTGGGTTCCTTGCAAAAGCGCTGCGGGTTCGGCTTGGGCACAGCAGGGATCGATATGCGTTCAATCTTCAAACGATTGTAAACCGCTTTGCCGCACGGCAAGAGTCGGCCGGATGGCATAGGACGGCTCGGAACGAATGTCCTCAGCAGAAAACAAAACGGGCGAGACTCACGCCTCGCCCGCCTGGGAACCGCCTTGCGGCCGCCTGCCGCTCACACCAGCCGCATCCGGCCGCACAGCGGCCTCATACAAACTCAAACCGCTTCAGACGGCCTCGCCGCACATCATTCAGCTGACCGCGCTCACATCGAGCGGCGCGCCCGTCTTCGCCTTGATTTCCTCGACGCTCACGCCCGGCGCCAGTTCGGTCACCTTCAGCCCGTTGTCCGTGACTTCGATCACACCGAGGTCGGTGATGATCTGATCGACCACGCCTACGCCCGTGAGCGGCAGCGTGCATTCTTCGAGGATCTTGTGCTGGTCGCCCTTCGCGACGTGCTCCATCAGCACGACCACGCGCTTGACGCCCGCGACCAGGTCCATCGCGCCGCCCATGCCCTTGATCATCTTGCCCGGGATCATCCAGTTGGCCAGATCGCCCTTCTTGCTGATCTGCATCGCGCCGAGAATCGCCAGATTGATGTGGCCGCCGCGAATCATCGCGAACGAATCCGCCGACGAAAAAATCGACGAGCCCGGCAGCGTGGTCACCGTCTGTTTGCCGGCGTTGATCAGGTCGGCGTCCACTTCCTCTTCGGTCGGCGACGGGCCGATGCCGAGCAGGCCGTTTTCCGACTGCAGCCACACTTCGACGCCCGCCGGCACGTGATTGGCCACCAGCGTCGGCAGGCCGATGCCGAGGTTCACATAAAAACCGTCCTGCAATTCTTTCGCCGCGCGTGCGGCCATTTCGTCACGAGTCCATGCCATGATCAGTCTCCTTTCGCGCGGACAATGCGTTGTTCAATGCGTTTTTCCGGATTCGCATTGAGCACAATGCGCTGCACGAAAATGCCAGGCGTATGGATCGCGTCCGGATCGAGTTCGCCCACTTCGACGATCTCTTCGACTTCCGCGACGGTAATCTTGCCGGCCATCGCGCACATCGGGTTGAAGTTGCGCGCGGTGCGGCGGTAGATCAGGTTGCCTGATTTGTCGGCCTTCCACGCCTTCACCAAAGCGACGTCGGCCGTCAGCGAGTGTTCGAGCACGTAGTGGTTTTCGCCGAACTGGCGGGTTTCCTTGCCTTCGGCGATCAGCGTGCCGTAGCCGGTATTGGTGAAGAACGCCGGAATGCCCGAACCGCCCGCGCGCAGCTTCTCGGCGAGCGTGCCTTGCGGCGTGAATTCGAGTTCGAGTTCGCCGGCCAGATACTGGCGTTCGAACTCTTTGTTCTCGCCGACATACGACGAGATCATCTTCTTGACCTGGCGCGTTTCAAGCAGCAGACCGAGGCCGAAACCGTCGACGCCCGCATTGTTGCTGATGCAGGTGATGCCCTGCACCTTCGAATCGCGCAGTGCGCCGATCAGCGCCTCCGGAATGCCGCACAGCCCGAAGCCGCCGACGGCAAACGTCTGCCCGTCCTTGACGATGTCTTTCAGCGCCTCGGCGGCGCCTGGATAGACCTTGTTCATCAGTATGTCCCTTCCTTTATGGAAACCCGAATTCGGATCGTTGCGGCTGGTATGACGTTGCGCGGGCCTGAGCCCGATACGTCATTCTAGTCATCCCCGGCGGGCTGTGCGCCCAGGTTTCCCTGTGCGTCGGAGAGACGCCCGCCGCGGACGGCTTCGCCGCGTTGTCATGTGCTCGAAAGAGTACGCTGGGCTCGCCATGCGGCACAATACGCAAAAATACATAAGTACTTGCCGCCAATTCATGCCCGCACTGGATTACCAAACCGCGTTCCACCTCGCTCCGATCGGACTCGTGCTGTCGCGCGAACGGACTATCGAAGACTGTAATGACGAGCTCGCGTCGATTTTCGGCTGCACGCGCGCGTCGCTGCTCGGCCAATCGTTCCAGGTGCTGTATCCGTCGACGGATGAATTCGAGCGGATCGGCGCGCGGATTCCGCCGATCATGACCGCACACGGCAGCTACGCGGACGACCGCATCATGAAGCGGGCCAACGGGGAATTGTTCTGGTGCCACGTAACGGGCCGCGCGCAGGAACGCGCCGACCCGCATGCGGCGGGCGTCTGGACTTTCGAGGACTTGAGCGCGACACGGCGCGTGGCGGTCGAACTGACGCCGCGCGAACGCGAAATCGCCGCGCAACTGGTGACGGGAAAAACCAGCAAGCAGATCGGCCGGGTGCTGGA
Source organism: Paraburkholderia aromaticivorans (assembly GCF_012689525.1). NCBI lineage: Bacteria > Pseudomonadati > Pseudomonadota > Betaproteobacteria > Burkholderiales > Burkholderiaceae > Paraburkholderia > Paraburkholderia aromaticivorans. The sequence continues at coordinate 3,268,925 of NZ_CP051516.1, forward strand.
TATCAGCCCGCGGACGGTCGATGTCTACCGGGCGCGGCTGATGCGCAAATACGATACGGGTAACGCGACGGAGTTGTTGCAGCGCCTGCTCGGGCATTAAGCCGGCGAGCGCCGGGAGCGCGGCGGCGAGCGTTCGCGTGTCGCGGGTTCGCGCGACGCTGAGTCGAGCCTTCGGGAAGCAGCCTCAGAGGCAGGCGGCAATGCTAGCGAACGCCGCGGTTCACCGCGAAGGTCGGCTATTGCGCCACTTTGACCAGCGCGGCGCGCTCGATGGTTTCGCGCAGCAAGTCTGGTACCGGCACCGACTTGCCAGCCGCGTAATCGATCCAAACGCAGCGTGCGGCGCCGCGTGCATAGACCGTGTTCGGATCGTCCGCGCGCACCAGCTCGAAACCCGTGTCGAAGCTGCTGCGGCCGGGCGTGGCCACCGTCATCCGGCCGATCACGTCGCCAGGATAATGCAGTTGCTTGAGAAACTCCATCGACGCATTGACGATCACCGGTCCTTGGCCGTCGGCGTTGTTACCGGCCAGGCCCAACTGTTCGAACCAGGAAATCCGCACCTGCTCCATGTAGCGGAAATAGACCGTGTTGTTCACATGGCCGAAGGCGTCCATGTCGCCCCAGCGGATCGGCATCGACATCTCGAAAACTGCGTGAAAATCGCTCATCGTACTTCTTTATCGGCTTGAAACCAGGTTGAAGCCGGCGCGTGGACCGGCGTAGAGACAGACAGCAACATAGCGCGCGCTCTCAGGCGGCGGAAAGGCCGGAGCGCGTAAAACAGTTTCTTCGAACGGACGCTAATCCGGCGGGCGCGACCTGAAAACGCGAGCGGCGGCTGCGCCGTCTTTCGTTCAGGAGAGCCCGAAGCCGTCGTCGGCGGCAATCACCGAGCCGTTGATAAACTGCGATTCGTCCGCCGCCAGCAGCAGGAGGAGCCCGTCCAGATCGTCCGGTTTGCCGACGCGGTGACGCGGCAGCATCGACACGAGCTTCTGCCCTTGCTCCGTCGACCAGTGATGGTGGTTGATCTCAGTGTCGATATAGCCGGGGCAGATCGCGTTCACGTTGATGCCGTGCTTGCCCCACTCCAGCGCCATGGCTTTCGTCATATGCACGACAGCCGCCTTGCTGATCGAATACAGGCCGATCTGCGGCAGCACGCGCAAGCCGGCCATCGACGCGATATTGATGATCCGGTACGACGGTTTCTGCGCACTGTTGCCGCGCATGATCATGCGCTTGGCGACTTCCTGGGCGACGAAAAACGCGCCGCGCGTGTTGGTATCGAACACGTATTCGAAGTCGGCGGGCGTGACCTCCGTGAGCTTCTGCGTGGTCGATACGCCCGAATTGTTCACGAGGATGTCGATCGTGCCAGCCTCGGTTTCCGCATGGGCGACGGCCGACTTGATGCTCTGGTAGTCAGTCACGTCGAGCGAAACGACGTGCGCCGCGCCGCCGGATGCCTCGATCTCGGCGCGCAATTCTTTCAGACGCTCGGTCCGCCGGCTCGCTAGCACGACTTTGGCGCCCGCCTGCGACAACACTTGAGCAAAGCGCTTTCCCAACCCGCTCGAGGCGCCGGTGATCAGCGCAACCTTGCCTTCCAGATTGATCGAACGGCCCATTGTCGTTCCTTGTTCGGTTGTTGTTACAGCTGCGGTTGACGGGTGCGGTAAGACCGTCACTACGGGTCATACCGTATCACACAAATAGAACGATCGTGCTAATCTCTGCTCATCTGGTTGCAGTGCGAGTGTGCATCGCCCACAATACGAACCCGAAAAAGCATTCTAACGGTAAGAGGAGCATCAATGACCCCCGCAAGTCTCATTGAGCAATACGGTCCACGCGAGTCGATGGAATACGACGTCGTGATCGTCGGTGGCGGCCCGGCTGGCCTGTCCGCAGCGATCCGCCTGAAGCAGCTGGCGGCCGAAAAAGGCGTCGAACTTGGCGTGTGCGTACTGGAAAAAGGCTCGGAGATCGGGGCTCATATCCTGTCGGGCGCCGTGATGGATCCGCGCGCGATCAACGAACTGATTCCGGACTGGAAGGAAAAAGGCGCGCCGCTGACGGTGGACGTGACCGAAGACAAATTCCTGTTCCTGACCGAAACCGGTTCGAAGAGCGTGCCGACCTGGGCGCTGCCGGACAACTTCAAGAATCACGGCAATTACGTGATCAGCCTCGCGAATGTGACGCGCTGGCTGGGTCAGCAGGCCGAGGCGCTGGGCGTCGAGATCTTTCCGGGCTTTCCGGCTGCTGAAATTCTGTACAACGATGACGGTTCAGTTAAAGGCGTCGCGACCGGCAACCTCGGCATCGGCAAGGACGGCGAGCCGACCGAGAACTTCCAGCTCGGCATGGAGTTGCACGCCAAGTACACGCTGTTCTGCGAAGGCGCGCGCGGTCACCTCGGCCGCCAGTTGAACGACAGGTTCAAGCTGCGCGAAGGCGCCGATCCGCAGGTCTACGGCATCGGCATCAAGGAACTGTGGGAAATCGATCCGTCGAAGCACAAGCCGGGTCTGGTCATGCACACGGCCGGCTGGCCTTTACAGAGCGACACGTACGGCGGCTCGTTCCTGTATCACATGGACAACAACCAGGTGGTGGTCGGCTTCGTGGTAGGCCTCGGTTACACGAATCCGTACCTCTCACCGTTCGAGGAATTCCAGCGTTACAAGACGCATCCGGCAATCCGTACGGTGCTCGAAGGCGGCAAGCGGGTGTCGTACGGCGCGCGTGCCATTACGGCGGGCGGGCTGATGTCGCTGCCGAAGCTGGTGTTCCCCGGCGGGGCGCTGGTCGGCGACGATGCAGGCTTCCTGAACGCGTCGCGGATCAAGGGTTCGCATGCGGCGATCAAGACCGGCATGCTGGCTGCAGAAGCGGCTTTTGAAGCCGTACAGGCAGGACGCACCAGCGATGAACTGACCGCTTATCCGGAGAGCTTCAAGACCTCGTGGCTGCACACGGAACTGCACCGTGCACGCAACTTCAAGCAGTGGATGAGCAAGGGCCTGTACCTCGGCACCCTGATGGTCGGCATCGAGCAGAAGCTGCTGGGCGGCAATGTGCCATGGACGCTGCATCACCAGCATTCAGATCACGAGATGCTCAAGCCCGCATCGCAATGCAAGCCGATCACGTATCCGAAGCCGGATGGCAAGCTGACGTTCGACCGGTTGTCTTCAGTGTTCATCTCGAACACGAATCACGAGGAAAACCAGCCGGCTCACCTGACGCTGAAAGACCCGTCGGTGCCGGTGAACGTGAACTGGCAGACCTATGCCGGTCCGGAATCGCGTTATTGCCCGGCGGCGGTGTATGAGTTCGTGAAGAACGACGACGGCAGCGAACGCCTTGTGATCAACGCGCAGAACTGCGTGCACTGCAAGACGTGCGATATCAAGGACCCGACGCAGAACATCGTGTGGGTCACGCCTGAAGGTGGCGGCGGTCCGAACTATCCGAACATGTAATCGAAGTTTCACTTGCCTTCGCAGCACCTGCATTCTGAATGCAGGCGCTGCGAAGGTAAGAAACTCAACGCCGCCCCACCGCTTCAATCCGCTCCCGCACCCTCGCCACGACCGGCGCCCAGTCGCCGACGCGTGGCTGTCGAACCAGCTCAATCGAGTCGTACCAGGCCGTCTCCGGCGATCCATCGCCCCAGAACCAGGCGGAGACGTGGTCGATCATCAAACAGGTCGGCACGCCGAGCGCCCCCGCCAGATGCGCGGGCCCGCTATCGATCGTGACCACCAGATCCAGATTCGCCAGCAACGCCGCGACATCGTCGAAGCCCGACTGAAAATGATGCGTCAGATCGACGACGTCGAGACCTTTGGCACGCCACTGCGCGACCGTCTCTCCGCGCCCCGGCGACACAGCAAAATAGCTCGCGCCAGGGACGTTCAACAGCGGTTCGATTTGCTCGACCGGCACCGAACGCCGCATGTCGCGGATATGGTCCGGATTGCCGTTCCACACCAGACCGACCTTGCGATTGCCCCGCTTGCCGGCCGTATGCGCTTCGACTCGCTCACGCCATGTCTGCTCAAGCGCGGGATCAGCGCTCAAGTACGGCGCGCCCCAACCCGTTGCGTCGACAATACCGAGCCGCAGCGGCAGGCTCATCAGCCCGCAGTGAAAATCCGGCTGCGTCTCCAGACTCGTTTCGAGCGGTAAATCGGCGGGCAGCATTCGTTCGAATAGATGCCGCAAGGGTCCGTCGTGGCCGAAAATCACCCGGCCGCCCTCGTGTCGCGCCCGTTCGGCCAGCAGCGGCAACAAACGCACCGCCCAGAGGCAATCGCCATTGCCTTGCTCGCCGTACACCACCAGCGTTTTGCCGGCAAGCGATTCGCCCTGCCAATGCGCGCTGATCGCCGCGAGCGCTTGCTGCGCGTTATTCAGTTCGCCGGCGGCAAACGCGATACGCGACTCGTAATGCGCCCAGCCCTCGGCAAAACGTCCACTGCGAATCTCGAGTTCCGACAGATCGAACAACGCATGGGCATTATCCGGCGAAAGTGTCAGTACTTGCCGCAGCAACCCCTCGGCCTCGGCGAACCGCGCCTGCTCCTTGATACACAGCGCCAGCTTGTGAAGCGCCACCGGATTGCCGGGCACGACGCGCACCGCTTCGCGCAACAGCGCCTCGGCCGCGGCGAAGTCGTCGCGCTGCTGGACGGCCGCCGCGCGCCAGATCAACGCGTTGGCGTCTTCGGCATGGCGCGCGAGCAGCAGGCCGGTGGCCGAGTCAACCAGCGCCCAGTCGCGCAACACGAACGCCGTTTGCGCAATCGTATGCAGCCGGGTGGGTTCGCAGGAAGGATCGAGTTGATAGGCGCGCACTAGTGCAGCAAGTGCCTCGCGCTGGCTCGCCTTGTCGCGGCCAGCGTGTTGCAGCAGTGCCTGGCCGAACGCCAGGCAGTCGCCGGCGGCGGCATCGGGCGCGGCGGCACGCGCACGCACGCCCGCGAGGTGGCTCGCAGACGGCCCGGAATTGAGATCGGTCATGGAGACGGCACTGCCCACGCAGAACGAATACAGAGGTGCTTGAAGCAGGCCCGTTAAGGCGCGCTCGCCGCGATCTTCGGCGTGCCGACGGCCACGTCGCCGCATTGCGCACGATGGCGCAGCGCATGGTCGATCAGCACCAGCGCGAGCATGGATTCAGCGATCGGCGTGGCGCGAATGCCGACGCACGGGTCATGCCGTCCGAACGTTTCGACGATGACAGGCTGCCCCGCCTTGTCGATCGAGCGGCGCGGCGTGCGAATGCTCGAAGTCGGCTTGATCGCGATCGACACCGTAACGTCCTGTCCGGTGGAAATACCGCCGAGCACACCGCCCGCGTGATTGCCGACAAAGCCCTCCGGCGTCAATTCGTCGCCGTGCACCGAACCACGTTGCGCGACGCTGGCAAAGCCCGCGCCGATTTCCACGCCCTTCACCGCGTTGATGCCCATCATGGCGTGCGCAATGTCTGCGTCGAGGCGGTCGAACAGCGGCTCGCCGAGGCCGACCGGCACGCCGGACGCCACGACGTTGATGCGCGCGCCAATCGAGTCGCCTTCCTTGCGCAGCGCGTCCATGTACGCTTCGAGTTGCGGCACGATCTCCGCGTTAGGCGCGAAAAAGGGGTTCTCGCGCACCTGCGCCCAATCGACGAACGGCACGTCGATCTCGCCGAGCGCGGCCATATAGCCGCGAATCTCGGTGCCGAACTTCTCACGCAGCCACTTCTTGGCGACCGCGCCCGCCGCCACAGTCGGCGCCGTGAGGCGGGCTGACGAGCGGCCACCGCCGCGATAGTCGCGAATGCCGTATTTCTGCCAGTAGGTGTAGTCGGCATGGCCCGGACGGAACGTGTCGGCGATATTGCCGTAGTCCTTGCTGCGCTGGTCCGTGTTGCGGATCAGCAGCGCGATCGGCGCGCCGGTGGTCTGGCCTTCGAACACGCCCGACAGGATCTCGACCTTGTCTTCTTCCTGACGCTGTGTGACGTGGCGCGACGTGCCGGGCTTGCGGCGGTCGAGTTCAAACTGGATGTCGGCCTCGTTGAGCGCCATGCCCGGCGGGCAGCCGTCGATCACGCAGCCGATAGCGGGACCGTGCGATTCGCCGAAGGTCGTGACAGTGAAAAGCGTACCGAGCGTGTTGCCGGACATGGGCGTCGTCCAAAGAAATGCGGGGAAGGCACTATTATGCCAGTCCCATGCCGCCTGGACCGCGTCGCGCGGTCGTTTTGGCCGATCGGCCAGGGTATGCATGCGCGGCCATTCCCCGGCAGATCACCTGGTTTGCTTCCATCTGCGTGGGCATCTTTTCGTTTTCCGTCGTGCCACTGGCGGCCTTCCACGCGCCAGTCTTGCCACTGGCGGGTTTCAGCGCGCAGCTCTTGCTACTGCCGGGCGTCAGCGCTCCAGCCGCGCTACTTGCGCGCCCCGCGCAGCTCGGTGACGATCTGCTGCAACTTCTCCGGCGTCGCCAGCTGCGGTTCAATCGGCTCGCCTACCGCCAGCGTCAGGCGGCTCATGACGCCCTTCTGGATCGGCCGCGGCCAGCGCGCGTCGCCCGCGCGCGAAAACACGCTGCCCCACAGGCCGCGCAGCGCCATGGGAATGACCGGCGCCGGCGTGCGCTGGATGATCTCGGTGACGCCATGACGGAACGGATTCATGTCGCCGGTTTTGGTCAGCTTGCCCTCCGGGAAGATGCACACCAGATCGCCTTCCGCAAGCGCCTGCGCGCAGCGCTCATAGGCGCGCGTCAGCAACTGCGCGTCCTGATGCGCCGGCGCGATCGGAATCGCCTTGGCGTGACGGAACACCCAGCCGGCAAACGGCGATTTAAAGATCTGGTGGTCCATCACGAAACGGATCGGTCGCGGGCTCTCGGCCATGATGACAATTGCGTCCACGAAACTCACGTGATTGCAAACCAGCACGGCCGCGCCCTCTTCCGGAATCCGCTCGGCATGCACGAGGCGAATCCGGTAGAACGTGTGCACCAGCACCCAGGCGATGAAGCGCAGCAGAAACTCCGGCACCAGCGAGTAGATGTAGGTCGCCACCACGATGTTGAGCAGCGCGGTGACGAGGAAAATCGCCGGAATGCTGAAGCCCGCCGAGGTCAGGGCGACGGCCATCAGCGACGAGACGATCATGAACAGCGAGTTCAGGATATTGTTCGCCGCGATGATGCGCGCACGGTGGCTCGGCTGGCTGCGGCTCTGGATCAGCGCATACAACGGCACGCTGTAGAAGCCGCCGAACATGGCGAGCAGGAACAGATCGGCCAGCACGCGCCAGTGCGCGGGCCGCAGAATGAACTCGCCGACGCTCAGCAGATGTCCGGGTAGTGGCAGCGCGTGACTCGCGAAAAACAGGTCGATCGCGAACACGCTCATGCCGATCGAACCGAGCGGCACGAGGCCGATTTCGATACGCCGCTTCGAGAGCTTTTCGCACATCAGCGAGCCGAGGCCGATGCCGATCGAGAAGGTGCCGAGCAGCACGGTCACGACGTCCGGGTCGGCGGACAACACATTCTTCGCAAAGCTGAAAAACGACGACAGGAAGATCGCGCCGACAAACCAAAGCCAGGAAATCCCGAGCAGGCTCAGAAACACCGTGCGGTTCTCGCGCGCCAGCTTCAGGTTGCGCCACGTCTCACTGACCGGATTCCAGTTGATGCGCAGATCGGCTTGCGGCGCCGGCGTGGTCGGCACGAAGCTCGACACCACGCGCCCCACCAGCGCGATCGCGACGCACGCGCAGGCCAGCACGACTGCCCCATGCTCGACGAAACCCGCGCCCGCCCCGCCGATGATCGTACCGAACAGGATCGCCACGAAGGTGCCCATTTCGACCATGCCGTTGCCGCCGACCAGTTCCGCCTTCGACAGATGCTGCGGCAGGTACGAGTATTTGACCGGTCCGAATACGGTGGAGTGCACGCCCATCAGAAACGTGCACAGGTACAAAAGCGGTGCGCTATGCAGCCAGAAACCCGTGCCGCCGATCAGCATCACGACGATTTCGAAGCTCTTGACGAAGCGCGTGAGCATTGCCTTGTCGTACTTGTCGGCAATCTGGCCGGAGGTGGCCGACAGCAGCACGAACGGCAGAATGAAGATGGCCGAGATCAGGAACGCCGCCGTTTTCGGATCGACTCCGGAAAAGCGCGCCGCCTGATACGTGACAAGCGACGTAAAGCCGATCTTGAACACGTTGTCGTTCATCGCGCCGAGGAACTGGGTCCAGAAAAACGGCGCGAAACGGCGCTGGCTGAGCAGCCGGAACTGGGATTCGTGCGCCTCGTGTTGACGGGCGACGCGGCGGGCAGCAGGTAACGGACGATCGCTCATGAAGTTCCGGAATCAGGCTAAAAGAGCAAGAAAGGAGAAAGCGCCATGCGCGGCATCGCTTATGGGCGGATCACCGGGCGGCGCGCGGTGCCGGTCTGCAAAGCCATCACGCGCACTCGCACCAGCCTCGGCGTCGAGCCGGCCACGGAGTCGGATACAAGACTCGACATGAGGCCGAACCCAGCGCCGGACACAAAAAAAGCGCACGCTTTCGCGCGCGCCTTGACTGCCTCTTCGCGCTCACCGCAACGGCTAGCGCGTCGCAGTGAATCGCCGTGCATTAACGCGCCGGCTGCTGTTCCTGCTGTTCTTCCGGCCAGTCGCGGATATAGGCCTTGAGCATGCGGTTTTCGAAGCCCTGCTCTTCGACCACCGCCTTGGCGACGTCGTAGAACGAGATCACGCCCATCAGCGTGCGGCTTTCCAGCACCGGCAGATAACGCACGTGATGCTCGAGCATCATGCGGCGGACTTCGTTGACGTCCGTTTCCGGCGTGCAGGTGAGCGGATGGTCGTCCATGACCTTGCGGATCGTTGACGTACCGACGCTGCCGCCGTTCTTGCTCAGCGTCAGCATGATTTCGCGGAATGTGAGCATGCCGACGAGGTCGCCGTACTCCATCACCACCAGCGAGCCGATGTCGTGCTCGGCCATGGCATTGACTGCGTCGTGCAGCGTGGTATCCGGCGTGACCGTGAATAGGGTGTTGCCTTTGACTTTGAGGATGTCGCTGACTCGCATGATCTGTCTCCCGTAGTGCCCGCTAAGCTAATAATGCATCGATGTTTTTCGATCCTAGCGGAAAGACCCATAAAAGGAAAGCGGCCCGCCCACCAAGGCGCAGCGGGCGTTCGCAGGTTCGAAGCCGTGCTTCCGAGCGTACGCGCATGGGGAAAACCGCGCTTGAAGCGCCGCATGCCGGTGATAGGATGGCCGCCACTTTCACCTTTCGCGAGGCCGTCCGTGGCCTCGCCGCCCAGCATGTCCGCCAACCGTTTCGACACGCTTGCGCTGCACGCCGGCGCTGCTCCCGACCCGACAACCGGCGCGCGCGCCACGCCGATTTACCAGACCACCTCGTTTTCGTTCCGTGACTCGGACCACGCCGCGGCGCTCTTCAATATGGAGCGCGCCGGTCACGTCTATTCGCGCATCTCGAACCCGACCGTGGCCGTGTTCGAGGAACGCGTCGCCGCACTGGAAAACGGCGCGGGCGCGATCGGCACGGCGAGCGGCCAGGCGGCCTTGCATCTGGCCATCGTCACGCTGATGGGCGCGGGCTCGCATATCGTCGCCTCCAGCGCGCTGTACGGCGGCTCGCACAATCTGCTGCACTACACATTGCGGCGCTTCGGTATCGAGACGACCTTCGTCAAGCCCGGCGACCTCGACGCGTGGCGCGCCGCGCTGCGCCCGAACACGCGGTTGCTGTTCGGCGAGACGCTCGGCAATCCGGGCCTCGACGTGCTCGACATCGCCGCCGTGGCGCAGATCGCGCATGAGCACCGCGTGCCGCTGCTGGTCGACTCGACCTTCACCACGCCTTATCTGCTCAAACCGTTCGAACACGGCGCGGACTTCATCTATCATTCGGCCACCAAATTTCTCGGCGGCCACGGCACGACGATTGGTGGCGTGCTGGTGGATGGCGGCACGTTCGACTTCGAAGCCTCCGGGCGCTTCCCTGAATTCACCGAGCCTTACGACGGCTTTCACGGCATGGTGTTCAGCGAGGAAAGCACTGTCGCGCCGTTCCTCCTGCGAGCGCGCCGCGAAGGCCTGCGCGACTTCGGCGCCTGCCTGCATCCGCAGGCCGCGTGGCAACTGCTGCAAGGCATCGAGACGCTGCCTTTGCGGATGGAGCGGCACGTAGCCAATACACGCCGCGTGGTCGAATTCCTCGCGGGTCAAGCCGCGGTCGAATCCGTCGCCTACCCGGAACTGCCGACCCACCCGGACCACGCGCTCGCCAGGCGTCTGCTGCCGCGCGGCGCCGGCGCGGTGTTCAGCTTCAATCTGCGTGGCGACCGCGCCGCCGGACGCAGCTTCATCGAGGCGCTCTCGCTGTTCTCGCATCTCGCGAACGTGGGCGACGCGCGCTCGCTGGTGATCCATCCTGCATCGACCACACACTTTCGCATGGACGCTGCCGCGCTCGCCGCAGCCGGCATCGCCGAAGGCACGATCCGCCTCTCGATCGGCCTCGAAGATCCCGACGATCTGATCGACGACCTCAAGCGCGCGCTGAAGGCCGCGCAGAAAGCGAGCGGTTCGAGCGCGCCGCATGGCGGCGCATCCGGCGCGGCCGCCCAAACTCGCCCGGAGTCCGCATGATCCTGACCGTTCAAGGCAAACCTGCCTACGCCTACACCGGCGGCAAAGCGTTTGATGCAAGCCTGCCGACCGCCGTATTCATCCACGGCGCCGAGCACGATCACAGCGTGTGGGCGTTGCAAACCCGCTACTTCGCGCATCACGGCTTTAGCGTGCTGGCCGTGGATCTGCCCGGTCACTGCCGCAGCGGCGGTCCGGCGCTGACCACCGTGCCGGCCATGGCCGACTGGCTGGCCGCGGTGCTCGACGCCGCCGGCGTGCAACGCGCCTTCGTGGCCGGTCACAGCATGGGCTCGCTGATCGCGCTCGACTTCGCCGGCCGCTATCCGGAGCGGGCAACACATCTCGCCCTGCTCGCCACGGCGATTCCGATGGCCGTCTCCGACGCGTTGCTCGACGCCGCCTTGCACCGTGAGCCCGAAGCAATCGGCATGGTCAATCAATGGTCGCATTCGACCTTCGCAGCCAAACCCTCCTGCCCCGGCCCCGGCTTCTGGCTGCACGGCATGAACCAGCGCTTGATGGAACGGGTCTCGGCAAACGGCGAGCCGAACCTGTTCCACACCGACTTCGCCGCCTGCAACAGCTACGCGGACGGCCTCGTGCGCGCCGCGCAGGTGCGCTGTGCCGCACGCCTGATCGTCGGCCGGCGCGATGCGATGACGCCGCCGCGCGCAGCCAAAGCGCTCGCCGCCGCGCTGGCGCAAGCCGGCGTACCGGTCGACACGGTCACGCTAGAAGCCGGCCACGCGCTCATGTCCGAGCAACCCGACGCCACGCTCGACGCCCTCTTCGGCTTCGCTTGCCGAGCGCCTCGCGAGGTTCGATAGAGGTTGCGAGCCATCACGATAACCGCGTGAGGAGCGCCGCGCCATCGGCCGAATGGCCAGGTTGCGCGCGTCGCCCGATAGCCGCACAATGGATCAAGCCTGTCCTGTTTCGAGCGCGTCTGTCCGGCGTATTGGCGCGCGCTGAAGCATCGGGAAGCGTCGCAATCCGGAGGCCGTGATGGCTCAAACCGCGCACACCGATCACTTCGCGAGTTTCGCGGAGTTCTATCCGTACTACCTGAGCGAGCATCGCAACGCGGTCTCGCGGCGGCTGCATTTCGTGGGGTCGCTCGGCGTCATCGGCTGTCTCGCCATGGCGCTCGCCACCGGCGACTGGCTATGGCTGCCCGCCGCCGTGATCTGCGGATACGGCTTCGCCTGGGCGGGGCATTTCTTCTTCGAGAAGAACCGGCCGGCTACCTTCCGGCATCCGCTTTACAGCCTGATGGGCGACTGGGTGATGTTCAAGGACATCTGCGTCGGCAAGATTTCGTTGTAGCGATGCGGGTAGTGTCAGCGCCGACCACTACGCATTCCGCGCGACTCAAGCCGCCTGATGCGGCATGGAAGGTGTATCGGGTTCGCTCTGCTCGGCGCGCGCCGCACGGGCGGCCGCGCGTGCCGCCAGCAACGCGGCGAGTGTGACTTTCAGCCTGTCGTTTTCCAGCGCCGCCAGCAGCATCTGGCCATCCACGCGGGTGGACGCCAGTTCGAGCTGATACTCGAGCTCCGCGCGGTCGATCACGAACAGTTCGAACAGGCGCTCGACCGTGATTTGCGCCGGATTCGCCAGCAACAGGAAATGCGGACGCATGCCGTCCTCCTGCAAGCGCGCGATCCACTCGATCTCCTCGAGCTTTTGCAGCAGGTTGATCGTGGTGTCCATATCGCGACGAAGCATCCGCGAAAGTTCAGGCACGGTGTAGCCGCGCTTGCCTGCTTCACGCGCTTCCGAGAGCCGTGCGAGCAGTTCGAGCGAGTCGAACAGATTGCTGCCCTCGAAGGTGGGCCGATGAAACTGGCCGATGCGAATAGCCGGCAACGCGGACGCGATCATCGCGCCCGCGAGCGTGATGAACCAGCACAGATACATCCACACCAGGAATAGCGGCACGGCCGCGAATGCGCCGTAGACCGCGGTGTAGGTCGGAATGCGCCGCACGTAATAGCCGAAGCCGCGCTTCGCCAGTTCGAAGGCGATCGCCGCGGTCACGCCGCCAATCACCGCGTCGCGCCATTCCACACGGCAATTCGGCAGGTAGACGTAGAGAAACGTGAAGGCGAGCGCGGTGAGCGGCAGCGCGGCGCCGGTGAGCGCCCACTCGATAACCGGCGTCATGCGCTGCGCCGCCGTGAAGGTCATGGACTGCGTGAACAGATACGACGATATCGACAAACTCACGCCGATCAGAATCGGGCCGAGCGTGATGATCGCCCAATACACCAGAATGCGCTGCGCGATTGGCCGGGCCTTGCGCACGCGCCAGATCACGTTGAAGGCGGACTCGATCGTCATCATCGTCATCACCGCGGTGACGAACAGAAAAATCATACCGATGGTCGTCAGCCCCTTTGCCTTCGAAGCAAACTGGTTCAGATAATTGAAAATCTGACTGTTGAGCTGCGCCGGCATCAGATGGTCGGCAAGAAAAAACTGCAGCGACATCTGGAACGAAGCAAAGATCGGAAACGCCGTGAACAACGCGAACGCGACCGTCGCGAGCGGCACGAGCGATAGCATGGTGGTGAACGTGAGGCTGCCGGCCACCTGCGGAATGCGGTCTTCGCTGCTGCGCTGCGCGGCAAATTGCGCGAGCCGTTTGAGCGTGTCGAGATCGAAACGCACCCTGGACAACAAACCCACCTCCTTGCTGCGTGCACCGGTATGACAGGACCGCGCGCGAGACCTGGCCGAATGGCTATGGGCGGCCTGTGGAGCGGACCCAGCCCCTATAATACCCGTTCACCGATGAGGCCTATGAAAGACATTCTCGTGCTCTATTACAGCCGTCACGGCGCCACGCGCGAGCTTGCGCTGGCGATCGCGCACGGCGTCGACAGCGTTCCCGGCATGCAGGCGCGCGTGCGTACCGTACCGGCAGTGTCCACCGTCTGCGAAGCGACCCAGCCCGATATTCCCGCCGAGGGGCCGCCCTACGTCGAACTGCGCGACCTCGAAGATTGCGCCGGTCTCGCGCTCGGTACGCCTACCCGCTTCGGCAACATGGCCGCGTCGCTCAAATACTTTCTCGACGGCACCACGCCGCAGTGGCTGTCCGGCGCGCTCGCCGGCAAACCCGCTTGCGTGTTCACGTCCACCGGCAGTCTGCACGGCGGCCAGGAATCCACACTGCTATCCATGATGCTGCCGCTTCTGCATCACGGCATGCTGATCGTCGGCATTCCGTACACGGAGAGCGCATTGAGCACCACGCAAACGGGCGGCACCCCGTACGGCGCGTCGCATTTCGCGCGCGCGGGCAGCGCCGAACACGGCATCTCCGCGGACGAGAAGACGCTCGCCATCGCGCTCGGCGCACGCGTCGCGCGCACGGCGGCATCCATGAGTGAAAGGCCGTGAACGAGCCGCACGCCCAACCGGCCGCCGCGTCGAACGCCGAGACCGCAGCGCAGGCGCCCATGACCACCACCGCTCCGCCCGTGCCGCGAAATCGCGCCGCCGCGCTCGGCGCCACCACGGCCCTGGTTGCGCTGATCGCCCTGTCCGTCGCGTGGGAATGGTGGCTCGCGCCGCTGCGTCCCGGCGGTTCGGCGCTTGTACTCAAGGCTGTGCCGTTGCTGCTCGCGTTGCCTGGCGTATGGCGGCGCCGGGTTTATACGCTGCAATGGGCGTCGATGCTGATCCTGCTGTATTTTGCCGAAGGCATTGTGCGCGGCTGGAGCGACCGCGGGCTGAGCGCCGGTCTCGGCTGGCTGGAGGCCGCGCTTTCCGTGGTCTTTTTTGTCTGCACGCTCGCCTATGTCGCGCCGTTCAAACGCGCGGCGAAACGAGCCGCAAAGCAGGCGGCAAAGCAAGCTGCCGTTCAGGCTGCAACCCGGCCTGCAAATCACGCCGGAAGCGAGGCCGCCGACCGGGCCAATACGTCCGGCTGACAAACACGCACCGCCCCGTCCGACACTTCCGCCCGAATCCGCTGACCGACCAACATGACCCAAACCGCTTTCCTCGCCGCCTGCCGCGACGCCATCGGCGCCGCGCAGGTGCTGACCGATCCGCACGACACCGCCCCGTACCTGACCGACTGGCGCCGCCGCTACACCGGCGCGGCGTGCGCGGTGCTCTGCCCGGCCACGCCTGACGAAGTCGCGGCACTCGTCAAGCTCGCCGTCGAACATCGCATCGCGCTGGTTCCGCAAGGCGGCAACACGGGTCTCGCCGGGGGCGCCACGCCGGACGCAGGCGGCGCGCAGGCGGTCATCAGCTTGCGGCGTCTGAACCGGGTGCGCGACATCGATCCGCACAACAACACGATCACGGTCGAAGCCGGCGTGATTCTCGCCGAAGTGCAGAAGCACGCCGACGAGGCTGCCCGTCTGTTCCCCTTAAGCCTCGCCGCCGAAGGCAGCTGCACGATCGGCGGCAATCTCGCCACCAATGCGGGCGGCACCGGCGTGCTCCGCTACGGCAACGCACGGGAGTTGTGCCTCGGGCTCGAAGTGGTCACGGCGCAAGGCGAACTGTGGGACGGCCTGCGCGGACTGCGCAAGGACAACACCGGCTACGATCTGCGCGACCTGTTCATCGGCGCGGAAGGCACGCTCGGCATCATCACCGCCGCCGTGCTCAAGTTGCATCCGAAACCGGCCGCGCGCGTCACGGCGCTCGCCGCGCTTGCGTCGCCGTATGCCGCGCTCGACTTTTTATCGCTCACGCAGCGCATCGCCGGGCCGCTGTTGACCGGTTTCGAACTGATGTCGGATTTCTGCCTGCGGCTGGTCGGCCGGCATTTCGAGCAGATGCGCTATCCGTTTGCCGAGCCGCACGCGCAAGTCGTGCTGCTCGAACTGTCGGATAGCGAAAGCGAGGAACACGCGCGCGGACTGTTCGAGCGTTTGATGGAAACTGCGCTCGAAAACGGCCTGGTGCAAGACGCGGTGGTCGCGGAAAATCTCAGCCAGTCGCGGGCGTTCTGGAACCTGCGCGAACACATTCCGCTCGCTCAGGCCGAGGAAGGCCTGAACATCAAGCACGACATCGCGGTGCCGGTCTCGCGTGTCGGCCACTTCATCGAGGAAACCGACGCGGCGATCGCGCAGGCCGTGCCGGGCGCGCGCATGGTGACGTTCGGCCATCTCGGCGACGGCAATCTGCACTACAACGTGCAGGCGCCCGAGGGCGTCGACGCGAAAGCGTTCCTCACGCAGTACCAGAGCCCGATCAACCAGATCGTCTACGACAGCGTGCACCGGCATCGCGGCAGCATCAGCGCGGAACACGGGCTCGGCCAGTTGAAGATCGACGAGGCGATGCGCTACAAGCAGGACGTCGAAGTGCAGTTGATGCGCGCCGTCAAACGTGCGCTCGATCCGCTGAATCTGATGAATCCGGGCAAGGTGCTACGCTAGCGTCTGATGCTCCGCGCTCCCCTGCGGAGCCCCTTGCAGGAGTCGTGGTCGTGAAGATTCGAGTGCTGTCCGATCTGCATCTGGAGAACGACGAGCCCGAGCTGATCCCGCATGCGCAGGCGGATCTGATCGTGCTGGCCGGCGACATCCACAATCACGCGGCCGGACCGCGCTGGGCCGCGCAGACTTTCGACGGCGCCGTGCCGGTGGTCTACGTGCCCGGCAATCACGAGTACTACGACGGCGAGTTCAGCGCGCTTGACGCCGCGCTCTACGACGCGGCCGCGCAGGTCGACAACGTGCACGTGCTGAACAACGCTGCGCTGGTCGACCCGCAAGGCCGGTGGCGCGTGCTCGGCACGACCTTGTGGACCGACTTCGCGTTGTACGGAAACGACCCGGACACGCTCGCCGATTCGATCGAGGCGTCGCGCAAGGTGATGCTCGATTTCCGCGGGCTGATCCAGATGAACTGGCCGCACGACACCCACGACGCAACGCGCGACTTCACGCCCGACGACTCGCTCGCGCTGCACCGGCAAGCGCGCGCCTGGCTCGAAGGCGAACTCGCCAGGCCGTTTGGCGGCAAGACGATCGTCGTCACGCATCACGCGCCGCATCGGTTGAGTCTGGCCGAGCGCTATGCGGAAGACCTCGTGTCGGCGGGCTTCGTCAATCACTTGCCGGACCTCGTCGGCCCGCCTGTCGCGCTGTGGATTCATGGGCATACGCATACGCCGTTCGACTACAGCGTGAACGGCACGCGTGTGGTCTGCAATCCGCGCGGCTATCTCGACCGGCGCACTGGCCTGCTGGAAAATCCGCTTTTTGCGTGGGATAAGGTCGTCGAGATTTAGCGGCCACTTGAGGTGGCTTGGGTCGGGCCCGGCTTGGGTCGCTCGGGCCGGCTCGGGCCGACTCGGCTCGGCCGGGTCGCCCGCCTTGGGGCCGATCTGGGTAGCGGGCTCGCACGGCAGGCACTACGCTGTCGAGGTTGTCGAATCGCGGTTATCCAACGGCGGTTATCGAAACCCAAGCCGGTCGTCTCCGGAGGTCGCTCATGTGTGGTCGAATCAGCCAGTACCGCGATCCGCATTTCTACGCCGAGCACCTCGGTCTCGCCGATCCGCTCATGCTCTTCGATGCCGCCGACCGCCGTCCCGGCTACAACCTCGCGCCCGGCACCCACCCGCTCGCCATCTACCCGGATCAAACGGTGCACGCGGTCCGCTGGGGTTATTGCCCGGACTGGGCACGCGAACAGCATCTGCCGCAGACGATCAATGCGCGCGCCGACGCCGCGCCGAACGGGCGCTACTTCAAGGACCTGTGGAAAACCGGACGGGTATTGGTGCCGGCGGACGGCTGGTTCGAGTGGCGCACGGAAACCGCGCCCGTGACCACCATCGCGGATAGCAAAGACAGACTAGACGAGCCGCCAGGCCGCCAACCCTACTTCGTGCATCTGAAGAGCGACGCGCCCATGTATCTCGCAGCGCTCTCGAGCGTGCGCGGCACCGAACCGCAAACGGAAGGCATGGGGATGGTGATCGTGACGGCCATCGCCGACGCGGGTCTCGTCGACGTGCACGACCGCCGTCCGCTGGCATTCGCGCCGGACGCGGCGCGCCGCTGGCTGGACCCGACGCTCCCGCTCGACGAACTCGAGCAGTTGACGCGCAGCGCAGGCTTAGCCGCCGGGCGCTTTCGCTGGCATCGGGTGAGCCGCGAAGTGGACCGCACGCTCAACGACGAGCCGGGTCTGATCGCAGCAATGAACTGAATTTGAGCGCCGGACGTGAGCGCGGAAGATGGGTGAACCGCGACGCCCCAAGGCGGATGCGCCCGATCGCCGCACACTGAACTGAATGTCAGCGCCGGACATGAGGCCGGAACGTGGGCCAACAGCATCGCCCCAAGGACAGAAAAACAGGCTGCCCGCTAAAGAGGCGCCACGTCGAACTTCAACGATCGCGCCGCTGCCCCTGCAAATCCGGGCGCTCGACCTTGACCGGCACCAGTTGCGGCTGCTGTTCGCGCAGGCGGCGCAGCAAATCGCGCGATGCGGCGATCCCGATCAAGCCAAACATGACGGCCACGCCGATCATCAGATGCGTATCCATGAGTCCCTCGTCCTTCTGTCGTTGCGATTTGTAGCGATTTGCCGAACGGCGGCGAACTGAGCGCGTCCGGTGCAATACCGCAGCGCATGAACGACACGTTAGCAAATCGACCGCACGGCAGAAGTAAGGAAATGTTGCGACGCGGCACTTATGTAACAGGCGCTCCCGCCACCTCGCGGCCGACCGTCGACCATCGCCGAACGCCCGCGCGGCGCGGTGTCAAGCGCGCGCGAACTCGCGCAGTTCCTCCTGATCCGCAGCCAGCGTGGCGGGCAATTCGTCGCGCAGGAACTCGACCCACGTGCGGATCTTGGCGTCCAGATACTGCCGGGACGGATACAACGCGTACAGATTCATTTCCTGCGACGTGTATTCCGGCAGCAGCCACACCAGTTCTCCACTTCGCAAACCGCTGATTGCCGAGTAGATCGGAATCAGCCCGACGCCCATGCCGCTCGACACCGCCACCGCCATGGCTTCGGCGACGTTCACCTGGAAGGTGGTCGCGCCGAGAGCGATGGTTTCCTCGCCGTTCGGGCCGTCGAAAGTCCATTTGTCGGTGGGGAACACCGGCGTGACCATTTGCAGACACGCATGGCGCGCGAGGTCGGCCGGCGTTTGCGGCGCGCCGTGCCGCTCCAGATAAGCAGGCGACGCACACGCAATGCTGAACGCGCTGCCGAGCCGCTGCGACACCAGCCCCGAATCCGGCAGACTGGTAGCGAGCGTAAGCGACACGTCGAAACCTTCGTCGAGCAGATCGGGCATGCGCTGCGCAAGGGTCAATTCGATATGCACGTCCGGATAACGGTCCTGATAGCGGCCGACGGCCGGCACCACATAGTGCTGGCCGAAGCTCGTCATGGCGTGGACCTTCAGCTTGCCGGACGGGCGGGCGTGGGCGTCGCTCGCCTCGGCTTCCGCCTGATCCACGTACGCGAGGATCTGCTCGCACCGCTGCAGGTAGCGCTCGCCGGCCTCGGTCAGCGCGATGCGGCGCGTGGTGCGGTTCAAGAGCCGCGTGCGCAGATGCGCTTCCAGATCGGACACCGCGCGCGACGCGTAGGCCGTGGTCGTATTCAGATGCTGCGCGGCGCCCGTGAAGCTGCCCGCTTCGACGACACGGACAAATACGCGCATGTTTTGAAGCGTATCCATAACTTTCCCTTGTGATCGGAAGCGATTGTTACACGATTCGCAAAGGCGATTGTCTCATATCTCGTAAGAATGCCTTGCATCTTTACCGGTTATTCCCCAATCAATCAAAAAATATAATGACGCACATGCTTCTATAGCCAATTTTGGAGGAAATCGTGCAGTCTCCGGTACAGAAAGGGATCGCCGCAGCCGCGGTTCTTACGATCCTATTAACAATCGCCGGCTGTGCAAGTACCGGAGGCGTCGCGCCGCAGGCCAGCGGAATCGAGCCCGCTTCACTTGACGCGGGCAACGCGATCCGCGCCGCCAACGCGGACGCCCAATGGCCCGCGGTCGACTGGTGGCGCGCCTATAACGATCCACAACTGAACCAGTGGATCGAAGATGCGCAAGCCGGCAACCCGAGCCTCGCGGCCGCCCAGGCGCGCGTGCGCGAAGCCATGTCGATGGCCGGTGTCGCCCGCTCGGCGTTGTCGCCGCAAGTCAACGGCAGCCTGTCGATCCAGCGCCAGAAGTGGGCCGACAACCTCTACTACGGCCCGGGCCCGCTGGCCGGCGAGCAATCGTGGAACAACACCGGAACGCTCGGCCTGTCCTATCACCTCGATATCTGGGGCAAGGACAAGAACGCCGCCGAGCGCGCGCTCGACGCCGCCCATGCGAGTTCGGCCGATGCGCGCGCCGCCCAGCTCGAACTGGAAGGCAACGTGGTGCGCACGTACATCGAAATGTCGATGAACTACGCGCTGCTCGACATCGCCAAGGCCACCTTGCAGCAACAGCAGCAGATCGTGGATCTGGCCAACCGGCGTCTGAAAGGCGGCATCGGCACGCAGCTCGAAGTGAGCCAGGCCGAAACGCCGCTGCCGGAATACGAACGCCAGATCGACGAAATCGAAGAAAAGATCGCGCTTGGCCGCAATCAGCTGGCCGCGCTGGCCGGCAAGGGTCCGGGCGCGGGCGATTCGATCCAGCGTCCGACTCTTTCGCTGAACGCGTCGGCCGGATTGCCGAGCGCCTTACCCGCGGACCTGATCGGCCATCGGCCGGACGTGGTCGCGGCGCGCTGGACGGTCGCGGCGCAAGCGCGCGGCATCGACGTCGCCAAGGCCGATTTTTATCCGGATATCAACCTGCTGGCGTCGATCGGCGGTTATGCGGCGATGGGGCCGCTGTTCCAGTTTCTGAAGAACCCGTCGCATAGCTGGAGCGCGGGGCCGGCGCTGTCGTTGCCGATCCTCGATGGCGGACGGCTGCGTTCGCAACTCGGCGCGGCGTCGGCGGGCTATGACGAAGCCGTCGAGAGCTATAACCAGTCGATTGTCGGCGCGCTCAAGGACATTTCCGATCAGGTGATCCGGATCCGCTCGCTCGCCACGCAGGCCGACGATGCCGACCGTTCGGTCGCGGCGGCCCGCAAGAACTACGAGTTGTCGCGCGAAGGTTACCGGCGCGGGCTGACCGACTATCTGAACGTGCTGATCGCGCAGAATCAGTTGCTGCGCGCGCAGGAAGGCGTCGCGAAGATTCAGGCCGAACGGCTGGCCGCACATGCGTCGCTGGTCACGGCGTTGGGCGGTGGACTCGACGACCCGGCTAATGGTCCGCAGGCGAACGAGACGCTGCCGGCGCATGGGAAGGGGAAAGCGGCCGCGGGTTCGGCCGTTGGTGCCGTGCCCGCGAACGCGGCGGAGAGTTCGAACGCTGGATCCATGCCCGCGAACGCATCGGCGAGTTCGAACGCCGCTGTCCGGTCGGCCAGGTCAGGGAGCTGATCATGTCCGCCTCCCCTGCTTCCGCGTCGCGGCCGGCGTCCTCGGCGAAGTTCGCCGCGTTATACGCGGCCGCCGCCGACTGGGCCCGCAACGACGGCCTGACGTGGATCTACCTCTTCAAAGCGCTCGCCGCCTGCTTCCTCGCGCTCGGCGTCGCGATGAAGCTCGACCTGCCGCAGCCGCGCACCGCGATGACCACCGTGTTCATCGTGATGCAGCCGCAAAGCGGCATGGTGTTCGCGAAGAGCTTCTACCGGATCTGCGGCACGCTAGTCGGTCTCGTCGTGATGCTCGCGTTGATCGGCCTATTCGCGCAGCAGCCCGAACTGTTCATCGTCACGACGGCGATCTGGGTCGGCATCTGTACCGCCGGCGCCGCGCGCAACCGCAACTTCCGCTCGTACGGTTTCGTGCTCGCCGGCTATACCGCCGCGCTGATCGGCATCCCCGCTTCGCAACATCCGGACGGCGCGTTTCTGAGCGCGCTCACACGGGTGGCCGAAGTGGTGGTCGGCATCGTCTGCGCGGGCGCGGTGAGCGGCCTCGTATTTCCACAGTTCGCCGGCTTGCAGATGCGCGGCACCGTGCGCGCGCGGTTCTCGGCGTTCGTCGAATATGTGTCGACGTCGCTCGCCGGCCGCAACGACCGCGCGCGGATCGAAGCGACCAATGCGCGCTTTGTCGCCAACATCGTCGGTTTCGAGGCCGCGCGCAGCGTGGCCGTGTTCGAAGGCCCCGATTCGCGCATGCGCGGCGGCCGTCTCGCGCGTCTGAACAGCGAGTTCATGACCGCGTCGACGCGCTTTCACGCGCTGCATCAGTTGATGAACCGCTTGCGCAACACGAACACGAGCGGCGCGGCCACCGCGATCGACGCGCTCGAACCGTACTTCAAGGAAATCGCCCCGCTGCTCGCGAAGTCCGGCGAACCCGTGCTGAGCGCCGCCGACGCCGCGCACGCCGCCGCGCAACTCGAGGCCTACAAAGCCGAGTTGCCCAAACGCGTGCGCGCGACACGGGCGCAACTGGAAGCGCATCCCGAGGCGCCGCTGCTCGACTTCGATACCGGCGCCGAACTGCTGTACCGCTTCATCGACGATCTGCATGCGTATGCGGCCACGTACGCGTCGCTTGCCGTCGATACGCACGAGCGCGAGCGCTGGATCGAGCGTTACGAACCGAAGACGAACGCGATCGCGGCAGGCGTCGCGGGCGTGCGCGCCGCCATCGTGATGATGGTGCTCGGCGCGTTCTGGATCGCGACCGCGTGGCCGAGTGGTTCGACCTTGACGTTGAATGCCGCGGCGGTTTGCGCGCTGGCGTCGTCGTCGCCGAATCCGAAGCGCACCGCGTTCCAGATGGCCGGCGGCACGCTGGTCGCCACGCTGATGGGCATGATCGCGGTGTACGGCGTGTTTCCGCACATCGACGGCTTCCCGCTGCTGTGCGTCGCGCTCACGCCGTTCCTGCTGCTCGGCGTGTTCATGACGACACGGCCCGCGCTGGCCGGCTACGGCGTCGGCTATTGCATCTTCTTCTGTTTCCTGGCCGGCCCGGACAACGTGATTCACTACGACCCGAGCGCCTTCATGAACGACGCGCTCGCGCTCGTGCTGTCGATGCTGGTGTCGTCGATCGCGTTCGCGGTATTGCTGCCGCCTTCGACACCGTGGCTGCGCAACCGGCTGCTGGTGGATCTGCGCCGCCAGGTCGTGCTGGCAAGCCGCGCGGGCATGCGTCGCGTGCGTTCGCGCTTCGAGAGCGGCGCGCGCGATCTGATGTTCCAGATCAATGCGCTCGCGCAGAACGAGCCCGAGCTCAAACGCGACACCTTGCGCTGGCTCTTCTCGGTGCTCGAAGTGGGCAACGCGATGATCGACCTGCGCCGCGAAGTGGCGGCGCTGCCCGCCGACGCGCGCTATGCGAAGTCAATGCCATGGCGCATCGCGTTGCGTTCGATGCGTGACGCGCTGGCCACGCTGTTCGAGCGGCCGCGTGAAGACCGTTTCGACCGCGCGCTGGCCGCGACCACCGATGCCATCGCCACGGTTCAGCAGATGCTCGCCACCTTCACGCCGCCGCGTGAAGAGCGGCATCGGCTGCAACGCATTTTGAGTCAACTGCATTTCATTCGTACCGCGCTGCTCGATCCGCAATCGCCGCTTGAACCGTTGATGAGCGGACGTGCCGACGCGTCAGAAGGAGTTCGTCATGCCACGTGATATCGCCGTTTTCGACGCCTACGTGCCGGCCATCGTGCTGCTGTTCATCGCGGGCGCCGCGCTTACCTGGGTGTTGGACCGCGTGATCGCCTATACGGGCGTGTATCGCGTGGTGTGGCATCCGTCCTTGTTCCGGGCCAGCTTGCTCGTGTGTGTGTGCGGCGTGCTGGGTCTCGCCGTTTATCGTTGATCAGAGTCGAAACATGACCATCCGAAATATTGTGGGCTTCGTCGCGACAGCCATTATTTTTATCGTCGCGATTTTGATTGGACGCGTGCTGTGGGTTCATTACATGGACGAACCGTGGACGCGTGATGGGCGCGTGCGCGCCGAGATCGTCAATGTCGCGCCGGATGTTTCTGGCGCGGTTGTGGATCTGCCTGTGAAGGACAATCAACTGGTGAAGAAAGGCGATCTGTTGATGCAGATCGATCCTTCGCACTATGAGATTGCGGTTGAGCAGGCGCAGGCTGCGGTGGCGGCGCGAAAGGCCGAGTTGCAGATGAAGCGGGATGATGCGCAGCGGCGTGCGGATATGGATGCTTTGGTCGTGTCTAAAGAGAGTCGTGAGAATGCGACTCATACGGCTTCGGCTGCGGAGGCTTCTTATCAGCAGGCTTTGGCTACTTTGGATGCGGCTAAGTTGAATCTTGAGCGGACGCGGGTCGTGTCGCCGGTTGATGGGTATGTCACTAATCTCAGTGTGTTTCGTGGGGATTATGCGACCGCTGGGGCGGCCAAGCTGGCGATTGTCGATAGTCACTCTTTCTGGGTGTATGGGTATTTTGAGGAGACTAAGCTTCCTCATGTTCGGGTCGGGGATAAGGCTGAAGTTCGGTTGATGAGCGGTGGCATCTTGCAAGGGCACGTCGAGAGTATTTCTCGTGGGATCTATGATCGGGATAATCCTGAAAGCCGTGAGTTGCTGGCTGATGTGAATCCGACTTTTAATTGGGTTAGGTTGGCGCAGCGCGTTCCTGTGCGGGTTAGGATTGATTCCGTGCCGGATGGAGTTGTGCTTGCTGCTGGGATTACTTGTACTGTTGTTGTTATGCCTGCAGTTGGGAAGGCTGGCTGAATTGTTCGGATTTATAAGGTGTTGGACTTTGCTTGATTTGGTAGTGGTCTATTGGCGTTGCCCCTGTGCGGGGCGGCACCTACTTCTCTTTGCCGCCGCCGCAAAGAGAAGTAGGCAAGAGAAAGCGGCTCACACCGCTAACTCTTAAGCGGGTCCCTCGCGCAGTCGCGGTAGTGGTGCATCTGGAATCGGTGTTCTCGCACATTCCGCGTTCGTGACAAAGCCGTCATTCTTCCGGCAGCGCTGCGCGCGCCCGCGCGGTCGTTCTGCAAGCAATCGCTCTGGCTTTTCGCATTTTCAATAGTTAGCAATCCGACTTTGAAGATGCTGGCGGCTGACTAAACGCTACGTAGAAGATTTGACAGCCTGTGTTTTTGCACCTGCTAACGACCAAAATGCAGGAGCCATCCACAAAACCAGGGCGAAGCCGATAGTCCCACAGAGCACACGCACAGCCGCTGGTTTTCAGGCAGACCGTTCCGGCGAGCGCGCAGCGCGAGGCGGAAAGTATGACTGCCTTGTCACAAGCGCTGGATGTGCGGGGGCACCGATTCCAGATGCACCACTGCCTCCTCCAAGCCAGGGGACCCGCTTATAGGCTGGCGGTGTAAAGCCGCTTTCTTTGCTTCCTTTCTTTGCGGCATGCAAAGAAAGGGAGTGCCGCCCCGCACAGGGGCAACCCCAATAGACCACCGTGAATTCAAGGAAAGGCCAACACCTAAGGATCCCAAACAAAAAAACCACCGAGCCAAAACCCCAAACTCACAACCTGAACTTCCCCACCATCACCTTCAACCCCCGCGCCTGATCATCCAACGACCTGGCAGCAGCAGTAGCCTCCTCCACCAACGCCGCATTCTGCTGCGTCCCAGAATCCATCTGCGTCACCGCAAGGTTGATCTCCTCGATCCCGGCACTCTGCTCGGAAGAAGCCGCCGAAATCTCCCCCATGATGTCGGTCACGCGCTTCACCGCCTTGACCACTTCATCCATGGTTTGCCCGGCGTCCTGAGCCAGGGTCGAGCCGTTGCTCACGCGCTCCACCGACGTGCTGATCAACCCCTTGATCTCTTTCGCGGCAGCGGCACTGCGTTGTGCCAGATTGCGCACTTCCGCGGCCACCACCGAGAATCCGCGCCCTTCCTCGCCGGCTCGCGCAGCCTCGACCGCCGCATTCAAAGCAAGAATATTGGTCTGAAACGCAATCCCTTCGATCACGCCAATGATGTCGCCAATACTGCGCGCGCTATCGTTGATAGCGTTCATCGTCGCGACCACGCGGCTCACTACGGCGCCGCCCTTCTCCGCGATCTCCGACGCGTTGTTAGCCAGCGTACTCGCCTGCTTCGCGTTGTCGGCGTTCTGACGAACCGTCGACGTCAACTGCTCCATGCTGCTCGCGGTACGCTCGAGCGCCATCGCCTGCTGCTCGGTGCGCTGCGACAGGTCCAGATTGCCCATCGAAATCTCACCCGACGCCGTCGCAATCGCGTCAGCGCTCGACGCTATGTCAGCAACCGTCGTTGCGAGCCCGCTTTGCATGTCGTGCAGCGCGAACAGCATGCTCGACTTGTCCTTGCGACCCAGCGCGATCTCGACCGACAGATCGCCCGCCGCGATCCGGCTGGCAATTTCCTTCGCATACGCCGGCTCGCCGCCGAGCTGACCGGCGAGGCGCCGCACGACCCACTCGCTGATGCCGAACGCGAGCACGATCAGCCCGAGCGTCGCCACCGCGATCATCACGAACGACGAGTGGTAAATAAAGCCCGACGCCTCGATGGTCGCCTTGGCCGCCGTGCCGCGCTGCGCGACGAGTTCGTCGACCATTTTTTCGAGTTTGCCGGTTTCGACCAGCAGCGACACGTCCTGCGTGCCGACCTGCCAGTTCATCTGCGAGAGATCGAGCGGCTGCGCTTTCACGAGCGTCACGAAGTCGCGCAGATGCCCGCTCCACAGCGTCACGGCGGCGGCGAATTTCTTCTGCTGATCGACGGCCTTCGCGTCGGACGTGTCGACGTACTGTTGCAGCGTGCCGAGTTGCGCGGCGAGACCGGTCAGGCCCGCCTCGATGTCGGTGCCGAGTTCGTCGCGCTCTTTCGCGGTGGTGGCGGTGAGCAGCATTTTTTGCGCGCGGCTCGCGCGCAGCATGTGGCCGCGCGCTTCTTCGGCGGCACGGCTGGCGACGTGCCCCTGATCGTAGATCGATTGGGTGGACGCATTCAGACGGCTGATCTGGGTCAGCGAAAACACGCCAATCAGCAGCGTGCCGACCAGCAGCACGGCAAACGCGAGGCGCAACATCGCCTTCACCGACAAACCCTTGAGCTTCACCGCCCGCGAACGGCTGCTCTGGCCACGCGGCGGCTTGCCCGCCGCTTCTCCCTCCGAAACGAACCCCGTGCCCGTCTGGCTACCCAGCGAAACTGCTTTCATATTCCCCGTCCCCACGTTTAGAGCTGCCGGAAAGGTCGGTTCCGGCATTGCTGCTTATCTCTCCGGGTCTACGGCAAAAACGCCCGCGATCTTTAACGTCGCTCGCGAAATGCCCGCCGCTTTCGCCACACGTGTTGCCACGCGTTTTGCCACATGTGCCGCCCGGTCCTCGGCGCGCCGCTTTGTAAGCCTCGCGCCCGCGACCGTTTTATACACGGCCAAAAATCGGCGGTCGGTATATATCAGACGACTTGCCAGCCGCGCGTGGCCATGGCAGCACACCCGTCCCGGCACCGTCGAGGTGCGCGCGGTTCCCAGTTTCGGCGCGCGGTCTCTGGCCCTAATCAGCAACACATGTCCGATTCGCGACAAAAGTTGTCCTTACAATTCGGTCAGGCCACATTAAACTTCCACAATTAGTTGACAACGCAAAATACCGCGTCGAAATGCCGCAGCGCTGAAAACGTTGCCCAAACAGCGTCCGGCGGCTTCAGATCACTCTTTCTTCTCTCTCAGCTAGCGTATGGAAACGAGCCTCGATAAAAGCGCCCTCGCCGGCGCGCCAGCCGGAACTGGAACCGGCGCGGCCTCCGCCGCGCAACCGGCCGCCAAAGTGCAGCGCACGGTGTACTCCGTGCTCGGCGCGATCAGCTTCTCGCACCTGCTCAACGACATGATCCAGTCGTTGATTCTGGCGATCTATCCGATGCTGAAAGACAACTTCTCGCTGTCGTTCGGCCAGATCGGCCTGATCACGCTGACCTATCAGATCACCGCGTCGCTGCTGCAGCCGCTCATCGGCAGTTATACGGACAAGCATCCGAAGCCGTATTCGCTGCCGGTCGGCATGGGATTCACACTTGCCGGGCTGTTGCTGATGTCGGTCGCGCCCAGCTTCGGCGTGCTGCTGATGGCGGCGGCGCTGGTCGGCTGCGGTTCGTCGGTGTTCCACCCGGAATCGTCGCGGGTGGCGCGCATGGCGTCGGGCGGCCGTCACGGACTCGCGCAGTCGCTGTTTCAGGTGGGCGGCAATGCGGGTTCGTCGCTCGGGCCGCTGCTCGCCGCGTTGATCGTGATTCCGCACGGCCAGCGCAGCATCGCGTGGTTTTCGGTGGCGGCGCTCGTCGCGATCGTCGTGCTGACGCAGATCGGCCGCTGGTACAAGCAGCATCCGTCGGTGAAGAAGGCACGCAGCGTCGCCGGTCACGCCACGCTGTCGCGCAACAAGGTCATGTTCGCGATGGGCATGCTGATCCTGCTGGTGTTTTCGAAATACTTCTATCTCGCCAGCATCAATAGCTACTTCACGTTCTATCTGATCGACAAGTTCCATCTGCCGGTGCAGGCCGCGCAGGTCCACCTGTTCGTGTTCCTGGCTGCCGTGGCGGCGGGCACGGTGATCGGCGGTCCGATCGGCGACAAGATCGGCCGCAAGTATGTGATCTGGGTGTCGATCCTCGGCGTGGCGCCGTTCACACTGCTGCTGCCGTATGCCAATCTGTTCTGGACCGGCGTGCTGACGGTGATCATCGGCGTGGTGCTGGCCTCGGCGTTCTCGGCGATCCTCGTGTATGCGCAGGACTTGATCCCCGGCAAGGTGGGCATGGTCGCCGGCCTCTTCTTCGGGTTCGCGTTCGGCATGGGCGGGATCGGCGCGGCGGTGCTCGGGCAACTGGCCGATGCCACCAGCATCACGTACGTGTACAAGGTCTGCTCGTTCCTGCCGCTGATCGGCGTGCTGACGGTGTTCCTGCCAGACGTGGAAGGCAAGCGCGCGAAGGCGTGATCGATGACCGTCTGACGGTAAGTCTGATCAGAAAAAGGCGCTTCGGCGCCTTTTTCTTTGTCTGTGCGTAAAGCGGCTGGTTGCGGCGCGCTATCGGAAGCGCAACTCATCATCGCGCCCGATAGCACGCTGCCTCGCTCATGGTGAACCCGCGTTGTCCGCCGAGCCACGCCTGCTCTATGCTTGTGCGGACACACGCCCTTCTCGCGCCGCGCCACACGGCCGCACGACCCGACATCCGTTCACTCACGCAGCAGAAGGATCGCCGCAGATGACAAGCTATCGCGACTTCCACCGCCGTTCGATCGAAGACCCCGAAGCATTCTGGCGCGACGAAGCGCGGCGCATCCATTGGCACACGCCGTTCGACACGGTGCTCGACCGTTCGAATCCGCCGTTCGCGCGCTGGTTTGTCGGCGGCCGCACGAACCTGTGCCATAACGCGGTGGACCGTCATCTGGCCGAGCGCGCGCAGCAGAACGCGCTGGTGTATGTGTCGACGGAAACCGGCATCGAGCGGCGCTACACCTACGCCGAGCTATACGCGGAAATCAACCGGATGGCGGCGGTCATGCGCTCGCTCGGCGTGAAGCGCGGCGACGTGGTGCTGCTCTATCTGCCGATGATCCCCGAAGCCCTGTTCGCGATGCTCGCCTGCGCGCGCCTCGGCGCGATTCACTCGGTAGTGTTCGGCGGCTTCGCGGCGCCGAACCTCGCGGCCCGCATCGACGACGCGAAGCCGGTGCTGATCGTCACCGCCGACGCCGGCGCGCGCGGCGGCAAGGTGATCGACTACACGCCGCTGATGGACGAAGCGCTCGCCCGCGCGAAACACAAGACGCCGCATGTCTTGCTGATCGATCGGCAACTCGCGCCCGAGCGGCTCAATGCCAGCTACCTGGTCGCCTACGAACCGCTGCGCGAGCAGTTCTTCGACGCCCACGTGTCGTGCGAGTGGCTCGAATCGAACGAGCCTTCCTATGTGCTGTACACGTCGGGTACGACCGGCAAGCCGAAGGGCGTGCAACGCGATGTCGGCGGCTACGCGGTCGCGCTGGCGGCATCGATGGAACACATCTTTCAGGGCAAGGCGGGCGACGTGATGTTCACCGCGTCGGACGTGGGCTGGGTGGTCGGTCATAGCTATATCGTCTACGCGCCGTTGATCGCGGGCCTCACCACCGTGATGTACGAAGGCACGCCGATCCGTCCGGACGGCGGCATCTGGTGGCGTCTTGTCGCCCATCACCGGATCAATCTGATGTTCACCGCGCCGACCGCGCTGCGCGTGCTGAAGAAGCAGGACCCGGCGCTGATGAAGAAAGCCGATCTGACGAGCCTGCGCGCCCTGTTCCTCGCCGGCGAGCCGCTCGACGAACCGACCGCCGCCTGGATCGCCGGCGCGCTCGGCAAGCCGGTGATCGACAACTACTGGCAGACCGAGACCGGCTGGCCGATGCTGGCGATTCCGCGCGGCGTCGAGGCGCTGCCGACCAAACTCGGCTCGCCGGGCGTGCCGTCGGCGGGTTTCAATCTGACCTTGCGCAACGAGCTCACCGGCGAGCCTTGCCCGCCCGGCGAAAAAGGCGTGCTGACGCTGGACTATCCGCTGCCGCCAGGCTGCATGTCGACGGTATGGGGCGACGACAAACGCTTCGTCAGCACCTACTGGTCGAGCGTTCCGAACCAGCAGGTCTATTCGACTTTCGACTGGGGCGTGCAGGACGAAGACGGCTACGTGACGATCCTCGGCCGTACCGACGACGTGATCAACGTCGCCGGCCACCGGCTCGGCACGCGCGAGATCGAGGAAGCGTTGTCGAGCCACGCGGCCGTCGCGGAAGTGGCGGTGGTCGGCGTGACGGATCCGGTGAAGGGTCAGGCGGCGATGGCCTTCGTGGTGCTGCGCGACGCGCAGGCCTACGCGGACAAGAAAAAGCGCAGCAAACTGGAAGCCGAACTCACGACGACGGTAGACCGCCAGCTCGGCGCGATTGCGCGGCCGTCACGGGTCGTGGTGGTGTCGATGCTGCCGAAGACACGCTCCGGCAAGCTGCTGCGCCGCGCGATCGCGGCGCTCGCCGAGGGACGCGAGCCGGGCGATCTGCCGACCATCGAGGATCCGGCGGCGTTGCAGCAGGTGCGTGAGGCGCTGGGGGATGGCGGGGAGAAATAGATTGCGAAGTCGCGACGCGGTTGAAGTCGTGCGATTTGCCGATGATCTACGATCCGGCGACTGCCTCGCGGCAATCGCACGACGCGCCAGGCGCCGCTAGGGACGAGTCGCTTGCAAAGCTGCGGCGGAGGTGAAGCGCATGTCGTTATGAATGTATCGACATGCACACCTCGACGCGGGCGTCAGACCGTCGAACTGCGCGCTTCCAGAAACCGCGTCAGAATCGCGTTCGAATACGTGCCCGCGATCTCCGTGAGAAACGACACGAAAGACTCGGGCGCGTGATCGTCGGCGGTATCGGAAACGGTACGCACGACCGCGCACGGCACGCCGTACTCGTAACAGACCTGCGCGATCGCCGCGCCTTCCATCTCCACGGCGAGCGCATCCGGCAATGCCTCGCGCAAGGCCTGAACGCCCGCCGCGCTGGCCACGAACTGATCGCCGCTGATGATCAAACCGCGATGCACGCGCGGCTCACGCGTGCCGAAACGCGCCGCCGAGGCCGCGCCCTCTTCCGCGACGAAGCGCTCACAGGCCGCGGCAAGTTGATCGGCCAGCGCTGCGTCGGCATCGAATCGCGAGATGCCCAGCAACGGCACCTCGAAACGCGGAAACAGCGGCGACGCGTCGAGATCGTGCTGCAGCAGCGCGTCGGCGACGACGATGTCGCCCACCCGCACCTCGCTGCCCACGCCGCCTGCCACGCCGGTGAAGACGATCGCTTCCACGTCGAATGCATGGATCAGCGCGCTGACCGTGGCCGCTGCCGCGACCTTGCCGACGCGCGCCAGCGTCACGACACACGGCGCGCCGTGGACGGTGCCCAGATGATAGTCGCGCTGACCATGCGTGATCGTGCGCACGCCGGACTCGGCGCGCATCGCTTCGATCAGATCGCCGAGCTCTTGCGGCAACGCCGCCAGAATCCCAAGCGGCCGATGCGAAACCGGCGCGCCGCTGCGGTTCGGATCGATACCGGAGGTGACAGCGGCCGCCGAGTCTCCATCAGCCACTCGTGTGCCGGCCGCGCCGACACCGGCCGCGCCCGACGCCTGCGTGCCTGCGCCCGTCCCGCTCATTCCACCGCCTGCAATTTAGCGACCGCGAGCGCCAGCCACTTCTCGCCGTGCCGCTTGAATTTGACCTGCGCCTTGGCGTCGGTGCCGCCGCCTTCGAGCGCGGTGATCGTGCCTTCGCCGAACTTCGTGTGGAATACCTGCTGGCCGACGCGGAAACCCGTTTCCGCTGCACGCTGTTCGTTCGCGAACGCGGGCAACGGCGCCGGCGTCGACGACGCGGCCCCCGTATAACCCGGCCGCGCGAACCAGTCGCGCCCATAACCCGCGTTGTCCGAACGGCCACCCCAACGCGCGCCCGCCTCGACCTTCGGCGTGAGCCACTTGAGCGTTTCCTGCGGCAGTTCGTCGAAGAAACGCGAACGGATGTTGTAGCGGGTCTGGCCGTGCAGCATGCGGCTCTGCGCGAACGACAGATACAGCCGCTCCTTGGCGCGCGTGATCGCCACGTACATCAGGCGACGCTCCTCTTCCAGACCGTCCGATTCCTTCGCGCTGTTTTCGTGCGGGAACAACCCCTCTTCGAGACCGGTGATGAACACCGCCGTGAACTCGAGGCCCTTCGCCGCGTGCACCGTCATCAGTTGCACGGCTTCCTGGCCGGCTTGCGCCTGGTTGTCGCCCGCTTCGAGCGACGCGTGCGACAGGAAACCGGCGAGCGGCGTCATCGTGTCCGGGTTTTGCGCCGGGTCGGCGATGCCGGGCGCGTCGAGCACGACGGTATTCGGATCGTCGGTGGCGAGGGCCAGTTCGGGCGCGGCGGTCGCGCCCGGACGCAGCGGAATGGAGCGCGCCGGCGTGTCCATGCCGTAGCCCTCTTCGCTGACGAACGCCGCGGCCGCGTTGACCAGTTCCTGCAAGTTCTCCAGCCGGTCCTGGCCTTCGCGTTCGTTCTGATAGAACTCCGAGAGACCGCTCGTGCGCACCACGTATTCGACGGTTTCCGGCAGGCTCATCTGCTGCGTTTCCGCGCGCATCTTGCCGACCAGGTTCGCGAAGCCCGCGAGGCTCGAACCCGCCTTGCCCGCCACATACGGAATCGCTGCGGCCATCGAGCAGTTATACAGACGCGCCGCGTCCGCGAGCTGCTCGATCGAGCGCGCCCCGACGCCGCGCGTCGGGAAATTGACGACGCGCGCGAACGCGGTGTCGTCGTTCGGATTGTCGATCAGGCGCAGATAGGCGAGCGCGTGCTTGACTTCCTGGCGCTCGAAAAAGCGCAAGCCGCCGTACACGCGATACGCGATGCCCGCGTTGACCAGCGTGTGTTCGATCATGCGCGACTGCGCGTTGCTGCGATAGAGAATCGCGACTTCGCTGCGCGACGTGCCGGTGCTGATCAGCGCCTTGATTTCCTCGACGATCCAGCCGGCTTCCTGCGAATCGGTCGCGGATTCATACACGCGAACCGGTTCGCCGTGACCCGCGTCGGTACGCAGATTCTTGCCCAGACGCCGCGAGTTGTTGGCGATGAGCTGATTGGCGGCGTCGAGAATATGGCCGTGCGAGCGGTAGTTCTGTTCGAGCTTGATCAGGTGGCGGACGTTGAACTCATGTTCGAAGTCGCGCATGTTGCCGACGTTCGCGCCGCGGAAGGCGTAGATCGACTGGTCGTCGTCGCCGACGGCGAAGATCGAGTTGGTCTGGCCCGCCAGCATCTTGAGCCACGCGTATTGCAGCTTGTTGGTGTCCTGGAACTCGTCGACCAGAATGTGCCTGAAGCGCGCCTGGTAGTGGGCGCGCAGCGGCGGGTTGTGTGCGAGCAGCTCGTAGCAGCGCAGCAGCAGCTCCGGAAAGTCGACGACGCCTTCGCGCTGGCATTGCTGATCGTAGGCTTCGTAGAGTTCGACGAATTTGCGGTTGAAGTTGTCGGTGGCGTCGACGTCTTTCGGCCGCAGACCTTGTTCCTTCGCGTTGTTGATGAAGTACTGGAGGTTTTTCGCCGGGTACTTTTCGTCGTCGATGTTGAGGCCTTTCATCAGACGCTTGATCGCGGACAGCTGGTCCGCGGTATCGAGAATCTGGAAGGTGGCCGGCAGGCCCGCGTCGCGATGATGTGCGCGCAGCATGCGATTACACAGGCCGTGGAAGGTGCCGATCCACATGCCGCGCGTGTCGATCGGCAGAAGCGCCGACAGACGCGACATCATTTCGCGGGCGGCTTTGTTGGTGAAGGTCACCGCCAGAATGGTGGCGGGCGACGCCAGGCCGTGCTGGATGAGCCACGCGATACGCGTGATCAGGACGCGGGTCTTGCCGCTGCCCGCGCCGGCGAGAATGAGCGCGGGCTCGTTGGGGAGCGTGACGGCGGCGTGTTGTTCGGGGTTTAGATTGGCTAGCAGGTCGGGCATTTGTCTGGAGGGGCGGCGGGTCGTTCGACATTATATGCCCCGGAGGGGGGGCGGTTTTTTTGCCTGCTCGGCGGGTTGGGGTGTATTTGCTTTTAGGTTTTGGTGGGGATTTCTTAGAGTTATGGTGGTCTGGTTTGCTTGCGGTGTGGGCCTTTTGCTGAATTCGCGGTGGTCTGGTTTGCTTGCGGTGTGGGCCTTTCCTTGAATTCACGGTGGTCTATTGGGGTTGCCCCTGTGCGGGGCGGCACTCCCTTTCTTTGCATGCCGCAAAGAAAGGAAGCAAAGAAAGCGGCTTTACACCGCCAGCCTATAAGCGGGTCCCCTGGCTTGGAGGAGGCAGTGGTGCATCTGGAATCCGTGCCCCCGCACATCCAGCGCTTGTGACAAGGCAGTCATACTTTCCGCCTCGCGCTGCGCGCTCGCCGGAACGGTCTGCCTGAAAACCAGCGGCTGCGCGCGCGGTGGGGGCATCGGCTTCGTCCCAGCGATGCCGCGAAACGGTTGTTTTGAAGGCGCCCGGGCCGGACGGAGCTGGCACTACAGGAAATGCCGCTGGGAGCGAAAAATGGTGGCGAAAACGGTCCCGAGCGCGAAAAAGACCGAGCACCCTGACAAGCCGCACCATGCGGGAAAACCGTCCACGGCTTGATGAGGAACCGTCCAGCGTGAAGCCACAGACGGTTTGCAGAACGACCGCGACGGCGCGCGCAGCGCCGCCGGAAGAATGACGGCCTTGTCACGAACGCGGAATGCGCGGCGGCACGGATTCCAGATGCGCCACTATCGTGGCTGCGCGGGGGACCCGCTTATAGGCTGGCGGTGTGAAGCCGCTTTCTTTGCTTCCTTTCTTTGCGGCATGCAAAGAAAGGGAGTGCCGCCCCGCACAGGGGCAACCCCAATAAACCACAAAGAATTCAAGGAAAGGCCAACACCATAAGAAACACAGCAAACCGGCCAAACACCCAAAACCCGCCCGCCCCCCAGGCGCCGCTTATAATCAACCATTCCCAGCATTCACCAGCCGAACCGACACAATGAGCGAGACCCCGAGCGACACCACCTCCACGCTTACCAAAAGCTTCGAGCCCCACACCATTGAAGCCCACTGGGGCCCCGAATGGGAAAAGCGCGCCTACGCGACGCCCGCCATGGAGGAAAACCGGAAAGATTTCTCGATCCAGTTGCCGCCGCCGAACGTCACGGGCACCCTCCACATGGGCCATGCGTTCAACCAGACGATCATGGACGGCCTCACCCGCTATCACCGCATGCTCGGCGAAAACACCCTGTGGGTGCCGGGCACGGACCACGCGGGCATCGCCACGCAGATCGTCGTCGAACGGCAACTGGACGCGCAAGGCGTCTCGCGCCACGACCTCGGCCGCGAAAAGTTCATCGAACGCGTCTGGGAATGGAAACAGGAATCCGGCTCGACCATCACGAACCAGGTGCGCCGCCTCGGCGCCTCGATCGACTGGTCGCGCGAATACTTCACGATGGACGACAAGATGTCGGCCGCCGTGCGCGACGTCTTCATACGCCTGTATGAACAGGGCCTGATCTATCGCGGCAAGCGCCTCGTGAACTGGGACCCGGTGCTGCTCACCGCCGTCTCCGATCTCGAAGTGGTCAGCGAAGAAGAAAACGGCTCGCTCTGGCACATCCAGTACCCGCTTACCGACGGTTCGGGCCATCTCACGGTCGCCACCACGCGCCCGGAAACCATGCTCGGCGACACCGCCGTGATGGTCCACCCGGAAGACGAGCGCTACGCGCACCTGATCGGCAAGACGGTCACGCTGCCGCTGTCGGGCCGCGAAGTGCCGATCATCGCCGACGACTACGTGGACCGCGAATTCGGCACCGGCGTCGTCAAGGTCACGCCCGCGCACGATTTCAACGACTATCAGGTCGGTCTGCGCCACAAGCTGCCGATGATCGAAATCCTGACGCTCGACGCGAAGATCAACGACAACGCCCCGGAAAAATACCGCGGCCTCGACCGTTTCGAAGCTCGCAAGCAGGTAGTGGCCGACCTCGAAGCGCTCGGCGTGCTCGAGTCGGTCAAGCCGCACAAGCTGATGGTGCCGCGCGGCGACCGTACGGGCGTCGCGATCGAGCCGATGCTGACGGACCAATGGTTCGTCGCCATGAGCAAGCCGGCGCCGGAAGGTACCTTCAATCCGGGCAAATCGATCGCGGAAACGGCGCTCGGCGTGGTTCGCAGCGGCGAAATCAAGTTCGTGCCGGAAAACTGGACTACCACGTACTACCAATGGCTCGAGAACATCCAGGACTGGTGCATCTCGCGCCAGCTCTGGTGGGGCCATCAGATTCCGGCGTGGTACGGCGAAAACGGCGAAATCTTCGTGGCGAAGACCGAAGACGACGCGCGCGCCAAGGCCACGGCGGCCGGCTACACGGGCGCACTCCGACGCGACGAAGACGTGCTCGACACGTGGTTCTCGTCTGCTCTGGTGCCGTTCTCGTCGCTCGGCTGGCCGAATGAAACGCAGGAACTGAAGCACTTCCTGCCGTCGTCGGTGCTGGTCACCGGCTTCGACATCATCTTCTTCTGGGTCGCGCGCATGGTCATGATGACCACGCACTTCACCGGCCAGGTGCCATTCGACACGGTCTACGTGCACGGTCTCGTGCGCGACGCCGAAGGCCAGAAGATGTCGAAGAGCAAGGGCAACACGCTCGACCCGATCGATATCGTCGACGGCATCGACCTCGACGCGCTGGTCGCCAAGCGCACCACCGGCTTGATGAACCCGAAGCAGGCTGCGTCGATCGAAAAGAAAACCCGTAAGGAATTCCCCGACGGCATCCCCGCGTTCGGCACCGACGCATTGCGCTTCACGATGGCCTCGATGGCCACGCTCGGCCGCAACGTCAACTTCGACCTGGCGCGCTGCGAAGGCTATCGCAATTTCTGCAACAAGCTGTGGAATGCCACCCGTTTCGTGCTGATGAACTGCGAAGGCCACGATTGCGGCTTCGGCAAGCCGGAACAATGCGGCGAATGCGGCCCGGACGGCCACCTGCATTTCTCGCAGGCCGATTTCTGGATCGTCTCGCGTCTGCAGCGCGTGGAAGCGGAAATCGCCAAGGGTTTCGCCGACTATCGTTTTGACAATGTGGCCAACGCCCTATACAAGTTCGTATGGGACGAATACTGTGACTGGTATCTCGAACTCGCCAAGGTTCAGATCCAGACGGGTCAGCCGAACCAGCAGCGCGCAACTCGTCGCACGCTGCTGCGCGTGCTCGAGACGGTGCTGCGCCTGGCGCATCCGGTGATTCCGTTCATCACCGAGGCGCTGTGGCAAAAAGTGGCGCCGTTGGCCGGGCGTTATCCCGAGGGCAAAGCCGAGGGCGAAGCGTCCATCATGGTGCAGCCTTACCCCGTCGCCGAGCCGTCGAAGATCGATGAAGACGCGGAGCAGTGGGCGGCCGATCTGAAAGCAGTGATCGATGCGTGCCGGAATCTGCGCGGCGAAATGAATCTGTCGCCGGCGGTCAAGGTGCCGTTGCTCGCTACCGGCAACGCGGAGCGCCTGCGTACCTTTGCTCCGTACGCACAGGCATTGGCCCGTTT
The DNA here is from genome assembly GCF_012689525.1 of Paraburkholderia aromaticivorans. Taxonomy (NCBI): domain Bacteria; kingdom Pseudomonadati; phylum Pseudomonadota; class Betaproteobacteria; order Burkholderiales; family Burkholderiaceae; genus Paraburkholderia; species Paraburkholderia aromaticivorans. The sequence continues at coordinate 3,306,858 of NZ_CP051516.1, forward strand.
GTCCGAAGTGCAGATCATTGCCGACGAGGCAAGCCTGGATGCGCAGGCAGATGGCGCGCCAATTGCTATCGTGGGGAATGACAAGCTCGTGCTGAAGGTGGAAATCGATGTGGCCGTCGAGCGCGAGCGGTTGTCGAAGGAGATTGCGCGGTTGAGCACGGAAATCATCAAGTGCAACGGAAAATTGCAGAATGAAAGTTTCGTTGCAAAGGCACCGCCGGCAGTCGTTGAGCAGGAGCAGAAAAGACTGGCAGAATTCGAAGCTACGGTGGGCAAGCTGAAAGCCCAGTTGGGGCGCTTGCCGGTCTGATTACGCTCCGTGCCCGCCCCAAGAGGCAGGCAAGGACCGATAGCTAAACCAGAGGATTCAGGGTAATCACATGCTAAAAGTTACGAAGGCGGTTTTTCCGGTAGCAGGTCTTGGCACCCGGTTCCTCCCTGCCACGAAGGCTAGCCCGAAAGAGATGCTCCCGATTGTCGACAAGCCACTGATCCAGTACGCGGTCGAAGAGGCAATGGCAGCCGGCATCACCGAAATGATCTTCGTCACGGGCCGCAGCAAGCGCGCGATCGAGGACCACTTCGATAAGTCGTATGAAATCGAGGCGGAACTCGAGGCACGCGGCAAGGACAAGCTGCTGGAGCTCGTGCGCAGCATCAAGCCGAGCCATGTTGACTGTTTCTACGTGCGTCAGCCGGAAGCATTGGGCTTGGGCCACGCGGTGATGTGCGCCGAAAAGCTGGTGGGCGACAACCCGTTCGCCGTCATTCTCGCGGACGACTTGCTGTACGGCACGCCGCCCGTCATGACGCAGATGATCGAGGTGTTCGACCACTATCACAGCTCGGTGATCGGCGTCGAAGAGATTCCCGCTCAGGAAACCAAGTCGTACGGTATCGTCGACGGCAAGGAGTGGGAAGACTCGATCATCAAGATGTCGGGTATCGTCGAAAAGCCGGAGCCGAGCGTGGCGCCGTCGAATCTCGGCGTGGTGGGCCGCTATGTGCTGAAGCCGCGCATCTTCGAACATCTGCGTGCTTTGAAGCCGGGCGCAGGCGGCGAATTGCAGTTGACGGACGCGATTCATTCGCTGCTCGCCGACGAGCAGGTACTGGCGTACAAGTATCACGGCACGCGTTTCGACTGCGGCAGCAAGCTGGGTTATCTGAAGGCGACGGTCGAGTTCGCCTTGCGTCACCCGGAAGTGGCTGCCGATTTCGAAGAATATCTGCGCACCCGTTCGCCGGTGCTGGAAGGTTGAGCGGCTTTGAGCCGGTAGCCTCTCGGTAGCGTTGAACCGAAGTTAAAAGGCGCTGTGCCCGCATTCGCGGGCACAGCGCCTTTTGTTTTTTGGCGACCGCTCAGGGGCGCGCGCGTTGGTGCGTCGGCGTCAGCGGCGCTTCATCAGGAAGGTGAAAACCTTGTCGTGCGCGGAGCTTTCGACGATTTCATTGCCGGTTTGCCGCGCAAACGCGGCGAAATCGCGTTGCGAGCCCGGATCGGTGGCGAGCACCTTGAGAATCTGGCCGCTTTCCATGTCGGCGAGCGCCTTCTTGGCGCGCAAAATCGGCAGCGGGCACATGAGCCCGCGCGCATCGACTTCCTTGTGAATCTGAATTTGCATCGACGATGACCTTCGGGGGCGGGGCGTCTTCTATAACGCTGAAGGGTCAAATTCTACAGCAGGTGGTGGGCGGCCGCCGGGCAGCGAGTTTGGGGCCCCCTTCCTGGGTCCAATAAGCATTGCATCGGATCAAAAATTCTCAAATCGTTTTTCGGTGAGCAAGCCTTTGCGGAAAATGAACGTGACATGCTGCTGACCCGACACGCCGCCGACGTAATCCCACCGGGAAACGTCGCCGGCAGAATTCGCCGCGAATGGACCGCCAAGTTTCTTGAACACTTCGACTTGTGATGTCCCGGCTGGATACCGCTGATCAAAAGCCTCTTTCGTCCAGCCGCGCGAATGGATTTCGTCGTAGGTATGCGTTGGTGTGACGCAACCGCCCAACCCCGCCGCACAAGCGACGACTACCGTCATAACAGCAAATGCCTTCATGTCTATCTCGCATCGAATCGGAATTCGACAACGATCGCATGGGCAGCGCTGCAGCACGATCAGACGCGTCTCAATCTGATGCAGAGGACTTGCAATGAGGTCCGAATATGACAAAAAGCCCCTACAAAGAAACAGCCTCCCCTTTCAACAACGACTCCCGCAACGCCACCCCAATCCGCGTTGCCTCCAAGGCATCCGCCAGCGAAGCCCCCGCTTGCACAGCAGAAGACGCCGCCCCACCCTGCACAGCTGCAACAAACGCCCGCGCCTCATACAAAAACGCCTCTTCAAACCGCTCAAAAAAATTCGGCGTGCATTCGTTCCGAATCCCCGTGGCGTCGTAAATCTCAACCCGATTCGCGCGCGGATTACGTCCAATAGCCAGCGCCCCAGCCGTGCCGATCACCTCGCTGTGCGTGTCATTCCCATGCGCCTGCGTCCGCGATGCATAAAACATGGCCAGCTTGCCGTCCTCGAACTCGCAGATCGCGACACCGTTATCGACATCGCCGAACTCTCGCAAGCCTTCGTGCATCACCGCGGCACCCGCCGCGAACACGCGTTTCGCGCGCGGTTTGCCAAGTAGCCAGCGCGCGACGTCGATATCGTGCACGGTGCAATCGAGAAAGATCCCGCCGGACGTCGCCGCAAAGCGCACGAAAAACCCATCGCTGTCGTTCTGATCCGCAGTCTGCGAGCGCACCAGAAACGGCCGGCCGATCTTGCCGGCTTCGATCTTGTCGAACGCGTCCTTATAGCTCGGATCGAAGCGTCGCATGAAGCCGATGGTGGCCTGCAAATGCGGATAGCGCGCGGCCTCGGCCAGCACCCTCTCGCACTCGGCGAGATCCAGCGACAAAGGCTTCTCGCAGAACACATGCTTGCCGGCCTGCAAGGCGTCGACGATCTGCTGCGCGTGCAACGAAGACGGCGTGACGAGCCAGACCGCATCCACCTCGCGATCAGCTAGCAGTTCCGCGTAATCGTCGTACAGACGTGGCGAAGGCAACGATTCTCGCGCCCATGCGCGCTCCTCTTCCACCGGACTGCAGGCGGCCACGAGCGACGCGCCCGGCACGCGATACGCCAGATTCTCCGCGTGCCGCTTGCCGAGACGCCCGAGACCGACCACGCCCAATCGAAGCTTTCCTGCGGCGCCTGTCATCACGATGTCTCGCCGAGTTTGACCGCACGTCCCTCGCGCCACGAGCGGGTCGCGGCGTCGGCAAGTTCGAGCGCCTTCAAACCGTCGGCGACGGTCGTGCGCACCGGCTTTCCACGTGTCACCGCATCGAAGAAATGCGCGATCTCATGCGCGTAGGCCGCGCGGTAACGTTCGAGAAAAAACGCTTCCGGCACGTCGCTCGACACTTCGGTTTTCGAATATGCAGTGACTTCCGTGGGCCGCACATTGCCCGCCTGCAGCATGCCGGTGCTGCCCAGCACTTCGAAGCGCTGGTCGTAACCATACGCGGCGCGCCGCGCGGTATTGATCTGGCACAGGCGGCCGCGCTTCGTGCGAATCGTGACCGCGGTCGAATCGATATCGCCCGCGTCGGCAATCGCCGGGTCGCTCAGACAACTGCCGGTGGCGTGCAGCGTGTCGGCTTCGTCGTCGAGAATCCAGCGGAAGATGTCGAAGTCGTGAATCAGCATGTCCTTGAAAATGCCGCCGGAATGCTTGATGTACTCGACCGGCGGCGCCCCCGGATCGCGGCTCGTCACAATCAGCATTTCCGGCGTGCCGATCTCGCCGGCATCGAGACGCGCCTTCAACGCCGAGAACGTCGGATCGAAACGGCGCTGAAAACCGATCATGCACACCACGCCCGCGCGCTCCACCGCTGCCGCACAGGCGCGCGCACGCTCCAGCGTCAGATCGACCGGCTTCTCGCAGAACACATGCTTCTTCTGCGCGGCGGATTGCATGATCAGATCGGCATGCGTGTCGGTGCTCGAACAGATCACGGTCGCACCGATCGACGCATCGCCCATCGCGGCGTCGATATCGGCAACCTGCGCGCCGTGCTCGGCGGCGAGCGCCGCGGCGGCCTCGCGATTCACGTCGACCACATACTTGAGCCGCACGCCCGGCTGCCGCGCGAGATTCGCCGCATGAATCTTGCCGATGCGCCCCGCGCCGAACACCGCTACGTCGATCGTCTTTGCCCCATCAGTCATCGTATCCTCCAGTGTCTTTGGATTCTTCAACATTCAATTCGAGCTTGTACGCGAGCGCGATGAACAACGCCTGGCACAAACAGATCGTGCTGGTCAGCGAGCGGAACGCGAACGCGCTGCCCTCTTTCACATACAGTTGCGTGCTGGCATAACGCGCGAGCGGAGATAGTTGGCTATCCGTAATAACCAGCGTCTTCGCCTGATGATGATGCGCGACCCGCAAACAATACTGCGTTTCCTTGCCATAGGGCGCAAAGCTGATCGCGATCACCACGTCGCCCTTCTTCACACTACGAATCTGTTCGCGGTACATGCCGCCGAAACCGGACACCAGGTGCACGCGCTTGGGTGTGTGCTGCAGTGCGTAGACGATATAGCTCGCCACCGGAAACGAGCGCCGCACGCCGATCACGTAGATGTTGTCGGCCTGTTGCAGCATCTTCACCGCGGCGTCGAACTCCTTGTCGTCGAGCCCCGCCTCCAGTTCTTCGAGACCGCCGCGCGAGGCCGCGATGAACTCGCGAGCCACCGAACCGCCGGACAGCGCGCCCGGCTTTTCGTCGATCAGCTTGCGAATGCGCTGCTGATAACTCGGCGACGAACTGCCCTGCCCCGTGTAAGCCTGCCGAAAAACCGCCTGCAGATCGGAGAAGCCGGAAAAGCCGAAGCGCTGCGCAAAACGCACCACGGCGGACGGATGCACGCCGCAGCTCGCGGCGATGTCGCTGGTGCGGTCCACCATCACGCTCGATCGATGCTGCTCGATATACGTCGCGACATTCTTCAACTGACGCGGCAACGCGTCGTAGTTTTCCGCGATGCGCTGCATCAATTCTTCGACGCTGGGCAATTCCTCGGTGCTCTCTTCCGCCATGGCTCTCTCTCGGGTGCTTTATTGCAGTGCGGCAGCCGCTCCAAACCCCCGCCACACGGCCTCCTGACGCTGCCGATTATAGGCAGCCGCCAAGTCAAATGGAACGTATTTTCTATTTTTATTTGTAATGAAATTTTCATTGCAACGGCTTGGAAGATCGCCTAATCTTGGTCGTGAGCGATGGTGCTTTGGTGGAAACACCCGGGTTTGTACGCGGTTGAAAGCCGCCCGCCAGATGCTCCCTTCAAAAACGACATACCGAGAAAGGTGGAGACAATGAGACTTTGCAAGGGCAAGGCTACGCTCAGGATTCTGGTGACGGCGTTGACGTTGGCGACGGGATTCGGCGCGGCCTCGGCCGCCCGCGCGGCTGACGCGCACTTCGTGCTGATCAGCCACGCGCCGGATTCGGATTCGTGGTGGAACACCATCAAGAACGCCATCAAACAGGCCGACGAGGACTTCAACGTCGAGACCGACTACCGCAATCCACCAAACGGCGACATCGCCGATATGGCCCGTCTGGTCGAACAGGCCGCCGCGCGCAATTACGACGGCGTGATCGTCACCATCGCCGATTTCGACGTGCTGAAAAGCTCGATCAACAAGGTGACCGCGAAGAAGATTCCGCTCGTCACGATCAATTCGGGCACGGAGGAACAGAGTGCGCAACTCGGCGCGATCATGCATGTGGGCCAACCCGAATACGTCGCGGGCAGAGCGGCCGGCGAGAAGGCCAAAGCCGCGGGCGTGAAGTCGTTCCTGTGCGTGAACCACATCGCCACCAATACGGTGTCGTTCGACCGTTGCCGTGGTTTTGCCGAAGCGCTCGGCGTCGACTACAAGGCATCCACGATCGACTCCGGGCAGGATCCGACCGAAATTCAGTCAAAGGTCAGCGCGTATCTGCGTAACCACCCGAACACCGGCGCGATCCTGACGCTCGGACCGACCCCGGCTTCGGCCACGCTGAAAGCGGTCACGCAAATGGGTCTGGCGGGCAAGATCTACTTCTGCACGTTCGACTTCTCCGACGACATCGCCAAGGCCATTCAGAGCGGCACGATCCAGTTCGCAATCGACCAGCAGCCGTACCTGCAAGGCTATATCCCCGTGGCCGTGCTGGCGATCGTGAAGAAAGAGCACACCACCGACCCCGTGAAGATCCGCCAGATTCTCGAAGCCAATCCGAAGTTCAAGGAACGGCTGGCAACTTATGGCCTCGCACCGTCCTATGGACCGAAGAACATTCGCTCGGGCCCGGGTTTCATCACCAAGGAAAACCTCGACAAGGTCATCAAGTACGCAGGGCAGTATCGCTGATTCTTTTCTCTAGCTAGTCACGCGCACGGCGGGCACCGCTTCGATTCGGAGCGGGCCGCCCGCCGCCACCGCGCATTTCACCGGTTGTCGTTCTCGCCACGCATCCTCGCGTGCGAGCCGCACACGGCCGGGCTCCAAGGAGACATCATGGGTGTAGCCGGCAAACACTTCCCACCGCACGTCAAGACGAATCCCGGCGAGGCAGCGCCCTCGCTGCCTGATTCGGATGAACGGTTGCGCAAGGAATCCAGGTTCGGCCATGTGCTGAACCGCCCCGAATTCGCCGCGATTTCCGGCGCGGTACTGGTGTTTCTCGTTTTCGCGCTGACGGCCGGCGGCTCCGGCATGTTCAACCTCGACGGCGTGATGAACTGGTCGCAGGTCTCGGCGTATCTTGGCATCCTGGCCGTGGGCGCGTGTCTGTTGATGATCGCAGGCGAGTTCGATCTGTCCATCGGCTCGATGATCGGTTTCGCCGGCATGATGGTCGCGATTCCCTCGGTGTATTTTCACTGGCCCATTTCGCTCGCGATCCTCTTCGCGTTCGCCGGCTCCATGCTGCTCGGCGCGCTGAACGGCTATCTGGTGATGCGTACGCGGCTGCCCTCGTTCATCGTCACGCTCGCGTTTCTGTTCATCCTGCGCGGCCTGACTCTGGCGCTCTCGATCATGTTCGCGGACCGCACGATCGTGTCCGGTGTCGGCGACCTCGCGCAGCAGGACTGGTTCGCCGATACGCTGTTTCACGGCGTCGCGCTGAATGGTCTGTTCACGATGCTCGCGCGCCACGGCATCGGCACCATGCTCGATAACGGCCACGCGCTCGTGCCGGGCATTCCCAAGGTGATTCTGTGGTGGCTCGGACTCGCGGCGGTGTGCGCGTTCGTGCTGGCAAAAACGCGGGCGGGCAACTGGATTCTCGCCGTAGGCGGCGACGCCAACGCCGCCAAGAACGTCGGCGTACCGGTGCGTCGCGTGAAGATTTCGCTGTTCGTGCTGACCGCGTTCTGCTCGTGCCTGTTCGCGGTGCTGCAAGTGTGCGACATCGGCTCGGCCGCGGCCGATCGTGGTTTGCAGAAGGAATTCGAAGCGATCATCGCCGCGGTGATCGGCGGGACCTTGCTGACGGGTGGTTATGGTTCGGTGGTCGGCGCGTGTTTCGGTGCGTTGATCTTCGGCGTCGTGCAGATCGGCATCACCTACACCAACGTCAGTTCCGACTGGTTCCGCGTGTTCCTCGGCGTGATGCTGTTGATCGCCGTGCTGTTCAATCACTATGTGCGCCGCCGCGTCGCGCAATCGTAACGAGGAGACAAACATGTCCGATACGAATACCGCAGCGAACGCCGTGCCTGAATCAAACGCGAACGCACCGCAGGAAGACGTGATCCTCGCGCTCGAGAACGTCAACAAATACTTCGGCAAGGTGATCGCGCTCAGCGGCGTGACCTTGCGCCTGAAACGCGGCGAAGTGCATTGCCTGCTCGGCGACAACGGCGCGGGCAAGTCGACGCTGATCAAGACCCTCGCCGGCGTGCATCAGCCCTCTTCCGGCCAGTATCTGGTGGACGGAAAACCGGTGCTATTCGAGTCGCCGAAAGACGCACTCGATCTCGGCATCGCCACCGTGTATCAGGATCTCGCGCTGGTGCCGCTGCTCTCCGTGGCGCGCAACTTTTTCATGGGACGCGAGCCGCAAAAGAAATTGTTCGGCTTCCTGAGCGTGATGGACCTCGAGACCAGCGCCACTACTGCGCGCGACAAGCTCGCCGAAATGGGCATCAATGTGCGCGACGCGCATCAGCCGATCGGCACGATGTCCGGCGGCGAGAAACAGTGTCTGGCGATCGCGCGGGCGATTCACTTCGGCGCGCGTGTACTGATTCTCGACGAACCGACCGCCGCGCTCGGCGTGAAGCAAAGCTTCAACGTGCTGAAGCTGATTCACAAGGCGCGCGCCAAAGGCATTTCGGTGATCTTCATCACGCACAACGTGCACCACGCGTATCCGATCGGCGATTCGTTCACGGTGCTCAATCGCGGCAAATCGCTCGGCACGTTCACCAAGGAAACCATCAGCAAGGACGAAGTGCTCGACATGATGGCCGGCGGCGCCGAGATGCAGAAGATGATCGGCGAACTCGAAGGCGCGACGATCTGATTCATTCGCGTGACGGTTCGGCGCAGTCGCGCCGGCCGCCGCGCCCAGCTATTCAGGAAACTTCATGGATCATTCCAGCACATCCAGCGGCGTCACGTCCGCTTCGGCGCCGGCTACCGGCAGCCGCTTCGCGCCGGGCCGCAGCCGCGATATCGTCTGTCTCGGCCGCCTTGCCGTCGATCTGTATGCGCAGCAAGTCGGCGCGCGCCTCGAAGACGTGTCGAGCTTCGCGAAGTATCTCGGCGGATCGTCGGCGAATATCGCGTTCGGTTGCGCGCGGCTCGGCCTCGCGTCGTCGATGCTGGCGCGCGTCGGCAACGATCACATGGGCCGCTTTCTCACCGAGACGCTCGCCAAGGAGGGTTGCGACGTCAGCCACGTGCGCATCGATCAGGAGCGCCTGACCGCCCTCGTGCTGCTCGGCCTGAAAGACCGCGATACTTTCCCGCTGATCTTCTATCGCGAGAACTGCGCGGACATGGCGGTCGATGAAGCGGATTTCGACGAGCCCTTCATTGCGTCGTCGAAAGCGCTGTTGATCACCGGCACGCACTTTTCCACCGAACAGGTGAACCGCACGAGCCGCCGCGCGCTGGACTATGCGCGCCGCAACCAGGTGCGCACCGTGCTCGATATCGACTATCGTCCGGTGCTGTGGGGCCTCACCGGCAAGGCGGACGGTGAGACGCGCTTCGTCGCGAGCGAAGGCGTCACCGCGCATTTACAGCGCATTCTGCCGCTGTTCGATCTGGTGATCGGCACCGAAGAGGAATTCCGCATTGCCGGCGGCAAGACCGAACTGGTCGACGCGCTGGCGATGGTGCGTGCCGTCACGCCGGCCACCTTGGTGCTGAAACGCGGACCAATGGGCTGCCAGATCATCGACGGCGCGGTGCCCGCCTCGCTCGACGACCTGCCGATTCAAGGCGGCGTGGAAGTCGAAGTGCTGAACGTGCTTGGCGCGGGCGATGCGTTCGCTTCAGGCTTTCTCTCCGGATGGCTGCGCGATCAGCCGCTCGAAGCGTGCGCGCGCGCCGCGAACGCGAGCGGCGCGCTGGTCGTCTCTCGCCACGGCTGCGCGCCGGCCATGCCGACGCCCGCCGAACTCGACTACTTCCTGCGCGAAGCGAAAGCCGATCCGCAGCGCATGCGCCGCCCGGATCGCGACGCGACGCTCGCACGGCTGCATCGCGTCTCGCCGGCCCGCAAACAATGGGACGAAGTGCTCGGTTTCGCCTTCGACCATCGCAACCAGTTCTTCGAACTCGCGCAGCAAACCGGCGCCGACGAAGCGCGCATTGCGCGTCTGAAGGGCCTGTTCGTCGAAGCCGTCGCGCAAACCGAAACCGCGCTGGGTTTGCAGAACCGCATCGGCGTGCTGATCGACGACCGTTATGGCCAGGACGCGCTGAACGCGGCCACCGGACGCGGCTGGTGGATCGGTCGGCCAGTGGAACTGCCGGGCTCCGTGCCGCTCGTGTTCGATCACGGCCGTTCGATCGGCACCACGCTGATTCCGTGGCCACAGGAGCATATCGTCAAGTGCCTCGTGCAGTTTCATCCCGACGAACCCATCGAGCAGCGTCTCGAACAGGAAACGCAACTCCGCGCGCTCTACGACGCGACGCAAGCGAGCGGCCATGAATTGCTGCTCGAAGTGATTCCGCCGAAACACGCGCATTTTCCGCAAGCGCCGGACACCGTGTATCGCGCGTTGAAGCGCCTGTACAACATCGGCATCTATCCCGAGTGGTGGAAGCTCGAACCGATGGACGCCGCGCAATGGCGTAACGTCGACGCGCTGATCGCCGAGCGCGATCCCTATTGCCGGGGCGTGGTACTGCTCGGTTTGTCGGCGGCCGTCGAGCAGTTGGACGAAGGCTTCCGCGCGGCCGCGCAATCGGCGACGTGCCGCGGCTTCACGGTCGGACGCACGATCTTTCACGAGCCGAGTCATGCGTGGCTCGCCGGAGAAATCGGCGACGACGAATTGATCGCGCGCGTGCGCCGCACCTTCGAAACACTGATCGCTTCGTGGCGTGCAACGCGTGGCGCAAGCGCCGCGCAGCCCAGCGCGCCGAACCCTGTCCATCAGGAGCAAGCCGCATGAATCAGCGCGTATTGCATCACAACGCGGCGTCCGCCAACGACGCCAGCCACGCTCGCACGCGCTCGGGTGGCACGGTGCGCCTGACGACCGCGCAGGCACTGATCCGCTATCTCGCCGCGCAACGCGTCGCGACGGAAGACGGCGAGGGCACCGAGCCGCTGTTCGGCGGTGTGTTCGCCATCTTCGGCCACGGCAACGTGGCGGGGATCGGCGAGGCGCTCTATCAGCACCGCGACGAACTGCCGACCCTGCGCGCGCACAACGAACAGGCGATGGCGCATAGCGCGATCGCCTATGCGAAGGCGCATTTCCGCCGCCGCATGATGGCCGTGACGACGTCGATCGGACCGGGCGCCACCAACCTCGTGACCGCGGCGGCGCTCGCCCACGTGAACCGTTTGCCGGTGCTGCTGCTGCCCGGCGATATCTTCGTCTCGCGCGCGCCCGATCCGGTGTTGCAGCAAGTCGAAGACTTCCACGACGGCGGCGTCTCCGCCAACGACGCGTTCAAGCCGGTGTCGCGCTACTTCGACCGCATCGTGCATCCGGCGCAATTGCTGAATGCGCTGCCGCGCGCCGTGCGCGTGCTGACCGACGCCGCCTTGTGCGGTCCTGTCACGCTCGCGTTGCCGCAAGACGTGCAGGCGCAGGCATGGGATTTCCCCGTCGACTTCTTCAAACCGCGCGTCGTCACGTTTTATTCGCCCGCACCGCGTGTCGATGAGATCGAAGCCGCCATCGCGCGTTTGCGTCATGCGAAGCGGCCGTTGATCGTCGCGGGCGGTGGCGTGCTCTACGGCCGCGCAACCGACGCGCTGCACCGTTTCGCGACCACGCACGGCATTCCGGTTGCGGAAACGCAGGCCGGCAAAGGCGCGCTGACCTGGAACGATCCGCTGAACGCGGGCGCGCTGGGCGTGACGGGCTCGCCCGCCGCGAACGCGCTCGCGCACGACGCCGATTGCGTGCTGGCCATCGGCACCCGCTTGCAGGACTTCACGACCGGCTCGAACACCTTGTTCACGCAAGCCGACGTGATCGCCATCAACGCCAATGCGTTCGACGGTCTCAAGCATCGCGCGCAAGTGGTCGAAGCCGACGCGCGTCTTGCGCTCGAAGCGCTCGCCGAACCCCTGCAAGGCTGGCATGCGGACCGGACGTGGACCGCGCGCGCGCACAAACTCGCGGCAAGCTGGCGCGATACGGTGAGCACGCTCACGCATGCGCCGCAACGCGATACCGTGCTGCCTTACGAGGGCGATGTGATCGGTGCCGTGCAGCGTTCGAGCGCCAGCTCACCCTCGAACGACATCGTCGTCTGCGCGGCCGGCACCCTGCCCGCCGAATTGCACAAGCTGTGGCGCGCCGGCAAACCGGGCGCGTACCACGTCGAGTACGGCTATTCGTGCATGGGCTACGAGATCGCCGGCGGACTCGGCGTGAAGCTCGCACGGCCCGCGCGTGAAGTGATCGTGATGGTCGGCGACGGCAGCTATCTGATGATGAACAGCGAGATCGCGACCTCGGTGATGATCGGCGCAAAGCTGATCGTCGTGGTGCTCGACAATCGTGGCTATGGTTGCATCAACCGTTTGCAGCAGGCGTGCGGCGGCGCGCCGTTCAACAACCTGCTCGAGAACTGCATGCAAGGCCCGCTCGGCGCGCCGAAGATCGATTTCGCCGCGCATGCGCGTGCGCTCGGCGCGCAGGCCGAACATGCGGCGAACGTCGCTGAACTCGAAGCCGCGTTGCAACGCGCCCGCGCGGCGGATCGCACTTACGTCATCAGCATCGATACCGATGCCGCCCGCACCACTGACGATGGCGGCTGGTGGTGGGAAGTGGCGGTGCCCGAAGTCTCGACGCGCCCCGCCGTGCGCGACGCGCGTGCGAAATACGAAACGCAACTCGCGGCACGCGCCGAACCGGACGGCTCCGCGCAGAACACCGGCTCCGCCGACAACGAATGAGGACGCCCGCATGACTGCTTTCGACGTACGTATCGGCATCAATCCGCTCTCGTGGATGAACGACGATCTGCCTTCGCTCGGCGGCGAAACGCCGCTCGAAGTGGCGCTGACGGAAGGCCGCGAGATCGGCTATCAAGGCTTCGAACTCGGCAACAAGTTTCCGCGCGAGCCCCAGGCATTGAAGACGCTGCTCGCGCAATACGATCTCGCGCTGGTCTCCGGCTGGTATTCCGGACGCCTCGCGCGACGCAGCGTGGAAGAGGAAATCGCCTCCGTCGGCCCGCATCTCGAACTGCTCGCGCAAAACGGCGCGACGGCGATGGTGTACGGCGAGGTCGCCGATTCGATTCAGGGCGCGCAACAGCCGCTGTATCAACGCCCGCGTTTTTTCAGCGAGACGCAATGGGCCGAGTATGCGGCGCGTGTCGACGAATTCGCGCGTTATACGTTGAGCCGCGGCGTGCGGCTCGCCTATCATCATCATATGGGCGCTTATGTCGAAACGCCGGCCGATGTCGATCAACTGATGGCGCGCACCAGCGACGCCGTCGGCCTGCTGTTCGACGCGGGGCACATCACGTTTGCCGGTGGCGATCCGCTCGCCGTGCTCGACAAACATATCGGGCGCGTTTGCCACGTGCATTGCAAGGACGTGCGCCCCGCCGTGATGAAGCTCGCGCGCAATCGCAACTGGAGTTTTCTGGACGCGGTCATCGCCGGCGCCTTCACGGTGCCAGGTGACGGCGCGGTGAATTTCCCCGCGATCATCGAGCGCCTGAAGCGGCACGGTTATTGCGGCTGGCTGGTGGTGGAAGCCGAACAGGATCCGGTCGTGGCGCCATCGTTCGAATACGCGCAGAAAGGCTACAAGACGTTGCGCGCGCTGGTCGATGCGCCGCTCAACGGCACAGAGCAGGAGGCAGCATGAGTTTATTAGTGAAGGCGCAGCGCGAAGGCCAGACGATCGCGCGAGTGACACCGGAGTCGGCATGCTGGCGGTATGTCGGTTTTGCCGCTTATCGGTTGGGCGAGAACGAGGTCGTGCACGTATTCGAACCGTCGCGTGAAGTGTGCATCGTCGTGCTCACGGGCGCAGTGGATATCGAAACCGCGGACACCAAATGGAGTTCGCTGGGTTCGCGCGACAGCGTGTTCGAAGACGCCGCGCCGTATGCGGTATATCTGCCGCCAAACGTGCGGATCACCGTACGCGCTTGCCGCGATGCCGAGATCGGCGTGGCGAGCGCACCGGCCAAAGGGGAATTGCCGGCGAGGTTGATCGAGCCTGCTTCGATGAAACGCTCGACACGCGGCAAAGGGCTGAATACGCGATACGTATGCGATATTCTTCCGCAGACCGAGCCTGCGGAGTCACTGTTGGTGGTGGAAGTCAGGACACCCGGCGGACACGCTTCGAGTTACCCGCCGCACAAGCACGACACCGACAATGTCCCCCACGAGAGTTCGCTCGAAGAGACTTACTATCACCGGCTCGATCCGCCGCAAGGGTTTGCGTTTCAACGCGTGTACACCGACATGCGCGACATCGACGAGTCGATGGCCGTCGAGAACCACGACGTCGTGATGGTGCCGCGTGGGTATCATCCGGTGATCGTGCCGTATGGGTACGACTCGTATTATCTGAACGTGATGGCGGGCGGACAGCGCGTCTGGCATTTCCGCAACGACCCGGCGCACGAATGGATCATCAATAAGGACGCTTGATGTTGCAGCCTGCGCGGCGCTTTGGAAAAGCACCGCGCGGGCTACTTTCTAACGGCCAGATCGACGTCCAGGCCACCGTCCTCGCCCATCTTTACCGTTCCCTTCGACACGTCCTTGCGATAGCCGTGCAGATCGAACTTCATCACGCCGGGGTTCGAACTGTCCTTGATGAACGTGCGCGTATTCGTCACCAGCGAGTTGAACATCTTCACGTCGCCGGACTCAATCCAGACGAAGCTCTTGCCCGCACCCGCAGGCGGCCTCGCGGCGGCGACGTTGCCGTCGTGCTTGAACTTCAACACGAGACCTTCGTCGGTGGCCGTCGCGCTCGCGAGACGCCCTTGCAAAACCGGCGGCGGAAACACCGTGTACTGATCGAACACCAGCTCATTGCCCTTGAGCGCGACGCCCTTGCGCGTGAACGGCGTGAGCGAAGCGAGCGGAATATCTAGCGCGCGTAACAGCCCAGCCTGCGGTACACCCAGCACCTTCACCGACGTCGATTCATTGACGAGATGCCGCTCACCTTTGGCGACGATCGTGCCGCTCATCGTGGTCGGCAGCCAGACGCCGGGAAAGTGATTCCACAACTTGATGCCGCCGCGGCTTCGTCGAAGGTGAAATAGCCGGCCGCCATCTGCTCGCGATAGTGGTACAGGTCCAGCACGAACGGCGCTTTGCCGTCGATCGGCGTGAGCGCAGATCGGCGTATACCACGCGTGCCTCGACTTCAGATCTTGCGATCGATCAACCGACGCCGAGCCATTCCCGCATCACGTCGGTCCGCTGCAGGAACGACGCGAGCGCGCCGTCGAACACGATTTCGCCGTGCCCCATCACCGCGACGCGGCTGGCGATGTCCTGCGCGATCACCAGACGCTGCTCGATCAGCAGCATCGCCACGCCGCGATCGCGCAAGGTCCGCAAGCATTGGGCGACCTGCTCCATCACGAGACTCGCGAGACCCTCGCCGGGTTCGTCGATGACGAGCAGATCGGGGTCGCCGAGCAGCGCGCGGGCCAGCGTCAGCATCTGCTGCTCGCCGCCCGAGAGCGCGCCCGCGCGCGTGCGCTTTCGCTCGCGCAGCACGGGGAACAGGGCGTAGGCGTCGTCGAAGGTGAACCGCGGCGCGCGGCCGCGATCCTGTGGCGCGACGCCGAGTTGCAGATTCTCGTGCACGCTCAGCGTCGGAAAAACGTCGCGATGTTCGGGCACATAGCCGAGTCCGAGACGCGCGATCTCGAAGGTCCGCAGACCGCCGAGCGTGCGGCCCGCGAAACGCAGTTCGCCTTCGTTGCGCACGAGACCCATGATCGCGCGTGCAAGCGTCGAGCGGCCCGAGCCGTTGCGGCCGACCAGCGCCAGCACTTCGCCCGCTTCGATGCTGAGCGTGACGCCGTGCAGCGCCTGGCTCGCGCCGTACCACGCGTTCAGCGCGCGAATGTCGAGCAAGGCGCTCATGTGCCGAACCCTTCGCCGAGATAGGCGGCGCGCACCGCCGCGTCCGCGCGGATCGCCGCCGGCGTGCCACTCGCGATGATGCGCCCTTGCACGAGCACCGAAATGCGATCAGCGATCGCGAAGACCGCATCCATGTCGTGCTCGACCATCAGCAGCGTGCGACCCGCCGTGGTCTCGCGAATCAGTTCGATGGCGCGCGCCGCTTCCGCGCGATTCATGCCGGCCGTCGGCTCGTCGAGCAGCAAGGTATGCGCGCCGCCCGCGAGCGCGATGCCGAGATCGAGCGCGCGCTGCTCCGCATAGCTGAGTGTGCCGGCCTCGACGTGGCGGCGCTCGCTCAAGCCCACCGCGTCGAGCACTTGCGAGGCACGCGCGTCGACCGTTTGCGAGCCGCTGAAACGCTGCCACCAGCGCGTGCGGTCACGCTCGGCCAGCATGGCCGCGCAGCGCAGGTTGTCGAACACGCTGAGGCGCGTGAACACGCTGGTGCTCTGAAAGCTGCGCGCGAGCCCGCGACGCGTGATCGCGGCCGGCGGGAGGCGTGTGATCTCGGCGCCGAACAGATCGATGCGCCCCGCGTTCGGCCGCGCGCCGCCGGCGATCAGATTGAAGAGCGTCGACTTGCCCGCGCCGTTCGGACCGATCAACGCGTGACGCTCGCCCGGTTGGATCGCGAGATCAACGCCGCGCAGAATCCGCGTCGAGCCGAAGCGTTTTTCGATGCCGTAGAGCGCGAGCGCGGGGATCATCGCGAGCCTCCGGCGATGTGCGTGGCGCTTGAGCGTATGACTGCGAGCAGCGCTTGCGCGCGAATCGCGTAATGCGCGAACAGTCCTCCCAACGCGGCCAGCACAAAGACCGTGGCGCCGAAGTAAAGCGGCGACACAATGATCCACGACGGCACGCCTGGCACATTGAACATCGCGCCGCCGTCCGCGCCGAACTGCGCCGCGTAGGCCCATTGCACGGCGAGCACGGCGGCCACGGTCCACAACAATGCGGCAACCGTGCCCCACCAATACGCAACGCCGCACCGGCGCCAGCCGTGCGCGGTCACACGCGCCATAAAACGCTGCGCGAAGCCCGCCAATCCATCCGGCGACATCACCACGACCACGATGAAGAACAGCCCCAGATAGAACAGCCAGGCCCGCGTGACGCTCGCCACCGCGACGCTGAAAAACGTCAGAACGACCGCACCCGCGACCGGCCCGAAAAACGCCGCCGTCCCACCGATCACCGTGGCGATCAACACCGCGCCCGAGCGCATCATGCCGACGCTTTCCGTCGACACCAGTTCCACATTGATCAGCGCCAACGTCCCCGCGATACCCGCGAAAAACGCCGACATCACCACGACGCCATAGCGAATGCGACGCGGGTAGCAGCCGATCGCCGCGGCCCGCACCGGATTGTCGCGCACGGCATTGGCAAGGCGCATGAAAGGCGTGCGCGAAAGCGCGAACATCGCCGCGCACGCGAGCAGGCACCACACGGCGATCAGTGCATAAGCCTCGCGCGCCGGGCCGAAGCTCCAGCTGCCCAGCAGCGCTCCGCTCGCGCGGTCGATCGCCACGCCCGCCTCGCCGCCGAACCAGTCGGGCAGCGTCCACGCGGCGGCCGCCACGAGTTCGCCGAGACCAAGCGTGATCATCGCGAAGGCCGTGCCCGCGCGCCGCGTCGAAATGAAACCGAACAGCACGCCGCACAGCGCGCCGCCAATTCCGCCGACCAGCGGTAACAGCACGAGCGGCACACCGATCCGGTTGAACACCTGCGCGGCCACCAACGCGCCCAAGCCCGAGTAAGCGGCATGACCGAACGACAGCAGTCCCGTCTCGCCGAGCAGCAGGTTGTATGAAAGCGCGAACACGATCATCGTCGCGGTCTGCGCGAGATAGGCGAGCAGCCAGCTTTGCGGCCAGATGAAGGGCGGCACGGCGAGGAACAGAATCAGCGCAAGCCACGGCGCGAGCATGCGCCACAGCGCACGCGGGGCGGTCGCGGCTGCGGACTTCGCTGACGATTCGTTGGCCTCATGCATGGTCGTCGCGCCGTCCGAACAGGCCGCGCGGACGCAGCGCCAGCATCGCCACCAGCAGCAGATACGGAATCAGCGGCGCGAGTTGCGCGAGCGTCAACGCGTCCCATTCGGCGGGGAGCGTGGCGTCGAAGATCGACAGCACGTCGCCCAGCGACACATTGCTCGCCACGGCCAGCGTCTGCACGCAACCGACCAGCAGCGACGCCGCCAACGCTCCCCCCAGCGAACCCAGCCCGCCGATCACGACCACCACGAACACGATCGAGCCGAGCGACTCCGCCATCCCCGGCTCGATGACAAAGAGCGGCGCGCCGATCACGCCGGCCAGCGCGGCCAGCGCCGTGCCGGCCGCGAACACGCCGGTGAACACGCGCGGCACGTTGTGGCCGAGCGCTTCGACGGCGCTCGCGTGCGTGAGCGCGGCGCGCACGACCAGGCCCGCCTTCGACACGCGCAACACCGCGAACAGGACGGCGAGCATGGCGAGCGACACCGCCATCATGAACGCGCGGTAGCGGGCGAACGCCGCGCCGTAGACGGTGAAGAGCGGCCCGTCGAGCACGGCGGGCACGGTCGCGGACAGCGGGCTCAAGCCCCAGCCGAGCTTGACCAGTTCGCCGAGCAGATACGCGGCACCGAACGTCAGCAGCAACTCGGCGAGATGGCCCTGCACGCGCACGCGCCGCAACAGCCAACGCTCCAGTGCCGCACCGATCAGCCCGACGACGAGCGGCGCGATGACCAGCGCGCTCCAGAACCCCGCGCGCGCCGCCACCGAAAACCCAACGTAAGCGCCGAGCATGTAGAAGCTCGCGTGAGCGAAATTCAGCACGCCGAGCATGCTGAAAATCAGCGTCAGGCCCGCCGACAGCATGAACAGCAGCAGGCCGTAACTGACGCCGTTGAGCAGGTTGATGACGAACGACTGCACGCGCCTATTCCGGCTGCTCTGCGACGCTCAACGGTTCGAGCGCCGCGCGTAATTCGGCGGGCAAATTCACCGGGCGCCGTGTGACACGATTCACATACACATGCACGAAGTGTCCTTGCGCGGCGGGTTGATCCTCGCCTTCCTTGAAGAGACCGACCTGATAGCGCACGCTCGATGTGCCGAGCCGTATGACGCGCAGGCCCGCGTCGATCCGGTCGGGGAACACCAGTGGCGCGAAGTAGTTACAGTGCGTCTCGACCACGAGGCCGATCGTCTCGCCCTGCTCGAAATCGAGCACGCCGGTGCGGATCAGATACTCGTTCACCACGGTGTCGAAGTAGCTGTAGTAAACGACATTGTTCACGTGACCGTAGACGTCGTTATCCATCCAGCGGGTAGGGATCGTCAGGAAATGCGGGTAGGCGCTGCGCGCGGCGGATGCGGGTTTGTTCATGCTGGCGTGGTCGTCTCGGGCGTTATCGTGAACGTTGTGCGGCTGGTTGTTTTCGTCAATGCGAGTCGGTCAGCATGCGCTGCGAGCGCCTTCGCTGACGGCGCATGGTCAGACGCGAAATGTTAGCCGTGCCGCGCTACTCGCTGAGCACGGCTTATCGACGTGTCCGTCGCCCGGCTCACTGCCCCGGTCTTTCGACGAACTCGAACGGCAGGCCGCGCCGCCGCATCCATTCGCCGAGCGCCTGGCCGGTGCCCGCGCGCCACGGGCGCAATTTGGCCGGCTCGACCAGGCGGTACTCCAGCAATTCCGGCGACAACGCAATCGTGCCGTACGCCTTCACGTGATAAGCGATGATCAGTTCGTTCTTGCGGATGAATTCGTACACGCCGATCAGCTCGACCGTCTCCGCGTGCAACGAGGTTTCCTCGAGCACTTCGCGGGCAATGCCCTCTTCCGGCGTCTCGCCGTTTTCGAGGAAGCCCGTGATCAGCGCGAACATGCCCTCCGCCCAGGCGGCATTGCGCGCCAGCAGAATCTTGCCTTCGTATTCGACGATGGCCGCCACCACCGGCAGCGGATTGTTCCAGTGGACGTAGCCGCACGTCGGATCAGGGCAGGTCTGGCGGATGCGGCCGCCCTCGTGTGCAGCGTCGGCGCGCTCGGTCAAAGGCGTGGCGCAGCGTGGGCAAAATCTGTGTTCGGTCATGGCGAAGAGGACGTCTCGTTTGTCTTGTGTGATGGCTTGTAGCTTCTGGGTGTGACGCTCGGTTTGCGCTTGCCGCTGTACGACGCGGCACTGCGCTGTACTAGCTGCGAGCAATAGCGGATGCGTTTGGCTTCTGCTGCGTGGTGTTCGGTATTCGGATTCCGCCCTGTTCGGTGGCGCGATCGTGTTGCGGATCGTATTCCAGCCAGCGCGAGGATTCGTGCGCAGGCAAGTGGACGATGCGACGCAATCCCGAACTGCCATTTCGGCGCGTTGGGTCGAGTACTCATCCCGGACAGTCCCGTCGCACACTCCCGTCGAGCACTCACGCCGCGCACAACTCGCGCACCTCGGCGGCGAACCGCTCAACCGTTTCCGGCTGCGTATCCCACGCGCACATCAGCCGGCATCCGCCTGCGCCGATGAATTCGTAGAACTTCCAGCCACGCGCGCGCATGGCCTTGGCGGCTTGCGCGGGCAATTGCGCAAAGACCGCGTTCGATTCTCCGGGGAACATGATGCTCACGCCCGGAATTTCCTGCAACCGCGTTTGCAGCAGTTGCGCCATCGCGTTCGCATGACGCGCGTTGCGCAACCACACGTCGTTGTCGAGCAACCCGAGCCACGGGGCGGAAATGAAGCGCATCTTCGAGGCCAGTTGGCCGGCTTGCTTCAGGCGGTAGGCGAAATCGTCGGCCAGCGCGCGGTCGAAGAACACCACCGCTTCACCCACCGGCAAGCCGTTCTTGGTGCCGCCGAAGCACAGCACGTCGACGCCCGCGCGCCACGTGATCTCCGACGGATGCACGTCCAGTGCGGCGACCGCGTTGGCGAAACGCGCGCCGTCCATATGCACTTTCAGATGACGCCGTTTGGCGATCGCGGCGATCGCCCGCACTTCCTCGACGCTGTAGACCGTGCCGACTTCCGTCGATTGGGTCAGCGTGACGACTTTCGGCTTCGGGTAGTGGATGTCGGCGCGGCGCGTGACTACGGCTTCGATCGCATCCGGCGTGAGTTTGCCGCCGATGCCCGGCGCCGTCAGCAGTTTCGAACCGTTCGAGAAGAACTCCGGGCCGCCGCATTCGTCGGTTTCGATGTGCGCGAGTTCATGGCAGATCACCGAGTGATACGACTGGCACAGCGACGCGAGCGCCAGTGAATTGGCCGCTGTCCCGTTGAACACGAAGAACACTTCGCAGTCGGTCTGGAACAGTTCGCGCAGGCGGTCGCACACCTGGTTGGTCCACGAATCGTCGCCGTAGGCCGGCTCGTGGCCGCTGTTGTTGGCGGCGATCAGCGCGTCGAGCGCTTCGGGACAGATGCCGGCGTAGTTGTCGGACGCGAAATGTTGCATGGCGGGCGGCGCGTCCGGCGATGGGCGCGCTGGGATGACGGGAAAGCGGTCATTTTAGTGCGCCCTTCGGTTATTTGTTTCCCGGCGATTGCGGGATGCGCAGGGATGCCCGCGTCGACACACGCTCAGCTGCAGCCGCAATCGGGCATGCGGCCCCGGCCGCGCGGCATGCGCGCGACGACGATCAGCCCGGCCGCGCCCAGCAGCAACGCGCCAGCCGCCAGCCACAAGGCCGGCGAAAACGATCCGGTCTGCTCGGCGATCGGCGCGGCAACCAGTGGGCCGACAATCTGACCGACGCCGTAGGCCGCCGTCGCGTAGCCCATCAGACCGGCAGCGTCGTCGCCACGGAGACGCCGCGCCTCGCGCATCGCGAACAGCGTGATGGCGGTGAACGGCAGGCCGATCAGAATGCTGCCGAACGAGAAGCCGCCCGCTGTCGGCCAGACGATACCGAGGGCGATGCCGCACGCCTGCAGCACATAGCAGCCGGCGAGCAGCGTGCGGTTGTCCCAATGCACCGGCAAACGCGCCGCCAGCAGCGCGCCGACGATCAGCGCCGCGCCGAACATCGGCCAGAACAGGTCGGGCCATGATGAGCCGGGCAATGCGTGACGTGCGATGACAGGCAGGAACGTCGCGGTGATGATGTAGCCGAAACCGGGGATGCCGTAGAGGAGGATGAGCCAGAGGGCGTCGGCGTGGTGGGGGGCGGCGTGGTGGGGGGCGCGGGTGGCGGTGGGTTGGACGGCGGCGTGTTGGATTGGCGTGGGTTGGGTGACGGCGCTTTGAGCTGCTGCGGGTTGGGTTATTGCGCTTTGGGTTGCTGCGCCTTGGGTTGCTGCGCCTTGGGTTGCTGCGCCGTGAACTGCTGCACCTTGAGCTGCGGCGCGTTCCGTCGTGCCGAATTGGCCGGCGACACGTTGGCTCGACGTGCCAGCACTCGCCTGGTCACCGCTACCAGAGCCGACCATGCGAGCGCTCCGACTTTTTTCTCCACCGCCGGACGCCGCGCCAAACACCGGCCAAACCACAATCGACAGAACCACCCCAATCAGCCCGAACCCAAGCCACCCCATCGTGGCCCCGTACCCACCCGCCACGCTGACCAGCAGGCCCGTGCCGACGATGCCCACGCCCGGTCCCGTATAGATCACCCCGCCCCACCCGTGCGCACCGAGTTCGGCGAGCCGCCGCAGGCCCCACTGGGATGCGAATACGAACGTCCAGGCGCTAATCGCGCCCGCGATGAATCGTACCGCTGCCCAGATCCAGAACTGGCTCGTCACGCCCATCGTCAGCGTCAGCAGCACCGTCGCGGCGAGCCCCGCGCGCACCATGCGCGCCGGCTCGATCCGCAGCGCCGCGCACGTGACCGCGCCGACGAAATACCCCGCGTAATTGAACGACGCCAGCCAGCCGCCATGCTGAATATCGAGCTGCGGCTGACCGAACCCGCTGCCGTGAAGCATCAGCGGCAAAAGCGGCGTGAATGCAAATCGCCCGATACCGAGCGCAACGGCCAGCGTGACCATGCAGGCAAGCGCCGCGCGGCGGGCGGCGTGGCGTTCGGAGAAGCTGCCGTGTGCGGTGGAGGCGAGGTCGTTCATGAGCGGGCGGCGACAAATGCAGTCAATGGTTCAGATGGCTTACATCCATAGTAGCTTGACCTTTCAATCACGAAAAATGAATAATTGGGATATCACCCATCGCCTAGAGAGAATCATGGATCTGGCCGCTTTGACCATTTTTCGCGCCGTCGTGCGGGAAAACGGCGTGACGCGCGCTGCTGCCAAGCTGAATCGCGTGCAATCGAACGTCACCACGCGCATCAAGCAGCTTGAAGAACAACTGGGTACCGACCTGTTTATCCGCGACGGCCGCCGTCTCGTGCTGACGCCCGCCGGCGAGACGCTGCTGCCGTATGCCGAGCGCCTGCTCGCGCTCGCGGACGAGGCGCGTCACGCGGTGCGTGAGGATCGTCCGAACGGGCGGTTGCGTTTGGGCACGATGGAAAGTGTCGCGGCTACGCGACTTCCCGCACTGCTCGCGCGTTATCACCAGCAGTGGCCCGCCGTCGCGCTGGAACTCGAGATCGGCACGACCGGCAAGCTGATCGAGCGGGTGCGTGAATTCGAAGTGGATGCGGCGTTGGTGGCGACGCCGTTGGATTCGGCCACGCTCGGCGAACTATTCGAGTCGGTGCCGGTGTTTCGGGAAGAGCTGGTGATGCTGACGCCGCGCGGGCATCGGCCGATTCGCGACGTTCGGGACATTGCGCTGTCGACGCTGATCGCGTTCGAGCGTGGCTGTGCTTACCGGTCTTATATCGAGAAGTGGTATCTGGAGCACGGCGTGAGGCCGGCGCGCGTGCTGGAGCTGGGCTCTTATCACGCGATCGTGGCTTGCGTCGCCGCTGGCGCGGGCGTTGCGGTCGCGCCTCGATCGGTGCTGAATTTGCAGACCGATGCCAGCAATATCGCGGTGCATGAACTGCCCGATATCGGCGTGATCGAGACACTGCTGGTGTGGCGGCGCGGGCATTTTTCGTCCGCGCTGAACGCGTTGAAGCAGGCGCTGGTTATGCGGCAGGATGCGGTGAGCTTGCCCGAGACCGTGACTGCAGCGGAAGGCGCGGCCTGATCTTTTGACTTCGCGGGCGCGGCGTGGCACTGCGCTAATCCACAAGGCGGCGCGCCAGATCCTCAAAAAAACTCAGGCCACGCGACACGCCCAACCTTCCGGCGCCCCGCGTGACCCAATCACATCAAAATCAAAGCTGGCCTTCGACCCAACCCTTGACGCCAGCCAGCGCCGCCGGCAGATTCGCCGGCTCGGTGCCACCAGCCTGAGCCATGTCCGGACGGCCACCGCCC
This sequence comes from Paraburkholderia aromaticivorans, assembly GCF_012689525.1. NCBI lineage: Bacteria > Pseudomonadati > Pseudomonadota > Betaproteobacteria > Burkholderiales > Burkholderiaceae > Paraburkholderia > Paraburkholderia aromaticivorans. The sequence continues at coordinate 3,331,094 of NZ_CP051516.1, forward strand.
TTGCCGCCCACTTGCTGCGCCACGAAGTTGACCAGCTCGCCTGCCTTAACCTTCTTGCTCGCGTCCGCCGTGACGCCGGCGATCAGGCTCACCTTGCCGCCTTCGACCGACGCCAGCACGATCGCCGCGCTCTTCAGCTTGTCTTTCAGCTTGTCGACGGTTTCGCGCAACGTCTTGACGTCCGCGCCTTCGAGCGTGGCCGCCAGCACGTGTACGCCGCCAACTTCGATCGCCTGACCGGCCAGTTCGTCGCCCTGGCTCGACGCCATCTTCGATTTCAGCGCGCTCAGTTCCTTCTCCAGCGACTTCACCTGCTCCTGCACCTGTGTGATTCGCTGCGTCAATTCCGACGGTTGCGCCTTCAACACAGCCGCGGCCGCATTGATACGCGCGTCGAGGTCCTGCACGAAGCGCACAGCGTTGTCGCCCGTGATCGCTTCCACGCGACGGATGCCCGCCGCCACGCCGCCTTCCATGACGATCTTGAAGAAGCCGATGTCGCCGGTGCGATGCACGTGCGTACCGCCGCACAATTCACGTGAGAAGCCCAGGTCAAGCACGCGCACTTCGTCGCCGTACTTTTCGCCGAACAGCGCCATCGCGCCGCCCTTCACCGCTTCGTCGAACGGCATGACGCGCACGATGCCCGGCGCGTTCGCCAGCACTTCGGCGTTGACGATTTCCTCGACGCGGCGGATCTGCTCGTCCGTCACCGGCGCGTTGTGCGCGAAGTCGAAGCGGGTCTTGTCCGCGTCGACGAGCGAGCCCTTCTGCTGCACGTGCGAACCGAGCACTTCACGCAGCGCCTTGTGCATCAGGTGCGTGGCCGAGTGGTTGCGTTGCGTGCGAGCGCGGCGCACCGCGTCGATTTCTGCCTTGACGACGTCGCCGACCTTCAGCGTGCCCTGTTCGAGCGTGCCGTGATGACCGACCACGTCGGCTTGCACCTTCAGCGTATCGCTCACCGCGAAGCGCACGCTCGCGTTGGCCAGCACGCCCTGGTCGCCGACCTGGCCGCCCGATTCCGCATAGAACGGCGTGTGGTCCAGCACGACGACAGCCTGCTGGCCGTGGCTCACTTGCTGCACCGAGGCACCGTCCACGTACAACGCGATCACCTTCGCGTCGTCGAAGACGATTTCTTCGTAACCGTGGAACGTGGTCTTCGCACCCGAGTATTCGAGGCCTTGCGCCATCTTGAACTTGCCCGCCGCGCGCGCCTGCTCGCGCTGACGCGCCATGGCTTCGTCGAAGGAGGCTTCGTCGACCGTTACTTCGCGCTCGCGGCACACGTCCGCCGTCAGATCCAGCGGAAAGCCGTACGTGTCGTGCAGCTTGAATGCGAGTTCGCCGTCGAGCGTCTTGCCGCCCTTGGCTTCGAGGTCGGCCAACGCGCTCTCGAGAATCGACATGCCGTGCTCGATGGTCTCGAAGAAGCGCTCTTCTTCCTGACGCAGCACGTCGGTCACGCGTTGTTCGGCTTCCTTCAGTTCCGGGTAGGCGCCGCCCATTTGCGCGACGAGGTCGGCCACCATGCGATGGAAGAACGAACCCTTCTTGCCCAGCTTGTAGCCGTGGCGGATCGCGCGGCGCACGATCCGGCGCAGCACGTAGCCGCGGCCTTCGTTGCCCGGAATCACGCCGTCGACGATCAGGAACGAGCATGCGCGAATGTGGTCGGCGATCACCTTCAGCGAGTTGTTGGTCAGATCGCTCACACCGGTTTCGCGGCCAGCGGCCTTGATCAGCGCCTGGAACAGGTCGATCTCGTAGTTGCTGTGCACATGCTGCAGCACCGCGGCGATACGTTCCAGACCCATGCCGGTGTCGACGCACTGCTTGGGCAGCGGCGTCATGTTGCCTTGCGCGTCGCGGCTGAACTGCATGAACACGAGATTCCAGATCTCGATGTAGCGGTCGCCGTCTTCCTCGGGCGACCCCGGCGGGCCACCCCAAACGTCCGGGCCGTGGTCGTAAAAGATCTCCGAGCACGGGCCACACGGACCGACGTCGGCCATCTGCCAGAAGTTGTCCGACGCGTAGCGCGCGCCCTTGTTGTCGCCGATGCGGATGATGCGCTCGACCGGCACGCCTACTTCCTTCGCCCAGATGTCGTGCGCTTCGTCGTCTTCGTGATAGACGGTGACCCACAGCTTGTCTTTCGGCAACTGGTACACGCCCGTCAACAACTCCCACGCGTAGTGGATCGCGTCGCGCTTGAAGTAGTCGCCGAACGAGAAGTTGCCCAGCATTTCGAAGAACGTGTGGTGACGCGCGGTGTAGCCGACGTTTTCCAGATCGTTATGCTTGCCGCCGGCGCGCACGCTGCGCTGCGCGGTCGTGGCACGCGAATACGGGCGCGATTCCGCGCCGAGGAACACATCTTTGAACTGCACCATTCCCGAATTGGTGAAGAGCAGCGTCGGGTCGTTGCCGGGCACAAGGCTCGACGAGCGAACGATCGTATGGCCCTTCGATTCGAAGAACTTGAGGAATTTCTCGCGGATTTCGGCGGCTTTCATAGCGGGCGGGGGACGGTCCTGGCTGTTACCGGCGGCATCGTGGGATGCGCCAACTGTTTGTTTCTTAAACGACTGATTATACGGGATCGGCGCCCGTGCGCGGCAGCGCGCCCCGCATGGTTGGCCGTTCGGCCAGGTTTGAGCGGGCGGCGTGGGACACGAGGCGTAGGACATGGCGGGACTTTGCGGGGCGCGTCATTCGTCCTATGCCGTTCGGCCGACTGCGCCTGCGCGCGGGAATCGCTTAAGATTGCCTCCATCCCGCAGCGCCTCGCGCGCCGCCTGGCTACTCGCAACTACGTGCATGGGAAAGGAGACATCAAACAATATGGGCGCTCTCAGTCATATCCGCGTGCTGGATCTCACACGCGTGCTCGCCGGCCCCTGGTGCGCGCAGACTCTCGCCGATTTCGGCGCCGACGTGATCAAGATCGAACGCCCCGAAGTCGGCGACGACACCCGCCACTGGGGGCCGCCGTACCTCAAGACGCCGGAAGGCGAGGACACGCGCGAAGCCGCGTACTACCTTGCGGCGAACCGCAACAAGCGCTCGGTCACCGTGGACATCGCCTCGCCCGAAGGCCAGCGGATCATCCGCGAACTGGCCGCGCAGAGCGACGTGGTGCTGGAGAACTACAAGGTCGGCCAGTTGAAGAAGTACGGTCTGGACTACGCATCGCTTAAAGAAGTGAAGCCCGACATCATTTACTGCTCGGTGACCGGCTTCGGGCAGACCGGGCCGTATGCGCAGCGTGCCGGGTACGACTTCATCGTGCAAGGCATCGGCGGCTTCATGAGTATCACTGGCGAGCGCGACGGCCAGCCGGGCGGCGGCCCGCAGAAGGCCGGCGTCGCGATCGCCGACCTCATGACCGGCATGTATTCGACCGTCGCCGTGCTCACCGCCCTCACCCACCGTGACCGGACGGGCGAAGGCCAGTACATCGACATGGCGCTGCTCGACGTGCAGGTCGCGATGCTTGCCAACATGAATTCGAACTACCTGGCGAGCGGCCAGCCTCCGGTGCGCTGGGGTAATGCGCATCCGAACATCGTGCCGTATCAGACCTTCCAGACAAGTGACGGCTGGATCATCGTCGCGGTCGGCAACGACGGTCAGTTCCGCAAGTTCGTCGAAGCGGGCGGCCGCCCGGAACTGGCGGACGACGAGCGTTTTGCCACCAACCCGGCGCGTGTGCGGAACCGCGACATCCTCGTGCCGATTCTCGCGGAGATGGTCCGCCTGCAGGGCAAGCAGCAATGGATCGCCGCGCTCGAGGCGGCGGGTGTGCCGTGCGGGCCGATCAACGATCTCGGCGAAGTGTTCAAGAACGAGCAGGTGGTGGCGCGCGGGCTGCAGGTGGATCTGCCGCATCCGTCCGGCGGCACGGTCAAGCTGGTGCGCAATCCGATCAATATGACCGGCACGCCACCTGAAGCGCTTGCGCATCCGCCTATGCTCGGGGAGCACACGGAGAGCATTTTGCGCGACGTGCTCGGGTATGACGAAGCGAGGATCGCGGCGTTGCGGGGGAAGGCGGTGATTTGACTGTGGCGGTGGCACGGGGGTGGGGCTCAGCGCAGGCGTTACTCAGCGACGGTTTGGCGCGGCTCGACGTTGTGCGCTGGCGCGATTGCCAGATCGCGAGGTGTCGAGATGGGGCGTTCGCGGGCTGCGAGGCAACGAGGTAGCGTGCGACGCGGCGACTTGGCCGGCTGGCCTGCGAGGTCTGCTAGCTTGGCGGCTTGCAGCTTGCAGCTTGCAGCCAAGGATCAGCTAAGCGCCCCGCCAGCACAAGCCCTCACCTCATTTCAACGCGCCGCGCCGAACGACTCCAACCACTTGCGCCCTTCGTCCCAATCGCCGAGCCCGCTGTCCGCGTTGATATGGCCGCGCGGGCCGATGTCGATCCAGCGGCTGCCCCACGCGTTCGCACAGGTCTGTGAAAACGGCACACCGCCGTAGGGATCATCGCTGCTGGCCACGACAATGGTCGGAAACGGCAACCGCTTGAGCGGCACAGGTGCGAAACCGCGCGCGTCCAGCGGAAAATGCGCCTCTGCCGGATCGGGCAGCGCGACCAGCAACGCGCCCGCCACCTTCGCAAGTTGCGCGGCGCTCGCATATTGCGCCGCCCAGAAAGCCGTCGTCAGGCAGCCGAGGCTATGCGCGGCGAAGACCACGGGCGCATCGGCGGCGTCCACGGCGGCGTCCAGCGTGCGGCACCAAGCGTCGCGCTCAGGGTGATCCCAGTCCGGCATCCGCACCCGCACGAATGCCGGATTCAGTTCTTCCCAACGCGTCTGCCAGTGGCCGGCGCCGGAGTTCTGGTAGCCCGGCAGAACCAGCGTGGTGGATTGTTTTCGTACACTCATCCGCGTTCCCGTCGTCGATTGTTAGTCGCAGTTTATTGTTTTTGGCCTACGCTTTTTGCCCGCGTCGCCGCAAGCCCGCATCGCCGCGTCAATGCATCACGCGCCCCACACCCACGCCGCGCGGATCAGCCGCCGGCACGGGTGTCGTGCCCTCGATGCGGATCATCTGCACGTCGCCGTTGAACGACTGCCCCTCGAGCGTGTAGCCCTTGGCTTGCAACTGCTCGGCCAGTTCACCCGTGATCGGACGATACGGCTCGAAATAGATCGTCTTCTGCGGCAGCAACTGGTGGTGGAAACGCATGGCGGCGAGCGCGTCGGTGGGCGACATGTTGAAGTCGTACAGGTCGGTCATCACCTGGAAAATCGACGTGAGAATGCGCGAGCCGCCGGGCGTGCCGATCACGAGCGACACCTTGTTGTCCTTCAGCAGAATGGTCGGCGTCATCGACGACAGCGGACGGCGTCCCGGCGCCACCGTGTTCACTTCGGCGCTGCTCGCGCCGGCGGGCTTGGTGACGAAGTCGTCCATGGCGTCGTTCAGCAGGAAGCCGCCGCCGTCCACCACCACGCCCGAACCGAAGTCTCCGTTCAGCGTGTAAGTGTTCGACACGGCATTGCCCCACTTGTCGACCACCGAGAAATGCGTGGTTTGCGCCTTCTCCGGGGCCGCGTCGCCAAGGCCCGGCTTCACCGGCGCGGCGCCCGGCACTTCGTCGGGTTTGACTTCGTCGGCGCGCTGCGCGAGGTAGGCGTCGTCGATCAGTTTGCCGGTCGGCACCTTGTACGCATCCGGATCGCCCAGGTATTGCTGGCGATCGGCGAACACGCGGTCCTCGATCTGCGCGATCAGATGGATGTACGGCGCGGAGTTCAGTTCGAGGCCGTCGAACGCCTGCTTCAGGTCGGCTTTCATCTTCAACATCTGGATCAGCCCGACGCCGCCCGAACTCGGCGGCGGCGCGGTGACGACCTGATAGCCGTTCCAGTCGGTGGTAAGCGGCTGGCGCCACACGGCCTTGTATTGAATCAGATCCTGTTTCGTGACCATACCGTGGCCGTACATCTGCTGGGCGATCAGGTCCGCAGTGCGGCCCTCGTAGAACTCGCGTCCACCATCGCTTGCAATGCGCGACAGCGTCTGCGCCAGTTCAGGCTGGCGGTACGTCACGCCCGCCTTGAGATTGGAGAAGTAGGCGTCGAAGTTGGTCTTGCCGGCGAAACTTTTCGCCGCCGCGTCGTGGCGTTGCTGCAACCACGGCTCGACCTGGAAACCATCGGTGGCATAGCGGATCGCGGGCGCGAGCACCTGCTTCCATTTCAGTTTGCCGAAACGCTGCTGCGCCTCCCACATGCCCTCGACGGTGCCCGGCACGCCCACCGCGCGATGGCCGACGGCGCTCATGCCCGGCAGCAGATTGCCTTTGTCGTCGAGATACATGTCGCGGGTCGCCTGTTGCGGCGCGCTCTCGCGATAGTCGAGGAAGTACGGCTTGCCGTCCATGAACACGGTCATAAATCCGCCGCCGCCGAGATTGCCCGCATCCGGCGCGGTCACGGCCAGGGTGAAGGCGACGGCGACGGCGGCATCCACCGCGTTGCCGCCGGCGGCGAAGATCTGCTGCGCCGTGTCCGCGCTGTAGCGGTCCGGCGCGGCCACCGCCGATGCGTCGAACACGGCCTTGGGCGGCGGCGTTTTCGCCAGCGCGACCGCGGGCGCGACCATAGCGCCAGTGAAAGAGGCGAGCATGGCCGACACGGTCAGGACCCGGGCCAGAGAAAGAAAGGTGAAAGGCGCGCGAGGCGCGCCGTGCGTCGGGACAGACATCCGAGAAACTCCGGCAACTAAGGGCGCCATGGTGCACGAACGACAGGAATTCGTGCAAGGCGACAAAGGGCGGTGCGGCCTGCGTGGACGGCTGCGACGAGTGCACGCGCTGCGCGCTGTGGCGCAAGCTGCACTGCCCCGGGAAAATATCGGGCGGCGGGCATGTAAGGCGAGGCGAGACGGCCGGTGAGCCTTGCTATGCGCGGTGATTTCCCGCCTGCGGTCTCATATTGCGTGAAATGCGGCCTGGCAAGGCATGATGCGGCCTCAACGCGGGCACATACGGCCCATTGCGGCGCCAGGACATTTCACGCGGCCATACCGCGCAGCCCTCGCGGACGAACCCGCGCCGCTCGCATCCTAAGTCGGCGGCGGGCGCGTGAACAAAACGTTTTACCTCCTGTTACAGCGCCGGCCTGACCCCTGAATTCCCACCAAAATGGCTCAAACGTTGGCTACACGCCGCACTCGCCTTCCGCGACGGGACTCGTCAGGTAGAATTGTCGGATAAGAGGACGCATTGCGCGCCCCCGACAGACTTTCACCTTCTCGCATGAATACCGAACGCAACGACGCGCCAGCGGCATCCAATTTCATCCGCAACATCATTGACGACGACAACCGCACCGGCAAGTGGGGCCAGCGCGTCGAAACGCGCTTTCCGCCCGAGCCGAACGGTTATCTGCATATCGGTCACGCCAAGAGCATCTGCCTGAACTTCGGCGTGGCGCGTAGCTACGGCGGCGTGTGCCATCTGCGCTTAGACGACACCAACCCGGAAAAGGAAAGCGTCGAATACGTCGACTCGATCATCGACGCCGTGCGCTGGCTCGGCTTCGAGTGGGAAAAAGGCGGCAAGGCCGAGCTCTACTACGCGAGCGACTACTACGACAAGCTGTACGAATTCGCCGAACTGCTGATCGAACGCGGCAAGGCCTACGTGGACAGCCAGTCGGCCGAAGAAATGCGCGCGAACCGCGGCTCGGCCACGGAAGTGGGCACGCCGTCGCGCTTCCGCGAGCGTTCGGTGCAGGAGAATCTCGACCTGTTCCGCCGCATGAAGGCCGGCGAGTTCAAGGAAGGCGAGCACGTACTGCGCGCGAAGATCGACATGTCGTCGCCGAACTTCAATATGCGCGATCCGGTCATCTACCGGATCCGTTTCGCGCATCACTACCGTACCGGCGACACATGGTGCGTGTACCCGATGTACGACTACACGCACTGCATCTCGGACGCGCTGGAAAACATCACGCACTCTCTGTGCACGCTGGAGTTCGAAGACCATCGTCCGTTGTACGACTGGATTCTCAATGAACTCGCCGAGGCCGGCATTTTCACGCGCCCGCTGCCGCAGCAAATCGAATTCTCGCGCCTGAACCTGACCTACGCGATCACCAGCAAGCGAAAGCTGCTGCAACTGGTGACCGAAGGCCACGTGGAAGGCTGGGACGATCCGCGTATGCCGACCATCGTCGGCGTGCGCCGGCGCGGCTTCACGCCGGAAGCGATCCAGCTGTTCTGCGAGCGCATCGGCGTGACCAAGGTCGATTCGTGGATCGACATGAGCGTGTTCGAAGGTGCGCTGCGCGACGATCTGGACAACAAGGCGCCGCGCACGGCCGCCGTGCTCGATCCGGTCAAGCTGATCATCGACAACTTCCCCGAAGGCGTGAGCGAGCCGTGCAATGCGCCGGTCCACCCGCATCATCCGGAAATGGGCCTGCGGGAGTTTCCGATTTCGCGCGAACTGTGGATCGAACGCGACGACTACAACGAAACGCCGCCGAAGGGCTACTTCCGCCTGTTCCCGGGCAACAAGGTGCGCCTGCGCTACGGCTACGTGATCGAATGCGTCGGCGCGGACAAGGACGAGAACGGCAACATCGTCGCGGTCCATTGCAACTACTTCCCGGACAGCAAATCGGGCACCGAAGGCGCGAACAACTACAAGGTCAAGGGCAACATCCACTGGGTCAGCACGGCAACCGCCTGCCCGGCCGAAGTGCGCATCTACGACCGCCTGTTCAAGGAACCGCAACCGGACGCCGGCGGCCGCGATTTCCTCGAAGCGCTGAATCCAAATTCGAAGCGCGTGGTCAACGCCTACCTTGAGCCGGGCGCACGTGAAGCCCTGCCGGAACAACGCTATCAGTTCGAGCGTCACGGCTATTTCGTCGCCGACCGCGTCGATTCGAAGCCGGGTAAGCCCGTATTCAATCGCATCGTCAGTCTGCGCGACAGTTGGGGCAAGCCGGCGTAAGCTGGAACGCACCCTTTTGCAGCGCATCTGAAGTTGGATACGGCGTGCGTCTTGATCGAAAGATGCACGCCGTTTTGTTGCACCATGTTCCATCGACAGTGACGGCGCGGCATCCGCAAACGCCAGTCCGGGAGGTCCGATGAAAGTTGCAGGCCGCCGCAGGGCGAGTACCCGGCACACGACGGGGCACACGGCGCATGCCGCGCGTTTCGTCCATGGCGCGCGTTGCGTGCTCGTGGCGCTGACTACCTTCGGCGCGGCGTCGCTCGCCTGCTCCGCTCAAACGGACGAACTCACTGGCACGCTGAAGAAAATTCACGACGACGGCGTGGTCGTGCTCGGCGTGCGTGAAGCGTCGATTCCTTTCTCCTACTTCGACGGCAAGGGCACGGTCGGCTACTCGCAGACCATCGCGCTGCAGATCGTCGAAGAGATCAAGAAGACGCTCGGCATGCCGCAACTGAAGGTGCACGAGATCACGGTGACCTCGTCGAACCGTACGCCGATGCTGCTGAATAACCAGATCGATCTGGAATGCGGCTCGACCACTCACACGGTGGAACGCGAAAACGTGGCCGCGTTCTCGAACAGTTTTTTCCAGTATGCGGTGCGCATGATCGCGCGCAAGAACGCCGGCATCACGGATTTTCAGGATCTGGCCGGCAAAGCGGTCGTGACGACCGCGGGTACCTCGGATGAACGCCTGCTGCGCCGCCTGAACACCGACAAGCTCCTGAACATGCGCATCACCAGCGCGCGCGATCATTCCGAGGCCTTTAACACGCTCAAGGACGGCCGCGCCGTGGCCTTCGTGATGGACGAGCCGATCGTGTATGGATTCAAATCGACCGATCCGCGTCCCGACGATTTCGTGGTGACCGGCACGCCGCTGGGCTACGAAGTCTATGCATGCATGTTCCGCAAAGGCGACGAACCGTTCCGCGCGCTCGTCAACGGCGTGATCACGCGCGGCCAGACGTCCGGCGAAGCGGAGCGTCTGTACAAGCAGTGGTTCACGCAACCCATCCCGCCGCACGGCATCAATCTGAATTTTCCGCTGTCGGAGCAGAACCGCAACCTGTTCGCGCATCCGAACGACCGCGCGCTCGACTGAACCGTGAGGCAAGCGGTTCACGCAGCCGCCGGCCGCCTCGCCGCTACAGCGACCGATGCAGTTCCACGAGCGACAGCGTGGTCTGAAAGAGCCGCGTGAGACTGCGGCTCGCATACTTGTCCACTTCGTCGGGCGCGGCCCAGCGGTAGGCATCCATTTCGGGAATCAGCGTGCCGTCGGAGCGGCGTGGAAAGAGCGACGTGCAGGTGCACACGCTCAGATCGAGTTCATCGACGGTGGCACGCGCGCCGAACAGATGCAGATCCTTGTCGCGCCGATAGACGAACAGGCCGAGGTCTTTCAGACGCTCGGGTTCGATGGCGATACCGGTCTCCTCGACCATCTCGCGCAGCGCCGTGACATGCGGCGCCTCGCCTTCTTCGCCGTGTCCTTTTGGAATGTCCCAGTGCGACGTTTCGGTGGCATGTGCGAGCAGCACGCGGCCGTCCGGGTCAAGCAAGACGATGCCGCACGAGATAACCCGTGTGCTCATCGCCGCACCGCGTCAAGCCAATGCAAAGATCCATCGACACGCACGCGCGCGGCTTCGAGCCGCGTCGGTTGCCAACCGGCGCGTGCCGTCATCAAGGCCTGCATGCTCAGTGCTTTTTCTGCAATTGCCAGGTGCCGCTACCCTGCTTGCAGAACTGCGGGCGCAGGTTCATCGATTGCCCCTTGGCACGCAGCACGACGCCGAGGTCGCGGCACGTGCGATCGCCCTCTTTGGCCGTGCTGGCCATGGTGATCGCGGCGTCGATCTTCACGCTATTGCCCGTGCCTTCGTTGACCCAGTTCGCGGTTTCGCCGTCCTGCTTGTCGTTCAGCGCGGAGAAGACCGCCTTTTTGACGGAGTCGATGTCGCGTTGCTTCATGTAGCTAATCGGCGTGTCGTTCAGAAAACCAAGATTCGCAGCTTGCGCGCCGATCGCAGCACCCAGCAACAGGCTAGCGGCGATCAGTTGAGACAGGACACGGGTTCGCATCGACATGAAGGGTTCTCCTCGGAAGTGTTCGGCGGTCTCGAGCGCGCATGGCGCCTCGTGATCTGGACCCCAAAAGCATAGCATGCCCCCCTCGAAGGGACCGCGAGAAACGGCCGCGTGCCGAAGTGGACGAACGAGCGCCAGCCTTGGCACACGACGCGCCTCATTCCCAGAATCAGGCGCCAGCGGACATAGTAAGCGCCCCTAATTTTAGGACGGCTCCGATTCCTGGCACCAAGACGTTTTCTTAAGATTGATTAGTTGCGCCTCCGCGCCAATCAGAATCTGAAGACGTCCCGCCATGCACACCCTCGCCGCCCTCGAAACCATTGCTATCGCGCTTGCGCTGCTGTGCGTCGCGCTCGTGCCGGTTGCGATCAGCCGCGATCCCGGACTCGCGCGGCGCGTCGTGCGGATGGAAGCCTTGCCTCACGCCCGCTGGCCCAATCTGCTGACGCGCGTCGGCATCGCCTGCGTGTTGCTCTCCTTCGCTCTGCTGCTCGCCAGCTGCTATTACATGCTGGCGAGCGCCGGCAACTAATGCTGGCCTGAGCGACCGGCTACGCCAGCCGCCATCGCATCACCTGCATCACTTCGCGGCCACTGAATCGGCCGCCCCGCTTCCCGCCTTATACCCGTCCGTCAGCGTCTTCAGAAACGCGACCACGTCCTTGATTTCCGCCTCGTCGAGCGCCGGCTTGTCACCCGGCTTGCGGTCGAACGGCGGATCGGTATTCAGATTAGCCCAGTACTGCTGAGGCAGATCGTCGAACTTCCGCACTTTGCCTTTCGCCACCGGATAGAACTTCTCCGGGTTCGTGTCGCGCTGGGCATAAAAGCGCACTACCTGATCGAGCGAATGGTAGATGCCGTTGTGGAAGAAGCTTTTCTTCAGCGCCACATTGCGCAGCGTCGGTGTGCGGAAGATGCCGCAAAACTCGGCGCGGCCCTTCAGATCGGTGCGCTCCGGGCCGCAGGCGCCCAGGTCGTAGAAATGCGGATCGCGATTCACGGACAGCGCGCGATTGCGCGGCACGCCGATCGCGATCAAACCGAAATCGCTGAACTGCGGCGGCGCGCCGTCCATGGTGCGCTGGCTGATGTGACAGCTCGCGCAATTGCCTTTTTTCTCGTCATTGAAGAGTTGCAGGCCGCGCAGTTCGGCTTGCGTCAGCTGCGCCTTGCCCGCCAGATAGGCGTCGTATTTGCTGGTGTACGGATAGAACGTTTCCGGCGTCTGCTCGAAGGTTTCGAGCGCTTGCAGCACGGCTTTGAAGGTGGCGTCGTCGCTATCGAAAATCTGTGCGCCGAAGGCCGCGCGGAAAGCGTCGGCGTATGGCGCGGCCTTGACTGCCGCCGTGACTTTGGCCGGCGTGCTGCCCATTTCGAACGACGACAGCAGCGGAATGCGCGCCTGGTCGCCGCCTCGGTCGACGCGGCCATCCCAGGTCAGGCCGCCGGTCGGTCCCGCATCCACGCTTTCGTCGCCTTCGTCGTCCGACTCGTGATAGTGCTCGGCGAACGCCGGCACCGACTGCAGATACTTCAACGTCGGCGCGGCGCGCATGCCGGTACGGTGCATATCGTTGCCGCCCAGTTGCACCGACAACGCATTGGCCGGCGAGAACCCATGCTCCGGACTGTGACACGACGCGCAAGCGAGCTTGCCCGAACCGGAGAGCGACGCGTCGAAAAAAAGCTGCTTGCCGAGCGCCGTCATCTGCCGCACGGATTCGTAGACTTGCGCACGGGACTGGCCCGTTTCATGAGCGCCGACTTGCACAACCGACGTCGCCGACGGCACGGACGAAGGCGACACGCCAGCGCCCGTGCTCGCCGCGGCACTCGCGACGGCACCCGTGCCCGGCGCACCCGCATCGCACACGGCAAGCGTCAAGGTCATGGCCGTCAGCGCGAACGCTGTCGCTTGCCGCATGCGCTTCGCTGCGAGCCCGGCGTCATGCCGCGCCTCGACCCGAGCCATTATTTTCCGAATCCCCGTCAGACCTGGCCGCATATGAAAGATGTGAGTTTGCGATAGTGAAGTCCGCGAGCGTATTTCATCCGCATGTCGTTTAAATGACATATAGCCGACGATAGTTTTCAATCAGAAGTGATTCGTAATTAATTACATCTTTCTGTCAAATTGCCTTGCCAAACTTTCGCCCGCGGTCATCCGTGTAAGGAGTTCAGATGGCCCGTCCCCAACGCGAGAGAGAGAAACCACATCAAATGAACAAGAAACTGATCTGCGCGACGCCTATCGCGATCGCAGCAGCGTTGAGCCTGTATGCCTGCGGCGGTGACAAAGTCAACGAACCGGACATCACGTCGATCAAGAACGTCGTGGTGATCTACGCGGAAAACCGCAGCTTCGACAACCTGTACGGCAACTTCCCGGGCGCCAACGGTCTGCAGAACGTGACGGCGGCGAGCGCCACGCAGATGGACCGCAACGGCACGTCGCTCGCGACGCTGCCGCAGGTGTGGAACGGCCTGACGCAAACCGGCGTGACGCCGGTGATCACACAGGCCATGACGGCGAATCTGCCGAACAGCCCGTTCGCCATCGACGACCCGAAGGGTTTCAACACGCCGATCACGGCGACGACGCGCGACCTGTATCACCGCTTCTACGAGAACCAGATGCAGATCAACGGCGGCAAGAACGACAAGTTCGCCGCCTGGGCGGATTCGGGCGGCCTCATAATGGGCCATTACACGCTCGACGCCGACAAGCTGCCGCTGTGGAAGATCGCCCAGCAATACACGCTCGCCGACAACTTCTTCATGGGCGCATTCGGCGGCTCGTTCCTGAACCACCAGTGGCTGGTGTGCGCGTGCACGCCGACTTATCCGAACGCGGACAAGAGCGTGGCGGCCGGCTCGATCGCGTCGGTGGAAAGCGACGGTGTCACGCTCAAGCTCGCATCCAACTCGCCGGCTTCGGCGCTGAGCGGACCGCCCAAATACGTGAATTCCGGCAACCTCACGCCTGATTTCTACGCGATCAACACGATGCAGCCGCCGTATCAGCCGAGCGGCAACAAGGCGGCGAGCGGCGGCGACGCGAATTTCGCCGACCCGACCCAGGCCACTACCCTGCCGGCGCAGTCGCAGCAGCACATCGGCGATCTGCTGAACAACGCGAAGGTGTCGTGGGCATGGTACGGCGGCGCGTGGGGCGCGGCGGTGTCGGCGGCGCAAAACGGGACGTCGAATGTGATTTACGGCGCGAATCTGACGGCGCCGAACTTCCAGCCGCATCACCAGCCGTTCAACTACTTCGCCGACCTCGCGCCGGGCACGGCGAACCGTTCGCAGCATTTGCTCGACGGCGGTCTGGCCGGCTCGGAGTTCATCAAGGCGATCGACAACGGCACGCTGCCGCAAGTGTCGTTCTACAAGCCGCAAGGCAACCTGAACGAACACGCGGGCTACACCGATGTGGCGTCGGGCGACCAGCACATCGCGGACCTGATCTCGCATCTGCAGAAGAGCCCGCAGTGGAACAACATGGTGGTGGTCGTGACGTACGACGAGAACGGCGGCTTCTGGGATCACGTGTCGCCGCCGAAGGCCGACCGCTGGGGTCCGGGCACGCGTATTCCGGCGCTGATCATCTCGCCGTATGCGAAGAAGGGTTACGTCGATCACACGCAGTACGACACCACGTCGATCCTGCGCTTCATCACGCACCGCTTCTCGCTGCCGACGCTGCCGGGTATCGCGGCGCGCGACGCCGCGCTGGTGAGCAACGGCAGCAAGCCGATGGGCGACCTCACGGCCGCATTGAACATCAAGCCCTGAGCGAAGGGCAGAAGGCATTCGATTTCAGACGGACGACGTTAAGCGGTAAGCAGCAGTCCACCTGAGGGTGAGACTTTGACAGGGCAGCTTCGGCTGCCCTTTTTTACGGCCGTCCCGTGAACGCCGAGTCCGACGCGTTTTCATGAGCGGCGTATGCTTCGACCCAGGACGCGATCGTCTCGTCGATCGTGGCTCGATACCTTTCGCAACGCGCTGCAGGCTTGCCCACATTCAGGAGTTCGACAGCATGACTGAAAAAACCATCAAGGTGCCCGGTCCCGACCATCCGATCACGGTCGAACCCGCCAAAGCACGCGTGGTCGTGACCGTCGCCGGCAAGGTGATCGCGGATACCGCCAAGGCGCTCGTGCTGCGCGAAGCGTCCTATCCGGCGGTGTATTACATTCCGCGCAACGATGTCGAGATGACGCTGCTGGAGCGCACCGATCACGCGACCTATTGCCCGTACAAGGGCGATTGCGCGTACTACAGCATTCCGTCAGGCGGCGAAAAGACAGTCAATGCGGTGTGGACTTATGAGTCGCCGTATGCGGCGGTGAAGGAGATCGCGCAACATCTGGCGTTCTATCCGAACCGCGTCGACTCGATTGATGTGAAACCGGCGGAGTGACAGTCGCGCGTAGCGCGGCGGAAGCGATCCGCGACTCTCGCCGCGTTGCGCGGCGAGCGCGCTCGCCAACATGAGAAGTACGGCAGGAGGGACTCGAACCCCCCACCCTCGGCTTAGAAGGCCGATGCTCTATCCAGCTGAGCTACTGCCGTATTGAAGTGAGGCGATGCCACCCTGTACAACGTGCATCGCCCGCAATGAGAACCTGCTTTCGGCTATTGGAACCTGTGCTTCTGCAAGCCACAGGGTTCGCGGAATACCGAAATTCTAACTGACCATGCCGCAGACGTGAAATATACGCCGGCTGCTGGCCCACGATCTGCGCGTCACACCGGCCGCCGCGAGTCACGAAACAAACGGGCCCGGCAAGTTGAGCCGGGCCCGGATTATAACCGATCGTCCCCTGCCCGCCAGCACACGCTAACGGACATGGCGAACGCAATCAGACCGGTTGCGGATGCAGCATGAACCAGCCGAGGAACACGATACCGGCGATCACGCAATACACGCCGAACGACGCCAGACGTCCGCGGCCTTCGAAATAGCGCATCAGGAAACGCACGCTGAGATAGGCGGCGATCGCGGTCAGCACGCCGCCGAGCAACGCGTCGGCGAGTTGGCCCGGCGCATGGAACAGCTTCGGCAACTCGAGCACGCCGGCCGCGAAGATGATCGGCGTACCGAGCAGGAACGAGAATTCCGCCGACTTCTCCGCCGTCAGGCCGGCCGCATTGCCGGCGATCATCGTCAGACCACTGCGCGAGAAACCCGGAATCAACGCGCCGATCTGCGCGAGACCGACAAAAAACGCCTGGCCGAAACTCAGCTTCTCCGGTGCCTGATGCGCACGCGAGCGCTGCAGGCGATCGCCGAACCACAGCAGTACGCCGTTGACGATCAGCGCGATCGCGACGATCCGCAGGTCGTGGAAAAGCCGCTCGAGCCGCTTTTCCAGCAGCAGTCCGACCAGACCCGCCGGAATCGTGCCGATGATGAGTGCCCACATCATGTGCGCGTCGTCGTTGCGGCGGCCGCCGAACGACGCGAAGAAGCCGCGTACCAGCGCGCACCAGCGTTTGCGGAAGTACCACAGCAGCGCGAGCGCCGTGCCGAGATGCAACGCGACGAGGAACGGCAGCAATTGCGGCGCGTGTTTGTCGATATGCATACCGAACAGTGCGGGTACGAGCAACGTATGGCCGAGGCTGCTCACCGGAAACAGTTCGGTGACGCCTTGCAGCACGCTCAGGAAAATGAGAAACGACAGGTTCACGCGGGCGTCCTTGTAAGGAAAATGTCGGGGACAAGCGCGCCGGATAAGGAATCCACGGGCGCCTCAAAGCGCACCGATTATGCCTGGCTGCAATGTCAGCGCCAAGCGTTTGAACCGCATTCGGGGAAATATTGTGCGTTGCGTCACAACTCGAAACCGTTGTTACGCCACAGAAAAAGAAGCGGGCCGCCGTGAATGGCCGCCCTCTGGGATCAGCAGAATGACGCGAAGCGAACTGCGTGGTGCCCGGCAGAAGAATCGTCCAGCGGACGGGATGCCTTTGACGAGCTGAGCAAGACGATGCGAGATGCCCGGATCAGCGTTCGAGCTTGTAAAAGAAGTAGACCGTGCTTGCCGCGAACATGCCGAACAAAGTGACAGCCATTGCCATTGCGAGATCCATACAGCCTCCTGAGGCAGTCTCGCCCGGTCGTCGAAGTTACCGGGCAGTCAGACGAATTATCAGCAAGGATGGCCTCGCGGCGACACCCGCAATTTCCCCAGAAGGGTTTCCCCGTAGCGGAAAGCAGCGCAAAATCATTCTCTCGCGTGGCGCCGCGTGGCAAATTCCGACGCTCGCACGTCGGGATGCCGCCGCCTCCGGGCTACCTTGTCTCTGCCTTCAACCTTCTACTCATCAATCCATCGACCATGCCCCTCTCCCCGCAACAGGACATTCTCGAGATCGCCCAGGACGCCTCCGTGCTCCGTTTCGCGCCGCAAGCCGGCGGCCGACTGATGTCGTGGACGATCGACGGCGAAGAAGTCATCCGTTGGCCGGAGCATGCCGACTGGAGCCAGCCGGCGCGGATTCGCGGCGGCAACCCGTTGCTGTTCCCGTTTCTCGGCCGGCATCGGCTCGACGGCAAGATCGGTTATTGGCGTGACGCTCAGGGCACGGTGCGCGAACTGCCGATGCACGGCTTCGCCCGCGACCTGCCGTTCGAAGCCCACGCCGACGTGCACGGCGCCGGCCTGCGCTTGATCCTGACCGACAGCGAGGCAACCCGCGGCGGCTATCCATTCGGCTTCCGTTTCGAGGCCGCCTACAACCTCGTCGATGCGCACACGCTCGACGTCACGTTCACCACCACCAATACCGGCGATACGCGCCTGCCCTACTACGCCGGCCATCACTTCTACTTCACGCTGCCGCACACGCAGCGTGGCGAAACCTCGCTGGAGCTGCCGCGCACGCAACGGTGCTATCAGCAGGAGGACGGTTCGATCAGCGCAGCCGAGCCCGGCGAAGCGCGCTATACGCTCGACGAGGCGCGCATCCATGACCGCTTCCATTGCCTCGTCGGCACGCCGGATCAACCGGTGCGGCTCATCGCGCCGGGTCTCGACCGGCTCGTCACCATCGACCTGCAACGGCCGGGCTCGGTGCCCTGGTACGCCGTGACCACGTGGACCGAAGCCGCGGAGTCGGACTTCTACTGTGTCGAACCGTGGCTCGGACTGCCGGACGCGATCCACAACGGCATGGGTCTGCGCTGGCTCGAAGCGGGGCAGACCGAGGTCGCCGCGCTGCGCATCAGCGTGACCAGGCTGGGTTGATTGCCGGGATTCCAGACAGAGCGGCGTGGCCGGATTTAAGGCGAATTTCGCTGCATTTCGCCGCACCCCACGCCGTGCGAGCCTGCCGCGCTGCCCGCTTTTCGCGTGTTGCAGCGCAAAACCGTTAGAATCGAGCGCTTTGTATCTACCTGCCGCGTGATCGGGATCGGCGCGCGGCAGCGCTTTGCGAGGTCCAATGGTTAACCCAACAAGAATGATGAAACGGCTCGCCTGCGCGTCGTTGGTGGCACTGCTCGCCGCGTGCGGGTCGGCGCCGGTGGGGCCGGGCTTTTATCGGGTGGAACGGGGCGATACGCTGTCGAAGATCGCGCGCAGTAGCCGGCAATCGGTGCAAAGTATCGTGCGGTGGAACAATCTGAACAATCCGGACAGCATCGAGGTCGGCCAGGTGCTGCGCGTCGCGCCGCCGGGCGGCGCGGCATCGACCAGCGGCGCGGTACGCAGCAGCGGAAGCGGCAGCGCTTCGGCCACACCGCGCCCGGCGCCGACCGATAGCGCGCCGTCCGCCGCGCCGGCTTCGACGATCTCGCTGGTATGGCCGGCCGACGGCACGGTCATCCGGCGTTTCGACGGCGGCAATTCGAAGGGCATCGATATCTCGTCGGCAGCGGGCACGCCCGTCGTCGCCGCGGCGCCCGGCACGGTCGTGTACGCCGGCAACGGCTTACGCGGCTACGGCAATCTGCTGATTCTCAAGCACAACGCCGAGTATCTGACCGCCTACGCGCACAACCGCGCGCTGCTGGTGAAGGAAGGCCAGTCGGTCACGCGCGGCGAGAAAATTGCCGAGATGGGCGACACCGATACCGACCGCGTGATGCTGCACTTCGAACTGCGCTATCAGGGCCGTTCAATCGATCCGTCGCGGGCTCTGCCGCCCCGCTAGAGGCTGGCTGGGGAGTGGCACTGGCTGTCGCCAGCGGGCGCCCACGGTCCGGCCTGTGCCGTCCGCGTACTGTCCCGCCGCTTACGCCGTCCATTGCCGGGCACGCGCCCTGCAACTGCGGCCGAGGGAACCCGGCGTGTTATAAAACGCTCAATCAGGACACGACGTGGCTTCGCGTCACGTCTTCCTCCGTCTATCTGTAAGGAATCTGTATGAAGAGCGCATTTGCGTCCGTCGCGACGGCTGCGGCGATCGGTCTCGGCCTGCTGACGCTCGGCAGCCTCGGCGGCTGCTCCAGCACCACCACCATGACCTACCTGCCGAGCGGCGACACCGGCTTTGCGATCAACTGCAGCGGCAGCGACGCAAGTTCGAGCTGGGCCGAGTGCTACAAACGCGCGGGCGAAGTCTGCGGCAACTACGGCTACGACGTGGTATCGAAAGACGTCGACAACGGCGCGACCTCGGGTGGAACCGTCGGCGGCATTTTCGGTGCGAACGTGAAGAACCGGTCGATGGTGGTTCGCTGCAAGCAATAACGACGACGCCACGCGCACCGCCGACCGGACGAGCGGCGGCGCCGGCGTCCTGAGCGCGGATCGATGCGCGCGGCAAAAGCGACCAGCACGTCGAGCGCGACCGGGCAGATGCCGAGAAAAATGATTAGCGCGGTCATGCTCGGGGAAGAAAAAGTAAGTTTTCATGATCCACTGCACATATGAATCGGCGGTGACCCGGACGTTGCGCGGCGAAAAAAAAGCCCGGCACGAGGCCGGGCTAACGGGGGTTCGGCGCATATCGGCAAAGGACCGGTTCACCATGCGCCAGAACGAAATCTAACAATCCGCTTTTACAAGCGCAATATATTAATTTCACAGTCAGTGTGATGCGGCGTACGGATTCCGCCTCACGTGAACCGGGAAAGTCGGAAATAAACAGGCTAAATGCGCCCGCCGTTTCAACATGAAACGCTTTAAATGGCGCGACACGAAACCTGATATTGCCCGCCGGACCGCGCAAGGCAAGGGATCTGCCTGAACTCGGCCGGAAAAGCCTGAGGAAAGGCCGCTGGCCGATTTCCGCTAACCGATCCAGCATGATTCGGACGCTTTACGTACTGCGTAGCTTTAGTGCGCCACCGCACTCTTTCGCATTATTAACCGATATTGACCGACTTAATTAAAGTAGCTGGTTTCTTCACAAGAAATTCGCAAATGGCGAAAATATTAAAAAGATTTAAATCCGCCGACAAATTGCGGCACTAAAAATCCAACGGCTTAATTGATTCGACCAATCGAATGATAAGCATCGGCATCCAATCGTTCAAGCTGGCCGAATGGCTAAAATCGGCCAGCTGAAACGCGCGCTCACATGACCCGCAAACCCAGCTCGGTGACGAGCACGGCCGCCTGGGCATGCGAGATCGTCGCGCCCTTGAAGAGCGCCGCGTCCACGAGCCGCACGCCGCTGAGGTCCGCTTCGCGCAGGTCCGCGCCGTCGAAACGCGCGCCCTTCAAATGGGCATCCTTCAGGCTGCCGCCGTCGAAGATCGCTTCACGGAAGTCGACGCCGGCAAGATCGGCATCGGAGAAATCCAGCTGTTGCAGGGTGGCTTTGCGAAATGACAGGCCGCGCAGATGTGCGCCGACCAGCAGCGTTTCGACGAAGCTCAAACCCAGCGCCGTGCATGCTTCGAAATTGGCGCCGGTCAGCTTGCAGCTATGAAACGACGCCGACGCGAGCTTGGCGCGCCGCCAACTGGTGTTGTTCAGGTCGCTCGACTGAAACGCCGCGTCCACCAGGTCAGCCGATGCGAAATCCGCTTGGCGGCCACGGCAACGGACCCAGCGGGTATGCGCGAGCGTCGCGCCAAAAAACGACGTCTCGACGATCGTGCAACGGTGAAACTCGGCGCCGCGCAGATCGAGTCGCGACAGGTCGACGCCTTCAAAATCGCAGTCGGTGAAATGAAGCGGCGCCTTATTGCCGGTGAGGTTTGCCGCGATGAGTCGCTCCACCTCGGCGCGCGTGAGCGCGGCGTCGGTCACGACATGAGCTTGCGCGCCCGAAGCCGGCGCCGTTGAATCCAGTGACATGAAGGTTCAGAATGAATTTCGAAGGACCCATAGCCTACCGGAACGCGCGCCGCGCTGGCGACCCGCGCCGATGGTTTATAGTAACGGCCCCGCCGGAACCCGCTTACGATGACTTCCAACGACGCCACCCATAGCCCGCTGTACGCCAAGCTGCTCGCCGAAACCGCCAAGATCGGCTGGACCGAACTCGAACGTTTCTTCGCGCGCGGCATCTTGCTGCGCGTCGCGCGCGACCTCGATCTGGTGAGCGTTGCCGAAGCCATCGCCGGCGACGACACCACGCAGGTCACGCAATGGCTGTCCTCCGGGCTCGTCGAGCGCGTGCAGGCGGAAACCGCCGCCGACTTCGCCGCGCGCGACCCGGATCTCTGGGCCGTCGTCGTCTCGCCCTGGGTGTGCGTGCAGGAACGCAGTTGAGCGAGGCCGCGCGCGATGCGGACACGTCGGCAGCGGCACCGGCCGTCCCCGTACACTGGCACCGCCGGGTGCTGGCGCTGGCGTTTCCGATCGTTCTCGCCAATCTGACGCAGCCGATTCTCGGCGCGGTCGACACCGCCGTCGCGGGCCATCTGGACGGCGCGTCATATCTCGGCGGCGTGGCGCTCGGCGGCCTGTTCTTCAACTTCGTGTTCTGGGGCTTCGGCTTCCTGCGCATGGGCACGACCGGTCTGGTCGCGCAATCGCACGGTGCGGACGACCGCGCCGAGTTGCGCAACAACGTCGTACGCGCGCTGTTGCTGGCGGCCGCGATCGGTGCCGTGGTGCTGGCGCTGCAAATGCCGCTGATCGATTACGCATTACGCGTGATCGGCGGCAGCGACGCGGTGCAGCGCAACGCGCGGCTTTACTGTCACGCGCGCATCTGGGCGGCCCCGCTCGCCCTCGGCAATTACGTCGTGCTCGGCTGGCTGCTCGGCACGCAGCAGGTGCGCCTCGCGCTGCTCTCGCAGGTGTTCATCAACGGCGTGAACATCGTGGCCGTGCTGTTCTATGTGTACGGCTTCGGTTGGGGCGTGGCCGGGATCGGCGCGGCCACGGCCACCGCCGACGCGCTCGGTTTCGTGCTCGGCGCCGCCCTGCTATGGCACGGCAGGCCGCGCGGCCTGCCTGCGCTAAACCGCGCCGCCTTGTTCGACGCGGCGGCGCTCAAGCGGCTCGTGGTGCTCAATCGCGATATCTTCGTGCGCACCTTGTGCCTGCTCTCGTCGTTTGGCTGGTTTGCGCACCTGGGCGCGAAGCAAGGCGATGCCACGCTCGCCGCCAACGCGCTGCTGCTCAATTTTCAGACCTTCATGGCCTACGGACTCGACGGTTTCGCGCACGCCGCCGAAGCGCTGGTCGGTGCGGCAATCGGCGCGCGCGACCGGCATGCTTTCGCGCAGGCAATCAAGGTGACGG